>NZ_JAVROT010000085.1:0-6504 GCF_032162605.1 Mycobacterium sp. | reverse complement strand
GTGCTGAGCACGCCGAACCCCCGCGAACGCGTTGAGTTCAAATCGATGGGCCCCGGCGTCGAACGCTGTTGAGCCGAATTAGCTTGACGCGCTGACGATCTCGATCTCCTGTTCGGGGTCGTCGGCGCGTTCCTTTCGACCTGCGATGAACAGGCCGAGCACGGCTCCGAGCACGCAGACGATCGCGGTGATGGCGAACATCTCGCCGTACTGCATCGAGAAGGCCAGCTTGTAGTTCGCGGCCTCGGCGGTGATGCGTTCGACCAGCGACGTCCCTCCGCCCTTCTTCGGCAGGTGCTGCAGGATCTGATTGAACCGGTACAGGCCCCATGCCGACAGTGAGGCGACCCCGACCAGCATCCCGGTCATGCGTGCCACGACCACCGCTGACGACGCGATACCGTGCTGGGCCGCGGGCACCACCCTCAGCGACGCCGACGTCAGCGGTCCGATCACCAGGCCCAGCCCGAACCCGGCCAACGCCAGGTCGAAGTCCATCGCCGGCACCGTGAACAGCCCGAAATCGTGGCGCGCGGCAAGCAGATCCACCGGCCAGTGTGATACCAGATAGTAGGCGAAGGCGGCGACCAGCAGCCCGACGCAAGCCACGATCCGGTCGCCTATCCGCGTCGCCAGGAAACCGCCGATCAGCGCGCCAACGGGAAGCGCGACGAGGAATCGCATCAACAGGAACGCGGCCTCATTCTGGCTCAGACCAAGTACTCCCTGGCCGAACAGTTCGACGTTGACCAGCGTGACCATCAGGGCCGCCCCCGCGGTGAACGAGGCTCCGAGCGCACACAGGAAGGGTCTGAAGTGCACGCCGACCGGGTCGATCAGCTTCGTACGCGACCAGCGCTCCCACGCAAAGAACGCCACTGCGACGACGGCGGCCCCGGCCAGCATCAGCCCGCCGCCGTTGGGAAGCACCTGCTTGCCGTCGGGAGCCGGGTTGTACAGCCCGAACACGACGAGGACGAGAACGACCGCCAGCAGCAGGCCGCCGACGATGTCGACCTTCTCGGGTGGCTCCGTGCTCTTCCGCCGGCCCGGAACGCTGAAGTGGATCATCACCATCGCGATGAGGGCCAACGGAATGTTGACCCAGAAGACGTAACGCCAGCTGCTGAGCGCCCAGACGATCGCAATGCCGTAGAGCGGACCCAGCACGCTGCCGAGTTCCTGGGCTGCACCGATGCCACCGAGGATGGTGGCCCGGTCGCGTTGCGACCACAGGTCGGCGGCCAACGCCAGCGTGACCGGGAGCAGCGCGCCGCTGGCGGTGCCCTGAATGATGCGTCCGATGACCAGGATGGTCAGGTCGGACGAGAGTGCGGTGACCACCGAGCCCGCCGCGAATCCTGCCAGGCTGATCTGGATCAACAGCTTGCGACCGAATCGGTCCGACGCTCGACCCAGCAGCGGCATCGCTGCGATGTAGCCGACCAGGTAGCCGGTGATGATCGGCGCGACTCGCTGAATCTGGTTGATCGGGATGCCGACGTCCGTCATCACGTCGCGGATGATCGTGACGACGACATAGGTGTCGAGCGCGCCGAGCAGTACGGCCAAGCCGCCGGCGGTGATCGCTATCCGGCGGCCCGCGCCGGCCGGGGTGTCCGTCATGTGAGCCATCAGACTGCTGGCTTGGTGACCGTCACCGGCTTGCCCCAGTCCGACATCGTCAGTTGGATGGCGGTGCCCGAGGTGGGTTCAAGCTTCGCCTGGATCAGTTTGTGATCGCCGTCCGGGCTGATCCACGCCGTGCCTGGAACGGGACCGGTGACTGCGAGCTGCGGCGCGATGCCATTGACGGCGTCCGCCGAAACGGTGCCGGTGACCTTCACCGTGTCGACGCCGTTGACCGACTCGCGGCCAACGGCCTTGGGATCGGTGAAGTTGGCCAGCACGTTGGCCAGGCCCTTGTCCGGGTTGAGGATCGCGGAGACGTCGTAGATGTCCGCGGCGGGACCGAAGTCCGTCCAGCTTCCCGGCGTGAGGGCGGCATACAGCTTGCCGTCTGTGACGACGAATCCGACGCCCTCCAGCTTGGTGCCGAGGGCGGTGATGTCGGCCTTGCCGGATGCGGCCACTGCCGGGGTGTTGGTCAGATCGCCAGTCAACGTCGTGATCGGAAGTTCCTTGATCTCGCCGGTGACGGTGATGACCAGGTGGACGCTTTGTTGCGCCTTGGTGGTGGTGTTCGAGTCCTTCAGCAGCGTTGCTGCGTCGGGTAGCGGGGCGTTGGACGACTTGTCCGACGAGCATCCCGAGGTCAGGACGAGAGCCGTCACCAAGGCGGTGAACAGTGAAATGAGCATGGCAAGCCTGGGGCGCGTCTGCATGAGCTCATCGTAGTGGGTGCCATGGGGTACACGCGTGGCCCGGGGACCCGGTAGAAGTGAACTCGTGGCAGCTGACCTGGAGTTTCGACCCTTAGGCGCCGATGAAGGCGACGGCGCGGTGCTGATCGCCGCGATGATCGACGAGCTACGCAGGCCCTACTCCGCGCTCTGGAGGCCAACTTCAACGGCAATCCGGTGGCGACGTATTTCGGCGGGCAGCGGCCGTAGGGGAGCGCGACGTGACCCGGGACTAGCCTTTGGGGCATGTTCACCGGAATCGTCGAGGAACTTGGTGAGGTCGTCGGCATGGAGGAGCTCTCCGACGCCGCCCGGTTCGTCATCCGCGGGCCGCTCGTCACCGCCGACGCGGGGCATGGCGACTCGATCGCCGTCAACGGCGTGTGCCTGACGGTCGTCGAGGTGCTGCCCGATGGTGCCTTCACTGCCGACGTGATGGCCGAAACGCTGGACAGATCGAGCCTGCGTGGGGTCGGTGTCGGCAGCCAGGTCAATCTCGAGCGGGCCGCTGCGGTCAACAGCAGGCTCGGCGGCCACATCGTGCAGGGCCACGTCGACGGCACCGGGCACGTCGTCGCACGCACGCCGTCCGAGCACTGGGATGTGGTTCGGATCGCGCTGCCTACCGCACTGTCGCGCTACGTCGTCGAGAAGGGTTCGATCACCGTCGATGGGATCTCCCTGACCGTGTCCGGGCTGGCTGACGACTGGTTCGAAGTCTCCCTGATTCCCACCACGTTGCAGCTGACGACGCTCGGTCGGGCCGCCGTCGGAGCTCCGGTCAATCTCGAGGTCGACGTCATCGCGAAATACGTCGAACGCTTGCTTGGGGCGAACAACACCTCTACCAGCAGATATACCCCTCTGGACAAGGATTCCTAGCTAGCTTGACGCTATCGGTCTAACGTATCTGGTATGCCCACCACGCCCACCGACCTGGACCTCGGCGCCTTGCTCCCGAGTTGGAAGCTCGCGCTACGCGCCGAACGCAAGGCCGCCCAGACCGTCGACTCCTACACCACTGGCGCCCGCCTGTTCCTGGAGTGGTGCGCACGCAACGGGCACACCCCGGCGTTGGACCGCGGGCTCGTCAAGCAGTGGATCGCCGACCTGCTCGACGGCGGGGCCGAGGCTGCGACCGCGCGCAGTCGCCAGATGGCGCTCAAGCGGTTCGCCGCGTGGCTGACCGAGGAGGGTGAACTCGACGCGGACCCGCTGCTCGGACTGAAGCCGCCCAAGCTGGACACCAAGGTCACCGAGAGCCTGTCCGACGATGAGTTGCGCCGCCTACTCAAGGCGTGCGACGGCCGGGACTTCCTGGACCGCCGCGACGAGGCGCTGGTTCGACTGATGGCCGAGACCGGGATGCGCGCCGGGGAAGTGCTCGGGCTCGACGTCGACGACGTCGACGTGACACGGGGAATCGTCACGGTGCGCCGCGGCAAGGGCGGCAAAGGCCGCATCGCACCATTCGGGCCGCAAACCGGGCGCGCGATCGACCGGTATCTGCGGCTGCGCCGCGCCCATCGCCTGGCCCACACCGACGCACTCTGGTTGGGCGGGGGCGGTCAGACGTTCGCCTATCACGGGCTGGACAAGGCGCTCAAGTACCGGGCCGAGCGCGCCGGGCTGAAGGGTTTTCACCTGCACCTGATGCGGCACACCGCCGCGTCGCGCTGGTTGGCCGCGGGCGGGTCCGAGGGCGGCTTGATGTCGGTCGCGGGCTGGTCGACTCGGTCGATGATCGACCGCTACACCCGGTCGACCGCCGCGGACCGGGCCGCCGCCGAGGCCCGAGGCCTGAACCTTGGCGACTTATGACCGACACCGGCGCCAGTGACGGCGGCCATGAGTTTCTGTTCCACCAGCCGCGCGCGCTGATCACGGCGCGGTGTAGTCAGTGCCACCGGCCGGTCGGCACGTTCTGGGCCGAAGATCCTTGCGAACACCATCCGGTCCCGGACAGTGGCACCTGGGCGCACGGAATGTGTTCATGCACACCGGCGCCGCGGCTACCCACCGGCGCTGAGTTGGCGAAGCTGGTCGACCGCGCCCGCCGACGCAACCACGGTGGCGACCGGCACGCTGCGGTGACGATCCGGGTGTGCTGAGTTAGCACGACGGGCGACGCAGGTCCGCGTTTCTCGATAGCATGACGTAACCAGTTCAACAAGCTCACATCGATCGAGGCGCGCGCGGCGCCACCCGCATAGCGCGGAGCGGCTGTGCAGTTACCCGAAAGGGGCTGCCAGCCATGCCTTTATCGTTGACACCTTCCGAGCGCACCCTCCGCGCTTCGCTCGCGTCCGATGCAAGTTGGGCGAATACCGAAAACCGCACCACGCGAACGCAACCCGGTCGCGATGCGATGCGCCGCAAGTTCGAGGACCAGGTCGACCCCGAGCGCACGCTGTCGCCAGCCGAACGCGCCAAGCGTGCCGAGAGCGCGCGCCGAGCTCACTTCAAGCGGATGGCGCTGCGCTCGGCCGTCGCCCGTCGCAAGGCCCGCGAAGCCCGCGGAGGTGCCGATGCCGCCTCCTGACAGCGAAACGGCCCCGACCGTGAGGGCCGGGACCGCTCCAGAATCCGCCAGGCAAGCAGATACCACGATCATATCGAGCGTTGCCGACAGCCGCGACGCCGCGGCGCCGCCAGGAGCGTTGACCGCGGCCAGTCCCGGCCAAACCGCTCGCGTCCGCGAGATACTCGCGCGCGCTCAGCATCAGGTCGCTGGCGACGAGACCGCCGACACCATGGCCGCGGCAATCACACTCCTGCGCCGCGGATTCCATGTCTTCCCCGTCGACCATCCCGACCACCCGCAATGCCTCGGTCTGCACGGACCCAACAACCCGTGTGACGGCGTCCGCGGCAAGCACCCCGCCTGCAAGTGGGGAACCTGGGCGACCACCGTCACCGAGCAGATGATCGAACTCGCGTGGACCAGTCGCGGCGGGTTGGCCAACATCGGCGTCTCCTGCGGCCCCACCAACATCGTCGTGCTCGACGAAGACCAGGCCGGTGAATTGGAGCGTTGGTGCGACGCACACGGCATCACCCTGCCGCCCACCTACACGGTCACCACCTACCAGGGCAAGCACCTGTACTTCCGGTGGGACCACCAGCCGACGCGCATCACCAATCGCGAAGCCGCGTTCGCCGGGTACAAGATCAACGTGCGCGGGCACGGTGGGTTCGCCGTCGCGGAAGGGTCTCAGCACGCCTCTGGCGTCGTCTACACCGGCAACGGCGCCGAGATCGCCGACCTACCCGACGAGGTCGCTGCGCTGCTGCTGGCAGGCACGAACACCGACACCGACGGTGTTGACACCGACACCGAGGGCTCGCAACCCGACGCTCATCGTGGCGCCGGGCGGTCTTCATCGGGCGCCAATGGCGAGGACTTCCTACGGGAAACCGCCGACCCCAACACCACCATGATCGCCGACGGTCACCGCCATCCCGAACTCGTCGCCTACGCGGGACGACTGCGCAACTTGGGGCTCGACCTCACCGAGGCGCTGCCCACGTACCGGCAGCGTTGGCTGCTGTGCGAACAGCCCGACGGCCAGACCCCGAGGCTCGTTTCCACGGCCCCGGCTGCCGCTACCCGGTGACGTGGCAGGAGGCCGAAGCCAAGCTCCGTGACGTCTACCGGCGCTACCCGGCGGGCGACGACCTCGACGGCGCCGAGCCGGTCGACGAAGCCGTCGCCGAGGCCACCCAGGCGGCCACCAAATCGGCCGGGCCGCGTGACACCGGGAAGGACAAGGTCCGCGCGTTCAAATTCCCCGATGAGCAACGGCCGACCGACGTCGGCAACGCGGCCCGACTGCTACACCACGCGGCCGGGAGCATCCGCTACGTGCACGCCTGGGGCAAGTGGATCGTGTGTCGCAACGGCCGCTGGATCGTCGACGAGAAGGATGCCCTGGTCACCGAGGTCGCCAAACGGGTCGCCAAGGGGTTGTACGCGTTGGCGGCGAAGACCGCCAAGACGGAGGGGAAGAAGGCTGCCACGGACATTTGGGCGTGGGCACTCAAGTCGGACACCTCCGGTGCGATCGCCGCGATGATCCGACTGGCCCGCGGGGTCGACGGCATCATCGTCGACCACGAAGACCTCGACGCGGACCCGTGG
>NZ_JAVROT010000084.1:0-15948 GCF_032162605.1 Mycobacterium sp. | reverse complement strand
ACCCGCTGATGGACACGGTCGCAATGGACGTCTTCATGGTGTGCCTCCAATCACAATCCAATGTACTAAACGGTTAATACATTCGGAAGCCCGATGAGGAAGTTCGGCCGGCTCTGCGCAGTAAGCTGCCGATCGTGACCGCCCCCGAGCCAAGACGGGAACTGCAGCGCGATGCCGAGCGCACCCGCGCCGAGGTGCTGTCCGTCGCCACGGAGGTCTTCGCCGAGTCCGGCTACTCGGGTGCCCGCGTCGATGAGATCGCGCAGCGCACCCGCACGACGAAGCGGATGATCTACTACTACTTCGGCGGCAAGGAGCAGCTGTACCTGGCCGTCCTCGAGAACGCCTACCGCGGCATTCGCGAGGCCGAGCAGAAGCTGCAGGTCGACCATGTGGACCCCGTCGTGGCGATGCGCAGGCTCGCCGAGCTGACCTTCGATCACCACCTCGACCACCAGGCCTTCATCAGGCTGGTATCGATCGAGAACATCCACCGCGGCGAGTACATCGGCCGGCTCGACTCACTGCGCACGCTGTCGCAGCCTGCTACTTCGCTGCTGGACGAGATCCTCGAGCGCGGTCGCGAACAGGGCGCCTTCCGGTGCGACGTCGACGCACTCGACGTTCACATCGTCATCAGCTCCTACTGCGTCTTCCAGGTCGCAAACCGGCACACCTTCGGTTTCCTGTTCGGGGTCGACTTCACCGAGCTCTCGCAACGCGCACACCTGCGCCGGATGATCGGCGACGTCGTCGTCGGCTGGCTCACCACTCCCTGATCGAGACCCCGCCCACCCATGGGGGTTGACGAGACGCGCGCCACACTGGTCTACTTCTTGAACGTACTAGTTCGTACATTAAGGAAGCAAAGCACCGTGGCGATCAACCCAATCCTCGTCGGCCTCGTCGGCACCGGCGTGGGGCCCTCCCTCACCCCGGCGCTGCACATGGCCGAGGGCCGGGCGCACGATCTGGACTACCTCTACCGCACCATCGACCTCCGCGAGATCGGGGTCGCGCCCGAGCGGATCGGTGAGGTCCTCACCTGGGCTCGCGCCCTCGGCTTCAACGCGCTGAACGTCACCCACCCCTGCAAGCGCCTGGTCATCCCCAACCTCGACGCGGTCGACGACGCCGCCGCCGCCCTCGGCGCGGTCAACACCGTCGTCTTCGACGGGGCGCGGACGGTCGGCTACAACACCGACGCACCTGGCTTCGCGACCGGATTCGCCGAGGGACTCCCTAGCGCAGCGACCAGCAACGTGGTGCTGCTCGGTGCCGGCGGCGCAGGGGCCGCGGTCGGCCATGCACTACTCGAGCTGGGAGCCGACCACCTCACCGTCGTCGACCTGGACGTCGATCGCGCCACCGCGCTCGCCGGAGAACTGTCGGCCCGCCATCCAGAAGCCCGGATTGACGCCTCGGCCTTCGACAAGCTGACCGTCCTGCTTCCCCATGCGGACGGCGTCGTGCACTGCACGCCCACCGGCATGGCCGAGCACCCAGGTCTTCCGTTCGACGAGAGTCTTCTGCACGCGGCGCTGTGGGTCGCCGACATCGTCTACCGACCGCTGGACACCGCGCTGCTGACCGCGGCCCGCCGCGTCGGCTGCCGCACGCTCGACGGCGGGCACATGGCCGTGCACCAGGCCACCACTGCCTTCCAGCTGATCACCGGCCTCGTACCGGACGCCGCCAGGATGTCGCGGCACTTCCGAAGGCTCGTCGAGTGAATCGCACCGCGGTCCCATGGTTCGAAATCCCGCCCAACGATCCCGAAGTCGCAGGAAACTAGGAGGAGTCCGATGACCGCAATCCACCAGAATCCGGCCGGGGGTGCGTCTCCGGACGGTCCCGCGCGAACTCCGAGGCGGGCCGCGCTGGCCAGCTTCATGGGAAGTGCGGTCGAGTACTACGACTTCTTCCTGTTCGGGCAGGCCGCGGCGCTCATCTTCCCCAGGGTGTTCTTCCCGTCCGGCAGCGAGGGCGCGCTGGTGATGTCGTTCGCGACGTTCGGTGTCGCGTATTTCGCCCGACCTGTCGGCGCCTTCGTGCTCGGACACTTCGGAGACCGGATCGGCCGCCAACGCGTGCTGATGTTCACGATCGTCCTGATGGGCATTTCGACTTTCGCCATCGGCTGTCTGCCGACGTTCGCCACCGCCGGCTACCTGGGCCTCGGCCTGCTGGTGCTGTGCCGACTGCTGCAGGGCTTCTCCGCAGCTGGCGAGCAGGCCGGTGCCAGCTCGTTGACGCTCGAGCATGCGCCCGATCACCAGCGGGCGTTCTATACGTCATGGACGCTGACGGGGACACAGGGCGGGCTGATCCTGGCGTCGCTGGTGCTCATCCCGTTCGTGTCCTTGTCCGATGAAGCCGAGCTGTCGTGGGGTTGGCGAGTTCCGTTCTGGCTCAGCGCAATCGTCGTCCTGGTGGCCTACTTCATCCGTCGCAAGCTGCACGAGACGCCTGAGTTCGAAGAGGCGAAGGCCGCGGGCACCATCGCGCGGGTGCCGCTGAAGCCGCTGCTTCGTCACCACTGGCGCGACGTGCTACGCGTCATCGTCTGCGCGTTCATCGCCGCGGTGTCGACGGTCTTCGGCACCCTCGCGATCGCCTACGGCAAGAAGGTCGGGCTACCGGCCGACATCACGCTGTGGCTGGTGGTCGTGGCCAACGTCGTCGCACTCGGGTCCCAGCCCCTGTTCGGCATGCTCGCCGACCGCATCGGTCGCAAGCCGGTGTTCATCTACGGTGCGCTGTCCTCGGCTGCGCTGATGCCCTTCTACATGCTGTCGATGAGCAACGACGACCACACGTTGACGTTCGTGCTCGCAGTGGCGACCTTCGCCCTCGGCTACGGCGCCGCGAACGCCGTGTGGCCGTCCTTCTACAACGAGATGTTCAGCACCGAGGTGCGCTTCTCCGGCGTGGCGATCGGCACCCAGCTCGGGTTCCTGCTGGCAGGTTTCGCACCGACGATCGTCACCGCGCTCGGCGGCGTCCGAGAAGGCGGCTGGGTGGTCATCAGCATCTTCACGGCCGTGGTCTGCGTGATCGCCGCCGCGTCGGCGCTGACCGCCCGCGAGACCAAGGACGTCCCCACGGTCCTGCTCGGCAAGAAGACGCCGGACTCGGCCAAGGACCTGGTGCACCACTAGCTCGCTCATCCGCGACGTGGGCGCGTCACTCGGGCGTGAAGACGTCGATCGAGCGCACGGGCTTCAACATCACCAGCGGAATGTGACGCTCCGTCGACAACTGATAGCCGAGGTAGGGCGGGAACAGGTGCGTCATGTAGGCCCACACCTGGTGCCGCTCTTCGGTTTCGGGCTCGCGCCAGGTGGCCTCGAACGCCTGGGTGGCGATCTGGACGTCGATGGTCTCGCTGTGCCGGATGTTCAGGTACCACTCCGGATGGGTGTCAGCGCCTCCCTTGGACGCGACGATGACGATCTCACCGCCGGTGTTGCCGTAGATCAACGGCTTGACGTAGACCTTGCCCGAGTTGCGCCCCACGACCTTGATCAAGCAGTGGGTCGTCACCGCGTGACCGCCGACGGAGCTGAGGTCCAGGATGTGTCCCTTGGCGCCGCCGGAGCTGAGATAGGTCTCGAGGTGCTCCTTGGCCCAGTCATCTCTGGCCGCTCGAATCGATGCGGCGTCCGCGTCGCTCATGGATCGTTCCTTCCGCTCGGTTAGTCAACCGCCTCGGCCGTACGTGGCAGGACACGAATGGCGGTCCTGATGGCCAAGTAGATCAGCGACGAGGTCAGCAGGAAGACGGGCCACCCCATCGCGATGCGCGCGGCGGCCAGCAACCCCGCCCGATCGGTGTCGTACAGGTAGTACTGCACCACGAAGCGCGCCCACGACACCAGCGTCACCCGATCGAGCGTACGGACTCGGCCGCCCACCCGGCGTCGAGCCTTCGCCGGTGGCCCTACACTCCTCGGGTGCGGGCAATACCGGTCATCGCGTTGACCGGGTACCTCGGCGCAGGCAAGACGAGCCTGCTGAACCACGTGCTGCAAGCTCCTGGTGCGCGGATCGGCGTCGTCATCAACGACTTTGGTGAGATCAACGTCGATGCCGCCCTGGTGACGGGCCAGGTCGACGAACCGGTGTCGATCACGGGCGGCTGCGTCTGCTGCCTGCCCGACGATGGCGGGTTGGATGACGCGCTGGATAAGCTCACGGACCCGCGCCTGGCGCTGGACGTCATCATCGTCGAGGCGAGTGGACTGGCCGACCCCGTCGCGGTGTCCCGGCTGATCCGCTTCAGCGGAGTCGAACGGGTGCGGCCGGGCGGCGTCGTCGACGTCATCGACGCGGCCACGCACTTCGACATGGTCGACCGGGGCGGCATCCCGCCGGCCCGGTACGGGGCGGCATCGCTCGTCGTGGTCAACAAGCTCGACCAGATCCCCGAGAAGAACCGTGCCGCCGAGATGGACCGCATCGAATCCCGCGTGCGCGAACGCAATCCGCATGCGCACGTGGTCGGCACGACCGGCGCCAGGATCGACCCGACACTGCTGTACGACGTGTCCGACGCCGACGAGGGCTCGGGACAGCTCTCCTTTCGAGAACTGCTGCTCGATGCGGCGACGACCACAGCCACCGACGCACACCCCGAACACCACGACCACGTCCACGCCGCCTCCGTCACGTCGACCAGCGACGGATGCATCGACCCCGGCGCACTGCTCGATCTGCTCGAAGAACCCCCAGCCGGGGTGTATCGGCTCAAGGGCACCGTCGCGGTCCGCTACCGCGGACGAGTGCGCAGCTACGTCGTCAACGTGGTCGGCACGTCGATTCACCTCGCGACCGCGCCACCGACGGCACGTGCCAACTGTCTGGTGGCGATCGGCACCCAGTTCGACGTCGACCACACCCGCACCCTGGTGGCGGCTGCGTTGCGCCCGCACGACGGCATCGTCGCGGCCGCGGGCATCCGGCGCCTGCAGCGGTACCGGCGACTCAGCTTCTGAAGGCCCGCCATCCTGGCCAGAGGCCGTGATGCCGTGCGGTTTCCGCGGATGCACCCCGCCTGCGTTCCAGGTGGCACTGCACCCCGAAGTGATCGGACGGGTACACCCGCGGCAGTGCACTCGAGATCGGTTCCGTCCCCAGGAGGTCGATGCTGGCGCCCTCCCAAGAGTCGCTCTTGAGAAGCACGCGGTCGAATCGAACGTGTCGGTGCTTGTTCTTGCTGTCGAACCGCATCAGGTTGATGGTCGTGTCCTCGGTGAAGCCGTCGTCGTGTGGCCGCAGCACCGGCCAGAGATCGCGGTAGGGTGCGCCGATCGATCCGTTCTCGGCATCGCGCATGTTGAAATCACCGAGGACGACAGCGGATTCAACGCTTCGCAGAGTGCGGAAGATGCGTCCCAGCTGCCGTGCGCGCAACCGTGACGCCGCCTTTCCGCTTTCCAGGTGGACGGCGACGACTACCACGGGCCGACCGTTGACGGCGAACTCGGCCACCAGGAATCCGCGTGCAAGGTGGGTTGGCAGCCGGGTGTAGGTGACTCGGTTGACGGGCAGCCGGGACAGCATCAACAGGCCGTAGTTGCCGACACCGTCACCGGTCACCTCGGCCCGGTGGTATCGCTCGCGAATCCACGGTTGGCCGAGGAAGACGGCCAGCGCAGTCGGCGTGACTTCCTGAAATACCATGACGTCAGGCATGTTTCGGGACAGCAGCTCGGCGATCACACGGTAACGCTGCTCCGCGTGACATTCGTTGAACCAGATGTTGAACGTCGCCAGGGTCAGCCGGTCGCGTTGCACCGCACCGGCGGCATCGACGTCGTCGGTCCAGCGGTTCGTTGCCGCGTCGAAGGTCCCGACGGGGACGCTGCGACGACGGCGCCTCACGCCCGTCGCAGCGTCAGCAACGTGATCTCGCTGGGTGCGAACACGCGCAACGGCGGACCCCAGAAACCGGTGCCGCGACTGGTGTAGAGCTGCGTGCGCTCGCCGTGGCTACTCAGTCCTTGGACCACCGGCTGGTCGAGCCTGACCAGGAAGTTGAACGGCCAGATCTGCCCACCGTGGGTGTGCCCGGAGATCTGCAGGTCCACCCCGGCGTCGACCGCTTTGCGGACCTGCTTGGGCTGATGGGCCAGAAGCAGCACCGGCAGATCGGGATCGGCGGACGCCAACGCCGCCCCGAGGTCCGCGCCGTGCCCGTCGAGTCCGGAGCCCATGGCGGTGGCGTCGTCGACGCCCGCGACGACGAGCCGGTCGCCACTGCGTTCGACGACGAGGTGCCTGTTGTGCAGCACATCCCAGCCGATGCCGGCCATGTAGTCGAGCCAGCTCTGCGCCTCGCCGTAGTACTCGTGGTTGCCGGTGACGTACACGCGGGCGAGCCTGCCCCGCATCGCAGCGAGTGGCGCGGCCTGGGCCTCGCGCACCGCCACCGTGCCGTCCGCGATGTCGCCGACGTGGCACACGATGTCGGCGTCCAGCTCGTTCACGCGGTCCTTCACTGCCGCGGACCACCGGCTGCGGTCGATCGGCCCGTAATGGGTGTCGGTGATCATGGCGACGCGCAGGCCGTCCAGCCCACCGCCGAGCCGGGGGATGACGACGTCGACGTGTCGGGTCCGCGGTACCCGCATCGCTTCGGAGTAGCCCCACGCGAGCAAGGCGAGCACGACGACCACGACGGCGGCCGCCACGACACGCGACCGCGTCGGATCGCCGACGCCGGACACCAGCAACCCCAGCCTCAAAAGCTGGCCAAGCACCGACCAGAAGAACAGCACCCAGGCCACACCGAGCAGGGCGTCGGCGGTGACGGCTGCCCAGTCCGGCCGCCGGCCACCGCGGCCGAGAAACATCAACGCGGGCAGTCCGACGAACGCCACCGCGAACACCAGCGTCCCGACGACCACGACGGCCGTCGGCCAGTGCGTGCCCGCCGCGAGCAGCGTCCACCACGGCACGCCGAGCAGGATCAGGGTGATGACGAACACCGGAACGAGGCGCAGCCACCGGCGACGCGACCGCGTCTGCTCCGCGGGTTCGACCTCGACCGACTGGGGGTCTGACATCGCGAAACGCCTCGATTCGTGTGCTCGGGATTACCGCGAGGGTACCTGCGGGCGGAGGTCCGCCCCCTGGCCCGAGCTCACGCCCACCCCGCTGCCGGCTCAGGCGCCGGGATCCTTCTCGACCGCGATGACGAAGTCGTCCCCGTGCTCGACGACGCCTGCGATCACGGCATCGTCGACCGCCTCGGCGGCGTAGCGCTGCCGAATCATCATGGGGTCCTTGCGAAGGTCCTTCACCAGTGCGACCGAGAGGCCGACCATCACGAGGACGAACGGCAGCGCGGCCAGGATGGTCAACGACTGAAGACCGGTCAGGGCATCGTCGCCACCGACCAGCAGCATCACTGCGGCCACCGCGCCGGTCGCAGCGCCCCAGAACACCACCGTGGGCCGCGAGGGCTCTATCGCCCCGCGCTCCGACAGCGAGCCCATCACGATCGACGCCGCGTCCGCACCGGAGACGAAGAAGATCGCGACCAGCACGATCACCAGGATGCTGGCGACCGTGGCGAACGGGAACTGATCCAGCAGCGTGAACAGCTGGCCCTCGGTGGTTCCCTCGCCTGCTAGGTCGACGCCGCCCTGCTGGATGCTGATCGCGGCGCCGCCGAAGACCGCGAACCAGATCAGCGACACCACGCTGGGCACCAGGAGCACACCGGTGACGAACTGGCGGATCGTGCGGCCCCGCGAGATGCGGGCGATGAACATCCCGACGAACGGGGTCCACGACAGCCACCATGCCCAGTAGAAGACCGTCCAGCTCTGCAGCCAGGCGTCGACGTTGGCGCCCTCGGCGCCCGTGCGCGCCGACATCATCGCCATGTCCTGCACGTAGCTGCCCAACGCGGTGGGGATGACGTTGAGGATGAAGACCGTCGGCCCGACGATGAAGACGAACAGCGCCAGGATCAGCGCCAGGATCATGTTGACGTTGGACAGCCACTGAATTCCCTTGGCGACGCCCGACACCGCCGAGAAGATGAACGCGATCGTCAGCACCACGATGATGCCGATCAGCACCGCATTGCCTGCGGTGCCGATGCCCGCGACGATGTTCAGGCCGCTGCGGATCTGCAGGGCGCCGAGGCCGAGCGACGCAGCCGACCCGAACAGCGTGGCGAAGATCGCCAGCATGTCGATGATCTTGCCCAGCGGCCCGTTCGCCCGGTCGCCGATCAGCGGCTCGAAGGCCGCGCTGATCAGTTGCAGGCGGCCCTTGCGGTACACGCCGTAGGCGATCGCGAGACCGACGACGGCGTAGATCGCCCACGGGTGCAGGGTCCAGTGGAACAGGGTCGTGGCCATGGCGGTCTGCATGGCTTCCGTGTTGCCCGCCGGGCCGGTCCCCGGCGGCGGCGTGACCAGATGCGAGAGCGGTTCGGCGACGCCGTAGAACATCAGGCCGATACCCATCCCGGCGCTGAACATCATGGCGATCCACGACACGGTTCGGAACTCGGGTTCCTCGTCGTCGCGCCCAAGCGGGATGGCGCCGAAGCGGCTCAACGCCAACCACAGCACGAAGATCACGAACGCCGAGGACGTCACCACGAAGAGCCAACCGGTGTTCTCCATGGTCCACGTCAACGCGGAGCCCGACACGCTGCTCAGGGACGGCGTACTGACGAAGCCCCAGACCAGGAAGCCGACGGCGATGACGGCGGTCACGCCGAACACCACCCAGTCGATGCCGCGTCGGCGTGACTGCGCGGACTCGTCGACCGTGACGTCAAGGGCGGGGTGTGGAATGACCGCACCCGACGGCGACCGCAGCGCTCCCACCACCCGGCGCCGCTTCCGCGGTTCGGCCGGCGTGAGCGGCTGTTCGGTGTCAGGTTTGGCTTCAGTGGTCACAGCGGCAGCCTTCCCTCAACTGACGGCGGGTGGACAACACACAACTACCTCGCAGGGGGCTCGTCAAACGGGGGCGAGAAGTCGTGACCGCCGTTGCGCGGCGTTGTCCGCGAACTCCGTTCGGCGCCAGGTCAATTCGCGGCAGGCGCCCGAGACGGGTCGCCCACCCCGTTCTATGGGGGGCTTCGCCGAAGACGTTAGCCTGGCTAATGTCGACTACAGTCGCGGCGTGGCAAACGTTGCTGACCCGCCGAACACGACATTGCGAGAGCGCAAGGCCCAACGCACCCATGCCGAGTTGATCGACGCTGCCGTGAAACTGTGCCTGAGCGTCGGCGACGAGAATGCGACCATCGAACTGATCGCTGCCGCGGCCGACGTCTCGCCACGGACGTTCAGCCGTTACTTCTCCACCAAGGATGCGGTGTTCCTGGCCCTTCTCGACGCCGTGTCCGACGACGTCGTCGCCGAGGTGAGTGAGCAGTCCGAGCACCTCGGTCCGCTGGAGGCGATGCGGGCCGCGCACGTGGCGGTGTTCAACCGCGTCGCCGACCGACCCTACGGCCAGCCGTCGGCCGACCAGGTGACTCTGATGCTGCGGGTGATCAACTCCTCCGATGTGTTGCGCAAGAAGGCGATTGAGTACCGCAATCCCCGCGTGATGAAGATACTTGCCGATCGGGCAGGGGTGCCGTTGGACGATCGGCTGCTCGAGCTCGCGAGGACTCTGTTCAACGTCACCGTGGTCACCGCGCGCGCAAATCTGGTCGCCGAGACGGAGCCCGCACTCCTCGGTCCGCGCGTCATGGCGCAGCGGCTCGAGGAGGCGTTCGCTCAGCTCGCCGAGATGGCCGTCGATCTCAAAGGTTCCTGACCGACGCGGAACCTGACCATCGTCGAGCGGGGTAACCTACCTGATATCCGAAAAGTTGGTCGCGGTCGCGGCCGCCTGCGTCGATGGAGCACAGATGCGAGCGTTGCTGTCACACGAAACCGGCGATGCCATCCGTGCCTTCATCGTCGACAAGCGACTCAAGCCGGGAGACCCGCTGCCCTCGGAGGCTGAGCTGGCTGCTCTGCTCGACGTTGGGAAGACCTCGGTCCGCGAGGGACTCCGCCGCCTCGAGGCGCACGGCGTGGTGGAGGTCCGCCGCGGCAAGGGACTGTTCGTCGGCACCTTCAGCTTCGGTCCGTTGATCGAGCAGCTGCCCTATGGCCTGCAGGCCGACAGGGTTCCGCTTCTTCATCTGCTTCAAGCGCGCCGAGCGCTCGAGGAGGGCTTGATCACCGAGGTCGCCAAGGTCATCACCGACGGTGACCTGTTGCTGCTCGACGAACTCGTCGACCAGATGCGGGCCCGCGCCGAACATGGCCGGGTGCCCGCCGACGTCGACCATGCCTTTCATCAGGCGCTGTTCGAACCCCTCGGCAATCCCTTCGTGCTGCAACTGATCGACGTGTTCTGGACGATCTTCCGAAAGGGCGCCGACCACGCCGACCACGCCGTGCTCGATCTGCGCCGCCCGACCGCCGAAGACCACGCCGCGATAGTCGATGCCCTGCGGTCTGGCGACCGTGCAGCGATGACCAGCGCAGTGGCCCGGCACTTCGAGGATCTGCAGCGCAGTCTCGAAATCAACCCGGCGTAGCCACTCGCCGGCGGTCCATGACGGACCCGCCGGGGTATTGATGTGATGTGTGTCATGTTGTAGGGTCCGGATATCCGCTCTCACATATCCGATATCTGATCTGAGGTGCCGGCATGGCCACATCACCGCAATCACCGCACGAAACAGACGAACACGAATCGTTGACACGAACTCAGTGGAAACAGTTCTGGGCCGCCTGGATCGGCTATCTGCTCGACGGCTTCGACTTCATCCTCATCACCCTGGTGCTCACCGAGTTGGCAGACGAGTTCGATCTCAGCCTGGTCCAGGCCGCCACCCTCGTCAGCGCCGCCTTCGTCTCGCGGTGGTTCGGCGGACTGCTACTGGGGGCCGTCGCCGACCGCTTCGGCCGCAAGGGCGCCATGGTCATCAGCGTTTTGTGCTTCGCAGGCGGCAGCTTCTTGTGCGGTCTCTCCTGGGGCTATTGGTCGATGTTCATCTTCCGGGCGATCGTCGGCATCGGCATGGCCGGCGAGTACGCCAGCAGCGTCACCTATGCGATGGAGTCGTGGCCCCAGCGCTTCCGCAACCGGGCCAGCGGCGCCCTGTTGTCCGCCTATCCGATCGGTGTGGTGCTCGCCAGCCAGCTGTACCCGTTGGTGGTCCCCCACCTCGGATGGCGATGGATGTTCTTCATCGGACTGCTGCCCGCAGCGGTCGCGCTGTGGATGCGTCGAGCCTTGCCCGAGGCAACGGAATGGGAGGAAAACGTCCAGCGCGGCGCCCTCAGGGAAAACACCGCGATGCAGCTGTTGTTCAATCCGCAACGGCGAGTGGCCAACATCGTGATCTCCGCGGTCGCCGCCATCGATCTGGTCGTGATCTTCAGCCGGACCATCACCGGCCCTTGGGTTTTCGCGCTGGCCTTGATCGCGGCCGCCTGCTTCGTCGCACTCGCCAAGCAGCTCGCCGCGGACAAGACTGCCATGTTCGTGATGCTGATCCTCACCGTCCTGACCGCCTTCCTCTACTCCTGGCCACTGCAGTCGCTGCTGCCCACGTACCTGAAGACCGAGTTGCACTTCGATCCGGCCCAGGTTGCGCATGTCCTGCTATGGGCAGGACTCGGCTACGCCGCGGGGTCGGTGACGTCGGGCATCGTCGCGGACAGATTGGGAACTCGCCGAACCTACGTGCTCGGGTTGTTGATATCCCTGCTGTTCGTCGTCCCGGTCTTCGCCTTGAGCAGCGATCAGATCGTGTGGCTGTGGGTGCTGCTGTTCGGCCTGCAGTTCTTCAGCCAAGGCATCTCCGGACTGCTGCCGAAGTTCGTGTCCGACCATCTTCCGGTCAACGTGCGTGCCAGCGGCCTGGGCTTCTGCTACAACGTCGGTGCGCTGGGCGGGGCCATCGCCCCGATCATGGGCGCATCGATCGCATCCACCCTCGGGCTAGGAACCACGCTGACCGTACTCACGCTCGGCTTCACCGTCCTGGTCGCGATCCTGGTCGGGTTCGACGTTCCGAATCTGATCGGCCGCAGCGCCTCGGACCCCGGTGTGACCGACGACATGGGAGCTTCCCAATGACCGCCGACGACGGCTCGCTAGGTGGGCTCATCCCACCGCTCACCACGCCCTTGACCCCGGACGGCGAGGTCGACGAATCATCGCTGGAACGGCTGTGCGCGTTCTTGATCACGGCCGGTGTCGACGGCCTCTTCGTCGGAGGTTCCTCGGGCGAGGCCGCGTTACTGTCGGACGCCCAGCGCTACCTGGCGATCGAGGTGGCTGCGAGCGTTGCCGCGGGACAGGTGCCCGTCGTGGCCGGCGCGATCGACACCGGCACCGCCCGAGTGATCGATCACGCTCAGGCGGCGGCCAAGCGCGGTGCGGCCGCGGTCGTGTCGACGGGGCCGTTCTACGTCGCACCCCACCCGGACGAGGTCGTGCGCCACTTTCAATTGTTGCGGGACTCCGTCGACGTCCCGGTGATCGCCTACGACATTCCCGGCGCCACCCACACGAGACTCCCCCGCGCTGCCGTCGAACAACTGGCAACAGCGGGAACCATTGCGGGTCTAAAGGATTCGAGTGGTGACCTCACCGCCTTTCGTCAGATCCTGGCGTCGACCGCGGCCACCGGACTACGGGTGTTCACCGGATCTGAGACTGTCGCCGACCTTGCCCTGCAGCTCGGTGCGCACGGCCAGGTACCGGGACTTAGCAACGTCGACCCCGATGGCTACGTCCGTCTCGGCCGCGCGGCCGATGCGTGCGACTGGGTTGCTGCCGCCGCAGAACAGGAGCGGTTGCTGCGGGTGTTCGCCATCGTCGACGTGGCGGACCGTGCCCGGATCGGCTTCACCGCAGGCGCGTTGGGTGCATTCAAGGCTGCGCAGTACCTACGCGGAATGATCGCCACGCCTCGCTGCGCGGACCCGCTGCTGCCGCTGACCATCGCCGAGATCGATGCGATCCGGGCCATTCTGGTCGCCGAGGGCATTCCCGTCGAACGGTGATCCCCTCCGTCGTTCGGATTAGGCTCGCCACATGTCGGAAACCGATGCATCCTCTGCCCTGCGAGCCGCAGCCGACCTCGTCGCCGCATTCGGCTCGCACGACACCCGGCGGTACTTCGACGCGTTCGCGCCGGAGGCGACGTTCCTGTTCCACGCCGAACCGGCGTTGGTTCCGAACCGCGCTGCGTACGAGGCGATGTGGGCCGACTGGGAGCGCGACGGCTTCCGGGTGCTCTCGTGTCGGTCTGTCGAGCCTCGGGTAGACCTCGTCACCGACGACGTGGCCGTGTTCACCCATGGCGTGCGCACCCGGTTGGCGGGCGTGGAGGATGAACAGCGCGAGCGCGAGACGATCATCTTCCGCCGTGACCCCGAGGGGCGCTGGCTCGGCGTCCACGAACACCTCTCCCTGGACGCCCCCGACGAGCTGGCTCAGACCGCGGTCTGAACCGCGTTCGCCGACGCTGCGGAATGGGCGAGGTCGGCGAGGACCGGCGGCAGATCCATCCTCGGAACGACGGCTTCGATGAGCACCAGCTCATCGCGGTGCGCAGCCGCCTCCGAGAGCGCATCGTCGAGTTCCCCCTGATTCCCGGCGCGGAAGGACAGGTGCTCGCCTGCGCCGAGCGCATGCAAGACGTCCAGCCACTTCCACTCGACGATATCGTTGTAGTAGGCATCCTCGCCGTGAATGGCACGTTCGATCGTGTACCCGCCGTTGTTGACGAGGACGATGACGGCGGGGATGTTCTCCCTTGCCAGGCAACCCAGTTCCGAGACCGTGAGCTGAGCGGCCCCGTCACCGATGAGGAGTACCGGACGCCGGTCGGGATGGGCCAAGCCGGCCCCCAGGGTGGCGGGCAGGGTGTAGCCGATCGACGCCCACAGGGGTTGACCGATGAACGTGACGCCCGATGGCAGCCGGTGTTCTGCCATCCCGTAGAAGGAAGTCCCTTGGTCGGCCAGGACGACGTTGCCCGGCGCCAGCGCACCGGCGATGCTGTCCCACAACGACTTCTGAGTGAGGGGCTCGTCGCGGTCGGGTGGCGTCGGGGCGCCTCCCGCAGCGGCCGCTGGGGCCGGGGTCGACCGGACCCCACGGCGTTGCAGTATCGAGGTCAGGGCCTGCAGGGCGGCCCTCATGTCCAGGGGCGCGAATACCCGTCCGGCGACCACACTCTGGTAGGGACCGACGTCGATGGTGCGCGACGCGTCGATGGTCTGGCTGAAGAAGCCGCTCACCAGGTCGGTGAACTGCACGCCGGCCGTGACCAGGACTGGGGCGTCCTCGATCCCTCTGCGCACCGCCTCGGGACTGCCAGAGCCAGAGTAGATGCCGAGAAAGTTCGGCGAGCTCTCGTCGACGAGGCTCTTCCCCCACATCAGGGTCGCGTACGGGATGACGTCCGCGCTCAGCAACGCCTCGAGTTCGGGCACCGCCTGCAACCGGTGCACGAGCAGGTCGGCGAGCACCGTCAACTGATGTGTGCCGATGAGATCGACGGCCGCGTCGGTGAACAACGACAACGCTCGCGGGCTGGTGTTGTCGGCGTACCGTGGCAGCGGCGCCGACGGGGGCTCGACGGGAAACTCTGCGACGTCGGTGGCGAGCAGCAGATAGCCCGGCCGCTTCTGCTCACGCACCTCGGACAGCACCCGGTCGATCTCGCGGGTCGCAGTGGCTGGTACCAGATTCGCTTGCGCGCAAGTAATTTCACGTGCCATCCGCAGGAAGCGCTCGAAGTCGCCGTCACCGAGTGAATGATGGACGACCCGCCGGGCGACCTGGGTGTCCTTCGAAGGGGCGCCGACTACGTGGACCACCGGGACGTGCTCGGCGTAGCTGCCTGCGATCGCGTTGGCCGCGGACAGTTCACCGACGCCGAAGGTGGTGATGAGCGCTGACATGCCCCGCAAGCGGCCGTAGCCGTCGGCCGCGTACCCGGCGTTGAGTTCGTTGGCGTTGCCGACCCAGCGGATGCGGTCGTGGGCGACGACGTGATCGAGCAACTGCAGGTTGAAGTCGCCCGGCACGCCGAACACCTCGGTGACGCCGAGTTCAGCAAGCCGATCCAGCAGATAGTCGCCGACGGTATAGCCCGATTCGTATGCAGCCTCCATCACACCAGTGTCTCCTGCTTCGTTGCGGATGCGCCAATGCGCCAGCGGGAGATCAAACACCGCTAAGGAGGCCATCGAATGATGAGGCTGGCTCGGGGATCTCTCCGGGGAATGCAGTTTGAATTGCCCGCCTAATGAGCGACTTCTGGGCCAATCCAATTCCCTTGCATCACTTCGGTTTCAGACGTCACAAACCCGGGGTTTCTTGTCGGTGGGTCGAACTAGTGTTTCGATGCATGAGTTCGGGTTCCGTCCACGATCGCGAGCAGATCGCCGCGGCGGTCGACGGTTTCCTGACGGCCGTCGACACGCTGGCCGAGGTGTCCTTCGACGCCCTGACCCCGCCCGAACTCCTGCACGTCCTCGACAAGATGGAAACCGTGTCGTGGAGAACACCGACCGTCGCTCATCGCCTCATCGCCGGTCTGTAAGGTGAAGCCTCCCCGGTCGAGTTGGGTGCGAAGTCGTGGAAGGCCGTGCTGAGCACGCGGTTGCGGATCTCGGCCAAGGACGCCAACCGCCGCCTGGCCGAAGCCGAGGAGCTGGGACCGCGCACCGCACTCAACGGTGAACCGTTGCCGCCGGTACTCGCGGAGGTCGCCGCCGCCCAAGCCGCCGGGGCGATCGGGCCCGAGCACGTCGCGGTGATCCGCAACTTCTTCGACACACTGCCGCACTGGGTCGACCCCACCACCCGCGCACGAGCCGAAACCACCCTGACCCGGATCGGGGCCGGATTCGGGCCCGACGCACTGCGCTAGGGCGCCGC
>NZ_JAVROT010000083.1:0-25515 GCF_032162605.1 Mycobacterium sp. | reverse complement strand
GAGTGACCTGGAGGCCCCCGCCGTCGAGGATGTCGATCGAGGACCGCAGATTGCCGAGCGCAGACACCATGTGTTCGATGGCCGTTAGCGCGATGCCCCGGAAGATGATCAGCACTGCCAAACCAA
Source organism: Mycobacterium sp. (assembly GCF_032162605.1). Lineage (GTDB taxonomy): Bacteria > Actinomycetota > Actinomycetes > Mycobacteriales > Mycobacteriaceae > Mycobacterium. The sequence goes on along the minus strand of NZ_JAVROT010000083.1, from coordinate 25,389 downwards.
GACCGATGCTCGCGACCATGCCGCCCAGCCAGAAGGCGGCCAAATTCCGCATTGGGCGCTGTCGCGCAAGCACGACGGCAACGAGCCCCAGTCGCAATGGGTCCACTGCCAGTCCAAGCCCGAAGATCACCACGGCCGTCCACATCGTCAGGGGCGTCCCTCTTGCGGGGCGTATCGCGCTGCGTGCGCGGCGATCTGGCCTACGGGGTGGTTTACGTCAGGTCGCATCTACCCACTCCACCTGTCTGTCGGTCGCCGCATCGCCACGGTCTGGCCGATGGGTCAGGGTCTCGGTCTTCTCGCCGAATGACGTCGATGGCCACCAATTCGACTTTCCGACAATGACTGCCATGGCGGGCACCGTGATGGTCCGCACGACGAACGTGTCCAACATCAGGCCGACGCCGATGATGAATCCGACCTGCACGATGTTGCTGATGCTGCTGGCGGTCAGACCGAACATCGAGGCGGCGAAGATGAGACCGGCCGACGTGATGACCCCGCCCGTCGAACCCACGGTGCGAATGACGCCCGACCGGATTCCCCGGCCGACTGCCTCTTCGCGGATCCGTGAGATCAGAAGCAGGTTGTAGTCAGCTCCGACCGCCACCAGGACCAGGAACGCCATACCCGGCACGTTCCACGAAAGCTGGTCTCCCAGAATGAATTGGAAGAAGACCACCCCAATCCCCACGGCGGAGACGTAGGAGAGGATCACCGATGCCACTAGATAGATCGGTGCCACCAGCGAACGAAGAAGCGCGACGAGGATCAAGAACACGACGATCAATGTGACGATGATGATCCACTCGATATCGCTGTTGTAATAGTCGCGAATATCTCTCTGCGCCACCGAGAATCCCACCATCGAGACCTTGGCGTCGGCCAGGGTGGTGTTCGGTTGCGCGCTCTCGGCGGTCTTGATGATCTGCTGCACCTGGTCCATTGCCGCCGTGCTGAACGGATCCAGCCCGGTCTGCACGAGGTACCGCGCGGTATGCCCGTCGGCGGAGATGAAGAGTGTTGCTGCCTTCTTGAATTCCGCTTGGGTGAGGATCTCCGTCGGGATGTAGAACCCAGACATCGGTGGATCGGCCCCATCACGCTTCATCGCCAGCAAGAACGCCGACGCCTGATCCATGCCGTCGCCGATCTGCCTGGTCTTGTCGACCAGAGTCTGAACCCCCATGGCGAGTTGCTGACTGGCATCCGCGAGTTGATTCGCGCCTTGCTGGACGCCGAGGAGTTGCTTCTGAATGCTGGCTGGATCGGTGATGCCCAGCTTGCGGGCCGATGCGATTGCGTCGTCGAGAGGTGTGCCGAGGGCAAGAAGCACTTGGTCCAGCGACTGGCCGTCCTGCGTTACTTTGAGTTGATTACCGAGATTCGAGAGCTTGCCGAGGGTTCCGTCCTGGTAGGCGGTGACGACACGTTGCAAGTCTGAGCGCGACTGGACGCATGCCGGATCGAAGTTGCACAGCGGACTGGCATTGAGAGCGTTGACGATCGGCTCGGCCCACGAGTAGACGCCGGTGATCCGTGCGATGTTGTCGTCGAGTTCGGCGCCGAGCACCTGCATGTTGGCCACCAGGCTCGACGAGCTGTCGATTTTCTTCAGCGGCGTGTCGCCGCCGAACTTCGTCGCCATGTCCGAGAGTGCGGTCACTAGCCCTCGAATCGAACCAAGCGAGTTGACGACTTGCCCTCGTACACCTCCGAGCACGTCGGCGAGCTGGTGAGCGCCTCCGCTCAGCTGGGACAGGTCCGAATCCCCTGCGGCGATCTGCGTGGATCCATCGAGCAGTTTGTCGCCGACCTGACCCACCTGGTAGCTGGTCTTGGCTTGCTCGAGCACGCCTCCGGTCGGTCTGGTGATGCCACGCACCAGGTCGATGCCGGGTAGCGAGCTCACCCTGTGAGCCAACTGCTCCAGATCGGCCAGCGACCGGGGGGTGCGCAGGTCCACATCGGGAGACTTGACGAGGAGGAACTGCTGCAGCGTGCTCGCGACCGGGAAGTGGGCATCCATTGCCGCATAACCGCGGTTGCTCGCAGCCTCTGCCGGTAACGTCTTGCGGTCGTCGTAGTTGAATTTGACCAACGACACGGTGGCCGCGAGCGAGGTCAGGATCACGAAGCTGACCGCGAGGTGAACCTTGGGCTTGCGCGCGATGTGGACGCCGGACCGCCGCCAGAATCGGCCCGTCATGTCCTTGCGCGGTTTGATCCACCCCCTACGTCCGGCGAGCACGATCAATGCAGGCAGCATGGTGACCGCCGCGATGAAGCCGATCGCGATGGTGACCGTCAGGGCGGGACCGATCGTCTGGAAGATGCCGAGATTGGTGAAGGCGAGCCCGAAGAAGGTGATGGCGACGGTGGCGGCCGACCCCATGACCACCCCACCGATCGACCCCAGTGCGGCCAACAGGGCATCGTCGGACGACATGCCGGTCCGCACGCACTCGTGGTATCGGCTGAAGAGGAAGACAGCGTAGTCCGTCCCAGCGCCGAGCATCATTCCGGTCATCAGGACGAGTGTCTGGGGGCCTAGTGGTAGCCCGACCAGACCGAGTCCTGCCACCACCTGCTGCGCAACGACAAGGGACACCCCGATCGTGGCCAGCGGCAGAAACATGGCAACGACGTTGCGATACACGATCATCAGAATCGTGAGAACCATGGCCACGGTGGCAATCTCGATGATGTGCTGGTCCTCGGCGCCGATCGTCGTGAGATCGTCGAACGTCGCCGCTGGACCGACGACGTTGGCGGTTAAGGTGGTGTTGGCCGTCGTGTCCTTCACGACCTCGACGACGCTTCGATACGCCTCCTGACCCCCGCCGGTGCCCATGACGCCGGTGAGATTGACCGGCATCTGCCAGGCCTTGTTGTCAGTGCTGGTGAGCGCCTGCTTCACCTCGGGGAGATGGACGAAGTCCTGCGTCGTCGCCACGTGGGTGGTGTCCGCGCGGAGCTTGTCGACCAGCGTTCGATAGGTGCCTTCGTCAGCAGAGCTCAACCCGTTCTCGTCGCTGAGGATGACCACGGCGAGGTTGTCCGAGCTGGCTTCGTGGAACGCTTGCTTCATCTCGTTGCTCGAGATCAGGACGGGAGAATCGCTCGGAAAGAACGGCGGTTGTTTCCTGAGCGCCACCTCGGGCAACGGCGGAATCGCGAGGTACACGATCACCGCGAGCGCGAGCCACGCCACGATGACCAAGACTGGATGGCGGACTATGAACCTGCCCAAGCCGTCGAATCCCACTCTCGCAAGCAGTTTCTTGACGGAGCTCGCCATGTCGATCATTGCGCGGCCATGACGCCGGCCTTCTCCTCGAGGAGGTCTGCGGCGGCCGAGACGCTTGCCTCGGGCTTGGTCAACTGCGTAGCTACCTCGCGCGCGCGAGCGGTGACCTCCGGCGCTAGCACCTTCCGCAGCGCGGTCGCCAGCCTGTCCCGATTGGTGCTCGAGAAGCGCCTCGCAGTACCCACTTTCAGCCGCTTGACGTGAGTCGCCCAGACCGGCTGGTCGGCGCCCACCCACAGGATCAGCGTCGGCACCGCGGCGCGCACACCCGCAGCGGTGGTGCCCGCGCCACCGTGATGAACGACGGCACGGCACAACGGAAAGACCGCCGCATGGTTCACCGCGCCAACGAGCTTCACTTGGTCACCGTAGGCCCCGTCGTCGTCGAGATCCCAGACCCCGGAGGAGATCAGCGCGCGCTCACCGAGTTCGGCGCACACCCCGCCGATCTTGGCCATGGCCTCGGCAGGAGATTCGACGGGCATGCTGCCGAAGCCGAAGTAGATCGGCGGGGTGCCCGCGGCGATCCACGACGACACCTCGTCGTCGGTCGTCGTCGGCAGCTCCATCGTCAAGGCGCCGACGAAGGGTCTCGTGTCACCCCACTCCCTGGCCAGTCCCGGGAAGAACAGCTCATCGTAGGCCTGGATCTCGAGCGCCCCGCCGTCCACGATGCGCCGCGCGCACCTCGCCGTCGCCCTTGGCAGACCCAACTCGCGGCGCTGAGCGTCGTCCGCGTTCTTCATCATCCGCCAATGCAGCCATTCAGCGGCCGTCCACACCGACCGAACCACCGCCGAAGGGGCCGGGAACGCGACGATGTGGCTGTTGACCCGCGCCGGGAAGTAGTGCAGGGCAGCCAACGGAATACCCCGGCACTCAGCAACATTGGCGACGACTTCCTGGTACGTCGTGCCGGTCAGCAGGATGTCGGCGTCCTGGGAGAGCGCCATCAGCGTCTGGCTCATCTCCGCCCAGCCCTCGGTGATGTACTCCATGCCCTTGCGGACGAGCGTGACGGGGTTCTGGATCTTCCAGAAGTCCCGGAAGAAGTCGGCATCGAGCTGCTTCTGCGAATCCGGTCCGTACGCGACGGCGCCGGGCACACCGGCGGACTCGACGAACCCGATCAGGTTGGGCGGAACCGCCATTCGCACGTCGTGGCCACGGCGCAGCAGCTCACGCCCCACCGCTGCGCAGGGCTCGACGTCACCTCGGGTGCCGTGTACGGCAAGAGCGATCTTCATCGGCCCCGATCAAGCCGTCTCACGCATGGGCGTCACGACGACCTCGCGACCCTCGGCGACTCCGGCGTAGACCGCCTGCATCGCCTCGACGTAGCGGGTGACGGAGTCCCGCGCGATCGGATTGTCCGGGAAGAACACCGTCAACGAGACCTCGTCGTGGACGCGCCCCACCCACATGCAGATGTGGGCCGGGCTCAACCCGTCGCAGTACGTGCGTGCATTGACACCGTCGAGGTGCCCCGCGACGACGGCGGACAGTGGCGGAAGCCCGGCATCGAGGTAGGCCAACATGGGGAATCCCCGATGGGACCGGTGCAGTCGCGGCACCAACTCCAAGACGCGATCGAAGGGGACCGTCGCCAGATCGGTGTTCCCGTCGAAGGACTTCTGCGCTGCGCGGGCCGTCTGCGCGAACGAACCGCCCGTCACCGGGACCTCGACGGGAATCATCCCGGTGAACCACCCGTTGGTGACGTATTCCTCGGGTTGGGTACGCAGATCCTTGGGTGTCATGCCGTAGTAGGTGTCCACGCCGGTCAGTCGATACTGTGCGACGGCCGCAGCGGCGAACACACCGCCGATGAACCGCGATCCCGCGGCGATGCAGGCCGATTCGAAGCGAGCGGTCTGCTCGCCGTTCAGCAGCTGGACCACCATGATGTCGCCGCCGCACTGAGCCTCGGGATCTCCCAGCGGCAGCGCGAACTCGGGCAGCGTCCCGTCGTTGCTGCCCGCGAAGTCGACCCATCGGTGCACCTCGGGAGACTCCGCCGTGAGGGCGGACGTGCGCTGGTGCTGACGAACGCAGTAGTCGTCGTAACCGCTGGGTTGCGGAAGTGCAGGCGGGGCACCACCTTCCCGCAGCGTGTCGTAGGTCTGATGGACCTCGACGAAGAGCATCCCCATCAGCATCGGGTCGGTGTGTACGTGGTCGACGATCACGTAGACCGTGAAGTGGTCGTCGTGCTGGATGATCCCGAAACTGAAGCAGTCCCACTCCCCGATCTTGGGCGTCGCCAGAATCAGTGCCTGGAACTCGTCGGCGGGCATCTGACCGTGCCTCGTCGGCACGAACTTGACGTCGTTCGGATTCTGCATGGTGTGCCGGACGATGCGGCCGTCGTCCTTGTAGTCGAACCAGCTTCGGTAAGTGTCGTGGCGCCGAAGATGCGCGTTGATCACGTAGCTCATGGCGCGAAGGTCGCACTGCCCGGGTTCATCCCAGGAGACGGTCACCAGCCGCGAGTAGTCCAACCCTCGTTCGGCGAACTCGTGGAAGCCCCGAATGTGCTGTGCCTGCATGTAACTGGCAGGCACGGTGCTCACCGGTGCCTCCATCGCCTTGGCCCGCGAGACCTGAGATCCGTGCCAGGACACGACAGCGCCGGTGCCCGGATGCCATTCGTCGATCCGGACGATCTCCAAAACCCCTACCAGCACAGCTCACTTCTCCTCTTCGCTACGGGACATCACCACGACACCGGGATGCTATGGAGGCATCACGCCGCCTCCTCGACGGGGACCAACTTCTCACAGACCGAGTCGGCCAACCCGCGGATCGTGGTGATGTCCGTGGCGGTGATCCGCACCCCGGTCTCGGTCTCCACGCGGGTCCGGAGCTCGAGGTTGCCGAGCGAGTCCAGCCCGTACTCCGACAACGGACGGTCCGGATCCACCGAACGCCGCAGGATCAGGCTGATCTGGTCGGAGATGAGCCGACGGAGCCGGGCCGGCCATTCCTCGGGCGGCAACTCGTCGAGCTCGAGGAGGAATTCGCTGGTGCCCGAACGGCCTTGCCCCATCGACTGGAACGCCTCGGCGAAGCGGCTGGTCTGCGCGAACGCCGTCAACCACGGTGTCCCCGCAATCGGCGCATAGCCGGTGTAGGCCCGGTTGAACCGCTGCAACACGTCGAAGGCATGGGCGCCGTCGTCGGGCATGATCGCCATCGAAGCGTCCTCGGCCATGCCCTGACCTCGCCCGATCTCGGCCCACGCACCCCACGCGATGGAACTGGCGGGCAACCCCTGCGCGCGCCGCCAGTGAGTGAACGCATCCAGCCAACTGTTGGCCGCGGCGTACGCGCCCTGCCCTGGCGAACCCACCATCGCCGCCGCCGACGAGAACGAGCAGAACCAGTCAAGCGGTTGCGATTCGCATGCCTCGTGCAGGTGCCACGCGCCGTACACCTTGGGCGCCCAGTCACGTTCCATCAGCTCGTCGGTGATGTTGGCCAGAGTGGCGTCCTCCACCAACGCCGCCGCGTGGAGCACGCCGCGCAGCGGCAGCCCCGTCGCGGTCGCGGCCGCGACCAGACGGCTCGCCGTGTCACTCTCGGCGATGTCACCGAGCTCGACGTCGACCTCGGCACCCAATGTCCGAATGCGCTCGATGGCTTCCAGCGCTTCGGGTTTCGGACCGGACCTGCCGTTGAGGATGATCCGCCCGCACCCGGCCGACGCCATCTTCTCGGCGAGGAACAACCCAAGCCCGCCGAGCCCACCGGTGATGACGTAGGAACCGTCGCCCCGAAACGGATGATTCTGCTCGGGCGGCAGGACGACGTCGTAAGAGCCCGTGTGCGGAACGTCGAGTACCAACTTGCCGGTGTGCTCGGCGGCCGCCATCACGCGGATGGCGGTGGCACCCTCGGTGAGCGGGTAGTGCGTGGTGTCCGGCACCGGCAGGATCCCGTCCGCGATCTGCTGGTAGATCGTGTTCAGGAGCCGCCGCAACCTGGCCGGCTTGGTGATCGTCAGCAGTGCCAGATCGACCGCGTAGAACGAGAGGTTGCGGCGGAACGGGAACAGGCCCATCTTGGTGTCGCCGTAGATGTCCCGCTTGCCGATCTCCACGAACCGACCGCTGGGAGCCAGGATCTCCAACCCTGCGCGTTGGGCTGCGCCGGGCAGCGAGTTGAGCACGACGTCGACGCCATAGCCGTCGGTGTCCTTGCTGATCAACTCGGCGAACTCGGTGCTACGCGAATCGTAGACGTACTCGATTCCGATGGAGCGCAACGTCTCTCGCTTCTCCGGCGTGCCCGCCGTTGCGAAGATCTCGGCGCCTGCGGCCCTCGCGATGGCGACCGCGGCCTGACCGACACCACCGGTGGCGGAGTGGATGAGCACCTTGTCGCCCTCTTCGATCCTGGCCAGGTCGTGAAGGCCATACCACGCGGTGGCGTGTGCGCTCGGCACGGCTGCCGCCTGACCCAAGGTGACCCCTTCGGGGATCTTGACCGCGAGGCCGGCATCGCACGTGACGAACGTGCACCACGCCCCACTGATGGAGATGCCCGCCACCCGATCACCTATCCGATGGTCGGTGACGCCATCGCCGACCGCAGTGACGACGCCTGCGAAGTCAGCGCCGAGCTGGGGCAGTCGCCCCTCGAAGCTCGGGTACCGACCGAACGCAATGAGCACGTCGGCGAAGTTCAGGTTGCACGCCGCGACCGACACCTCGATCTCGCCGGGACCGGGCGGAACCCGGTCGTAGGCAGCCAGTTCGGCCGACTGAAGGTCGCCTGGAGCGCGGACCTGCAGACGCATGCCGCCCTTGGCGGGGTCGACCACGGTGGACCGTCGTTCGTCCGGTTGTAGTGGGGTCAGGTTGAGGCGAGCGGTGTACCACTCGCCCCGTCGCCACGCCGTCTCGTCCTCGTCCGAGCCGGAAAGAAGCTGTGCTGCTATCTGTTTCGTGTCGGTGCCCTCATCGATGTCGACGGTGGTGGCAGCCAATCCAGGGTGCTCCATGCCGATGACGCGCATCAGGCCCCGCAGTCCACCCTGCTCCAGATTCGCGACGTCACCCTCGACGACCGTCTGAGCACCCCGCGTCACCAAAAGCAGCCGCGGTGGTTCGCCTGGCACGTCGGGCAGTTCGCGGACGATGCGGACCAGGTGGCGGACCAGGTCCCCACCCTTGCGGGCGGTTTCCGCGTCGGCTGGCCCAAGGGACGGCGGTGTCACGACCACCACGCCGCTGAACGGGCGCGCGGTGAGCTGGGTGCGCATCTGCTCCGCCAGGGCAACGTGGTCGGCGCTGTGGGGCCAGATCATCGTGGCGACCTGGGCGTCGGCTAGCTTCATGGCCTCGGCGAGTTCGGTCGACAGCATGTCGGCCTCGTCGGCGGCGATCACCAGCCACTCGCCCGCGGCAGCGGTGTCCGCCTCGGGTGCGTCCTGCCGACGCCAGTCGATGGTCAGCAGCCGCTCGTTGAGGGTCCGGTCACGCTGGCCCGACGCGGACACACCCGTGCCGAGGCGCAGGCCGGTCACCGTGAGCAGGACCGCGCCGTGCTCGTCGAGAACCTGGATGTCCACCTCGACCGCCCCGGCGTTGGCACTGACCATCTGTACATAGCAGTAGTGGGCGTTGCGCGTCGACGCGCGAGCCCGCAGGCGCCGCACCCCGAGCGGCAGCATCAGCGTGCCGGTGGTGTCGGCGTGCAGATCGGGGTGCGCACCGACCGCCTGGAAGCAGACGTCCAAAAGGGCAGGGTGGATGCCGTAGCCGCCCTGCTGGGATCGGATCGAGCCAGGCAACGCCACTGCGGCGAGCACGGTGCCACCGGGTCCCTCGGACGCGTGCGCGGTCGTCAGGCCGCCGAAGGCCGGACCGTACTGGATGCCGCGAGCGTCGTACCAGTCACGCATCTCCGCCCCGTCCAACTCCACGGGGTGGGCCGCCTTCAGCTCGGCGATGTCGTACGCCGCGGGCTCGTCCTCGTCGACTACGGCTTGCAGTACCGCCTTCGCCCTCCGGATCTCGGCGCCCTCCTGGTGCGTCATCACCTCGAAGTCGATGGCACCCGCAGGCGTGATCGACGCGACTGCGGAGACCTGCGTCGTCTCCTCGAGCAGGAGCATGTCCTCGAAGACGATGTCGCGGGCTTCCGATGCCTCGCCCACGACCGTGCGGGCCGCGGCAAGCGCCATCTCGCAGTACGCGGCGCCGGGCAGTGCAGCGATGTTGTGCACCTGGTGATCGGCCAGCCACGGCTGGGCACCCGTGCCCACGTCGGACTGCCACACGTGACGTTCGGGCTCTTCGGGCAGCTTGACGTGCGCGCCGAGTAGCGGATGGACGGCCAGTGTGGACGCCCCCTGCTCCTGACCGTCACGGGTGAGGAGCAGCTGCGTGTGGGTCCACGTCGGCAGCGGCGCATCGACGAGTTCGCCGTCCGGCCACAGCACGTCGAAATCGATTGCGGCACCAGCGCTGTGCAGATCCGCCACGAATCCGCGAAGCCCGTTCGGCAGCTCCTGTTCACGGCGCATGCTCGCCAACGTCGCCAGCCGGATGTCGAGGCTGCTTGCGTTCTGTGTGACGGCATGCGTGAGCAGTGGGTGCGGTGAGAGTTCGCCGAACACACGGAAGCCGTCTTCGAGTGCCGCCTGCACGGCCGCGGCGAACCTCACCGCGTGTCGGAGGTTGTCCACCCAGTAGTACGCGTCGAACTCGGCGGGATCTCGCGGGTCGTACAGTGTCGACGAGTAGTACGGGATGGCCGGTTCCATCGGTTCGATGTCGTCCAGCACCAAGGTCAGCTCATCGAGGATCGGATCGACCTGCGGTGAGTGCGATGCGACGTCGACCGCGACTTCGCGTGCCATCACGCCGCGGGCCTCCCACTCCTCGGCGAGAGCGCGGATGGAATCCTTGGCTCCGCCGACGACCGCAGATTGCGGTGAGGCGACCACCGAAAGCACGACGTCGGTGACGCCGCGGGCGGCGAGCTCCGAAAGCACTTGCTGCGCAGGCATCTCCACGGACGCCATGGCTCCGGATCCTGCGATGCCCGCCATCAGCCGCGACCGACGGCAGATGACCTTCACGGCGTCGGTGAGCGACAGTGCCTCGGCGACCACGGCGGCGGCTACCTCGCCCATCGAATGGCCGATGACGGCGCCCGGCACGACGCCGTAGGACTTCATCGTGGCGGCCAGTGCCACCTGGACGGCGAAGATGGTGGGCTGCACCCGGTCGATCCCGGTCACCTTTTCCAGTGCGGTCAACGCTTCGGTGACCGAGAATCTGGATTCGCCGGCGATCAGCGGCTCGAGCTCCGCTATCGTCGCGGCGAAGACCGGTTCGGCTGCCAAGAGGCCCGCGCCCATCGCCGCCCACTGGGACCCCTGACCGGAGAAGACCCACACGGGACCGCGTTCACCGTTGGCGACCGCAGGCTCGTAGGGCACCTCGCCGTCGGCCAGCTCACGAAGAGCGGCCAGCAACTCGTCGCGGTCATTCGCGAGCACGACGGTCCGTACGCTCCGGTGCGCCCGTCGACGCGCCAGCGTGTAGGCCAGATCAGACAGCTCGGTCGAAAGCCACTCATCGTCGGCGCGACCCTGCAGCCAGTCGGCGACTCGGCCCGCCGTACGGCGCAACTCCTCGACCGAGGTCGCGGACAGTGGAAACAACCGCGCGCCGGTCGGTTCGGAGCTGGTCCCGTCATCGGCTCTAACCACGTGATCGGCAGGCGCTTGCTCCAGCACGGCGTGCACATTGGTGCCGGACAAGCCGTATGAGGACACTGCGGCACGCCGCGGATGGTGACCATTGGTCGGCCACGGCGTAGCCTCTTCCGGCACGAAGAGATTCGTCTCGATGCTGGCGATCTCTTCCGGCAATTCGGTGAAGTGCAGGCTCTTGGGCACCGTTGCGTGCTGCAGCGAAAGAATCGCCTTCATCAATCCGAGCGCACCCGAGGCGGACTGACCGTGCCCGAAGTTCGTCTTCGCGGAGCCGAGCGCACATGGCCCTTCCGTGCCGTAAACGGTCGCAAGGCCGGCGAACTCGATGGGGTCACCGACGGGCGTGCCGGTGCCGTGGGCCTCGATCATGCCGACCGTGGCGGGGTCGACGCCGCTGGCCGCGAGAGCCGCCTCGTACACCTTGACCTGTGCGTCACGCGACGGTGTCGCGATGTTGACGGTGCGGCCGTCCTGGTTCGCGGCGGTACCGCGCACCACGGCCAAGATCCGGTCGCCGTCAGCCTGCGCGTCCGACAGACGCTTGAGCAACAGGACGACGGACGCCTCACCGGACACGAAACCATCGGCGTTCACGTCGAAGGCGTGGCACCGGCCGGTCGGTGACAGCATGCCCTGGGCCGACCCGGAGGACATCTTGCGTGGTTCGAGCATGATCGAGACGCCGCCTGCGAGCGCGAGGTCGCTTTCGCCCGCGCGCAGGCTGCCACACGCCATGTGCGTCGCGAGCAGGCTCGACGAGCACGCGGAGTCGACCGTACAGGACGGGCCGTGCACGCCGAGGGCGTAGGAGATGCGGCCCGATGCCATGCTGAAGTTGTTGCCGGTGTAACCGTATGGGCCGTCGATCACTCCCGCGTCGGCGGCCAGCAATTCGTAGTCGCAGCCGGTCAGTCCCATGAAGACGCCGGTGAGGGACTTGGCCATCGTCGCCGGGTCAATGCCCGCGTGTTCCACGGCTTCCCAGGCGGTTTCGAGAAGCAGCCGGTGCTGCGGATCGATGGCCGCCGCCTCCCGCTCGCTGATCCCGAAGAACTCGGCGTCGAAGCCGGCGACGTCGTCGAGGAAGGCACCCCACTTGGAGACGGATCGCCCTGGCACGCCCGGTTCGGGGTCGAAGTACTCCTCGGCGTCCCATCGATCCAACGGAACCGTCGTGATGGTGTCATCACCACGCAACAACGCTTCCCACAGGCCGGCCGGAGAGTCGATACCCCCCGGCAGTCGGCACCCCATGCCGATCACGGCGACGGGGCAGCTCGTTGTCTGTACCACTTACTTCCATCCTCTTCCGCTGACGCACCCGGGCTCGACCCGGTGGTGATGCGAGAAATCGTCGAACCGCGACGTACTGGACGTGCTAGACGTCCAGTTCTCAGTTCCCGTCGATTCCCGTCGATTCCCGTCGACATCGCGCTTGACATTCGATTCCCGGCAACAAAAGCGGACCTTTAGTACGAAAGAGCGGGCAAATGCCCAACCGGACTCTCGTAGTCAGGTTCCTCGGCGGGGACATTACACCGGACGCCGCCCTGCCGTCTTGTCGTCCAAAATTGGGGTATCTACCAGGGCAAATGCTGATTAGCAATCTTTGTGATAATCGTTGGCGATGCTAAGTATGTTCGGCCATCTTCGCTCGCACACGATCCAGCAAACATCAAAAGTGTACAACTTCGGTTCTGTAATCCAGTATCGCCACGAGCGTCATCACACAACTGCCGCTGATCGGCAACTCGTAGCGTGTTCGCACCATTCCTGCTGGATGTAGACCCGTCCCGAGGTGCCGTGGCGGTTCGGGTCTGCGGCAGTCCCGTAGCCGGCGGCCACCCGTCCCGCTCCCCTTCCGACCACCTGGCGGACGGCTGGCAATCGTGGTGGCGATAACGAAGAAGTATCCCGCCCGGGAACTGGCAACGACTGCGGTCGGCGCCGGCCACCGGCCGTGCCGTCTCGCGCCGCAGTGCTCGTCTCGTGCCGAGATCGGTTGGAGCGCCGTAAATCTGGAACGACAACGATCGTTGTCCGCCAGAAGTCGAGATCCGGACCGAAATTTCTTCACGGGCGGCCCGTGCCCGGACCTGGCGTCTGCGCGGTGTCAGACCGCTGTGGGCAGCTCCGAGAAGGGCGCACCGAACTCGGCCACGGCAGTGAAACCGTTGCGACGCGCCGAAGCCACTCCCCGGCGGATCAACGCGGCGGTGGCCACGAATCCGGCCTGATCGCTCACGACGAACGGTGTGAGCAGGCGGTTGTGGACAAAGCCGAAGGCCAGGCCAGTGGCCGGATCGGCCCACCCGAGAGACCCGCCGAGACCGACATGACCGAAGCCGGGCAGAACGCCAGGCACTGGCAGACCGTGATAGCCGAGGTGGAAGGACAGCGGCATGAATATGCCGCCGTCGGGGTGCAGGCTGGGTCGCGCCGTCAGACCCGAGACCAACTCGGCCGACAGGAACTGCGTGCCGTCGATCCGACCCCCGTTGGCGATGGCGCCGTACATGCGGGCCAGCCCCCTTGCGGTCGCAACCCCGTTCGCTGCGGGCAACTCGGCGTCGAGCAACGAGATGTCACCCTGCACGGTCGCCTTCATCCCGGGGAAGTACATCGAACCGAAGCCACCCGAGAACGGCAGCGCGGCGATGTGCGGCGCAATCAGGTTGAATAGCGGATTCTGCAACCTGCTCTGCGGCCCGATGATCCGTGCGGGTTGCGTCGGCGCGGCCGCAGGTGGCCTGCCCAGGTACAGGCCATCGGTTTTCAGCGGCTGCGCCAGCTCGGAGCGGATCAGCTCGCCCATCCCGCGGCCGGTAACGGCGCGGGCCAGCCCCGACATCAGCCAGCCGTAGGTCAGCGCGTGGTACGAAGGCCTGCCCTTGAGCCAACCCATCGGCGCCGCGGCCATTCGTTCCTCCATCAGGAGGTGGTCCATGAGGTCGGTCCCGCTCGCGCCGTTGAGCTGCGACAGACCCGCGCGGTGACGCATGACCTCGCGGACGGTGACACCGGCCTTGCCGTTGGCGGCGAACGCGGGCCAGAAATCGGCCATCGGCGCGTCGTAGTCGATGAGGCCACGGTCGGCGAGCCGATGGATGACCGTGGAGGCCATGCCCTTCGTGGCCGAGAAGATCATGGGTGCGGTGTCGGCTTCCCATCGCCTGGTTCCCCTGCGATCGGCCCATCCGGTCCATACGTCGACGACCGGCTGACCGTCGAGGTAGATCGCGAGTGCTCCGCCGCCGAAGCGGCGTCCCGGAAAGAGTTGGGAGAATGCCCGCACGGCACAGCCGAAGTTGGGGTCCGCCGCGCCGTGAACGTCCCGCGCTAGTGCCGCGTCAACGGCACCCTGCGAGAGCGCCGCGCTGCGCTCCCCGCGTATTGCATGGGTCACAATCAACATAATTTACCTGGAACCCCGGCAAATGTTCCCCAGGGTTACCGATCCGTTAGCAAATCGGCCTGTTCAGCGTCACTACGCGGATGCTCGTCGAAGACCGCAGGTGCCGGCGAACCGGTCCGGCGCTGATCTCGTGCCTTCAGTGAACGATGTCGAGGATCCGCTGGGCGGCCAGCACTGGCGTGAGTGCGCCATCGCGCACCTGCTGTTCGAGATCGGCGCGGATGGCCCTCACCTCCGAATTGGACGTCACCCTGTCCAGCGCGGCGTCGCGCACCATCGACCACATCCACTCGACCTGCTGCCTGCGCCTGCGCGCCTCGAACTCCCCGGCATCGCTGAGTACTCGACGGTGCTTGAGGACCGTGTCCCACAAGTCCGAGAGGCCGGTTCCCTCGAGCGCGCTCATCGTCAGAACCGGTGGGCGCCAAAGGGTGTCGCGTGGGTAGAGCAGCCTGATCGCCCCGGTCAGCTCGCGTGCGGCTGCCTTGGCCTCGACGGCGTGGCTGCCGTCGGCCTTGTTGACCGCGACGACGTCGGCCAACTCGAGAACGCCCTTCTTGATCCCCTGGAGCTGGTCGCCGGTGCGCGCGAGCGTCAGGAACACGAAGGTGTCCACCATGTTGGAGACCGTCACCTCGGACTGGCCGACGCCCACCGTCTCGACGAGGACGACGTCGTAACCCGCCGCCTCGAGCAGGACGATCGTCTCCCTGGTGGCCCTGGCCACCCCGCCGAGGGTCCCCGACGTCGGTGACGGCCGAATGTAGGCGTCCGGGTGAACGGCCAGACGTGCCATCCGCGTCTTGTCGCCGAGGATGGAACCACCCGTCCTGGTCGACGACGGATCCACCGCCAGCACGGCAACCCGGTGGCCCTGCTCGATGAGGTACATCCCGAGCGCCTCGATGGTCGTCGACTTGCCCACTCCGGGAACCCCGGTGATGCCGATGTGCACGGCGCTGCCCGCGTCGGACGCCAACTCCATCAGCAGCCGTTGAGCCTGCTCCCGATGGTCGGCTCTGGTCGACTCGACGAGGGTGATGGCCCTCGGCAGGGCGGAACGGTCGCCGCTGCGGATGGCGTGCGCGAGCTCGGAGGGGCCCATCTAGGTGCGGTCGGTTCCCGGGTCGCTTCGCTCCTGCCCTCCGCGGTCGGTTCCCGGGTCGCTTCGCTCCTGCCCTCCGAGGCTGTAACCCAACCGCTCGGCCAGCTTCTGCAGCAGGCCGATGGCGGCGTCGGCGATGACCGTCCCAGGGGGGAAGATCGCGGTGGCGCCTGCCTCGTACAGCGCGTCGAAGTCGCCCGGTGGGATGACACCGCCGACCACGACCATGATGTCGGGCCTGTCGGCCTCGGCGAGCGCATCGCGCAGTGCGGGCACCAACGTGAGGTGGCCGGCGGCCAGCGACGACACCCCGACCACGTGCACGTCGTTGTCCGCGGCTTGGCGCGCCACCTCGTCCGGCGTCGAGAACAGCGACCCGACGTCGACGTCGAAGCCGATGTCGGCGAACGCCGTCGCGATCACCTTCTGGCCGCGGTCGTGACCGTCCTGTCCCATCTTCGCGACCAGGATGCGCGGCCTGCGACCGTCGGCCTCGGCGAACTTCTCGACCAGTTCGGTTGCCCTGGTGACGTTGCTGATCTTCCCCACCTCGTCTCGGTAGACGCCCGCGATGGTGCGGATCTCGGCCTGGTGGCGCCCGTACACCTTCTCCATGGCTTCGGAGATCTCCCCGACCGTGGCCTTGGCGCGCGCGGCGTCGATCGCGAGCGCCAGCAGGTTGTTGCCGAGGCCGTCCTCCCCCGGGCCATCCCCCGAAGCCCCTGCCGCCCTCGTCAATTCGGCCAGTGCCGCCTGGGTGGCCGTCTCGTCGCGGTCCGCGCGCAGTTGCGCGAGCTTGGCCAGCTGCTCGGTGCGCACCCGGCTGTTCTCGACCTTGAGGACCTCGACCTCCTGATCGGAGTCGACCTGGTACTTGTTGATGCCGATCACCGTCTGAGCACCGGAGTCGATGCGGGCCTGGGTCCGCGCCGCGGCCTCCTCGATGCGCAGCTTGGGGATGCCCTCCGCGATGGCCTGTGCCATGCCGCCGTGCTCGGCAACCTCGGCGATGTGGGCGCGGGCCTTCTCGGCGAGCTGGTGAGTCAGCCACTCCACGTAATACGAACCGCCCCAGGGGTCTATCGGCCGCGTGGTGCCGGACTCCTGCTGCAGCAGCAGCTGGGTGTTGCGCGCGATGCGGGCGGAGAAGTCGGTGGGCAGGGCCAACGCCTCGTCGAGCGCATTGGTGTGCAGTGACTGGGTGTGCCCCTGCGTCGCGGCCATCGCCTCGATGCACGTACGCGCGACGTTGTTGAACGGATCCTGCGCCGTGAGCGACCAACCCGACGTCTGCGAATGCGTGCGCAGCGAGAGAGACTTCTCGCTCTTCGGATCGAATTGCCCAACGAGCTCACTCCACAGCAGCCGGCCCGCGCGCAGCTTGGCGACCTCCATGAAGAAGTTCATGCCGATGCCCCAGAAGAAGGACAGTCGCGGCGCGAACTTGTCGATGGACAGCCCCGCGTCCAGGCCGGCCTTGATGTATTCGACGCCGTCGGCCAGTGTGTAGGCGAGCTCCAGATCGGCCGTGGCTCCGGCTTCCTGGATGTGATAGCCGGAGATCGAGATGGAGTTGTACTTCGGCATCTTCACGCTGGTATAGCCGAAGATGTCGGAGATGATCCGCATCGACGCCTGGGGCGGATAGATGTAGGTATTGCGGACCATGAACTCCTTGAGGATGTCGTTCTGGATGGTCCCCGCCAACTTCTCCGGAGGCACCCCCTGCTCATCGGCGGCGGCGACGTACAGGGCCAGAATCGGCAGCACGGCACCGTTCATGGTCATCGACACCGACACGGTCGACAGGTCGATGCCGTCGAAGAGCTGGCGCATGTCGAGGATGGAGTCGATTGCGACGCCTGCCATTCCGACGTCGCCCGCCACCCGGGGATGGTCGGAGTCGTAACCGCGGTGGGTCGCCAGGTCGAACGCGACCGACAGACCCTTCTGCCCCGCCGCGAGGTTGCGACGGTAGAACGCGTTGGACTCGGCGGCCGTGGAGAAGCCTGCGTACTGACGGATGGTCCATGGCTGGTTGACGTACATCGTCGGGTACGGCCCGCGGACGAAGGGTGGGGCGCCGGGGAACGTGTCCAGGGGGTACCCGGCGTCGACCGCGGCGTCGCGGTCGGCGCCGATGTACACCGGGTGGACGTCGATGCCCTCCGGGGTGGCCCAGTTGAGTTGGTCGGGGGTGTAGCCGTGCTCGGCGGCGGCCGCCGCGACGTGCTCGGCGACGGCCGACTCGGTGGCGGGTTCTCCCGCACGTTCATCGTGCAGGGGCACGTCGGCGAAGCTGGCGATGATGCGGGGTGTGAATTCCGGAGCCGCCCCGGCGGCGACATCGGCTGACGTCATGGTCAGGCCCCCAATCGGGTGAGCAGGGTTGACAGCGCGGCGATCGCGTCGATCCTGGCGGTCAGGTATTCGTCGGGGCGGCTCGCCGCGTCCCCAAGGGCCTTCGCGGGGCCGGCCAGGTAGACGTGACGAACACCCGCCGCGCGAGCGGCTTCCACGACGTCAGGGACGCCGGTGGCGTAGCGGGCGTCGGTCCCGCAGATCACCGCGGCGACGGGGTGGCCCGCAGCAGCCACCGCAGCAGCCACCGCGGTCGCATCCAACGTGCCGGGGTTGACGGTCTCCACGCCACCGGAAGCCAGTAGATTCGCGGCGAACGTGGTGCGGACGTTGTGCTCGGACAGCGGGCCGACCGGCAGCAGCAGTGCCCTCGGTCGCGCGCCGGTAGCCGCGAGGTGGGCATCGGAGCGGTCGCGCAGCGCCTCGAATCCCGCCGCGTACCGGTACACCCCGGGAATCGAATCAGTCTGCGGCAGGGGCGCTTCGGCGAGGTTCGGATATTCGTTGACGCCCGTGAGCGCGGTGCGCCGATGCGCGATGTCGTCGCTGCGGCGGGTTCGCACCTCCGTGATCCTGGCGGCGACGTGGTCGCGGGCCGCCACGAATCCACCCCTGGCCTCGATGTCCTGAAAGTGTTTCCACGCCACCTCGGCGAGGCGACGGGTCATGTCCTCGATGAACCACGACCCGCCACCGGGGTCGAGGACGCGACCGACGTGTGACTCCTCAAGCAGCAGGAGTTGCGTGTTGCGGGCCATTCGCCGGGCGAAAGTCCTTGCCACACCGGGTAATCCGCCCACGATCGCGCTGTCGAACTCGTAGACCTGTACGGAGTCCGCGCCGCCGACGCCTGCACCGAATGCGGCGAGCGTGGTGCGCAGCATGTTCACCCATGGATCCCGCTGAGCCATCATGGGCAGCGACGTGACGGCGTGGATCGTCGCGGCACCCGCCTCCGGCTGGTCCACCACCTCGGCCACCCTGGCCCAGAGTTGGCGCGCCGCCCGCAGCTTGGCGATGGTCGTGAACTGATCGTCGTCGGCGCTGTACCGAAAGCCGATCTGCCCGAGCGCATCCGGCACGGCGACGCCTGCGTCATCGAGTAGACGCAGGTAGGCCACGCCCGTCGCGACGGCACCGGCGAGCTCCCAGGATGCACTTGCACCGAGACCATGGAAGGCGGCTCCGTCGACGGTGACCGCCCGCACGCCGCCGTCGAATGCCCTCGCCTTTGCCACCGTGGCGACGACCTCGTCGATCGTCGGCGCCGGCCGACCGGTCAGCGCTGCCGTCAACGGATCTGCGCCGAGGTCGACCGACAGGCCCCGGCGCTTGTCGGCGTCGAAGTCGGCCAGCAAGCCCAGCAGTACGTCCGAGGCGGCCGCGTAGTCCGCACCCGCCTCCAGGATTACTGGCACCAGTTCGAGGAAGACGCCCTCGAGCATCCGGTCGAGCTCGGTGACGTCGGCGCCGCCCGCACCGACACGCAGCACCAGGGTGCTGACGCCGTCGGCCAGCGCGGACAAGACCGCGTCGTTGCCGTCGGTGACGGCGGACTGTCCAGCCGTGACATCCCCCGAGTCGCTTCGCTCCTTCCCCTCGATCGGGAAGGACTCGGCCACCTTCCAACCCGACCTGACGTCGCGCAGCGCGTCGCCGCCCCGCACGTAGGGCCACTGACCGGGGAGCGCAGGTTCGGGAAGAGCGTCGAGACCGGTGTAGAGCGGGTGTACGGGAAAGCCGTCGTAGGTGGGCGAATCGAGGAGGCGCTCGGGTTCGGTACCCAGGTCGGCCGGATCCTTGCGGCTACTCTTCGCCAGCACACCGGCAACCGCGGCGCGCCAGTTCTCGCGGTCGGATTCCATGGTGCCGGCGCTGGCACCGGACCCCTGTACGGACACCGGCATCTCCCTAGTTGTCGCAGCGTGTGACGAACCACCCGTCATCAGGCTAAATGATCGCCGTCCCGCAATCTGCCGGCGGTAGGACAACCACGTCCGCGTCAACCGGGGGCATCGGCGGGAGCCACGTACCCTTGAAAAACGTGAAGCCCGTCGTCAGCATGCTGCGCACGGCCCGTACCGCCATGATCGCGACGGCCAGGCAGGTCCCGAGGCGCCGTGTCGCGGCCATCACCGGTGTCGCTGTGATCCTCGTCGCACTCGTCCTGCTGGTACCGCTGCCGACCGCGCTTCAGCTGCGCGACTGGGCGACGTCGCTCGGCCCGTGGGTCCCCTTGGCCTTCCTCGCCGCGCATGTCGTCGTTACAGTCCTTCCGTTCCCGCGGAGCGCCTTCACCCTGTCCGCCGGGTTGCTCTTCGGCCCGCTCCTCGGCATCGGGATCGCGCTGGTGGCCAGCACGCTGAGCGCCGTCATCGCGTTGTTGTTGGTGCGAGCCGCCGGATGGCAGCTGAACCGGCTGGTGGAGCATCCCCGCGTCGACGCCCTGAACGCCCGCCTCGAGCGGCGGAGTTGGCCGACGGTTCTGTCGATGCGGATGATCCCGGTCGTGCCGTTCTCAGTGCTGAACTACGCCGCGGGCGCGTCGGCGATCCGCGTGCTGCCGTACACGCTGGCCACCGTCGTCGGACTGCTGCCAGGCACCGCGGCCATCGTGGTGTTCGGCGACGCGTTGTCCGGCAACGTCAGCCCGCTGCTGCCTGTGATGTCGGTGTGCACTGCAGGCATCGGCATCGCTGGCCTGATCTACGAGATCCGCAGCCATCGACGTCACCACGTGGTCCGGCGGGACGACGAGCAGGCGACGGAGACGGCTGCGGCCGCCGTCACACCCTGACCGCAGGCCCCTTGGCGGTCATCGCCCCGTAGATGGCCAACAGGGTGGTCGCCGCCGCGGCATTGCGGCCGAAGTCCCGAACCCGGATGTGCGCCCCGATGGCAAGCACGAAGTACACGGTCAGCATGAAGGTAGTCAGTCGGGCAATCGCTGGATACCGCCACACGGACAGCAGTCCGATGGCAGACATCGCTTTGATGACGGCGAAGATCCATCGATCGTGCTTCGGAAATTCGACGTCGTCGAGACAGTCGGTGACTGTACGGGTCGGGATGGCGCAGATCACGGCATCGCCGATCTGACCAACTGACAGCAGCGTGTAGGTCCTTCTGTCCGTCAGCAGGCTCACGGCCGCCCAGGGGATCCGTGCCGCGGCGCCTGCTGGCCGTAATCCACCACCGGCGACTGGGCCTGCTGTGACAGTGGCGCGTACTGCGGCGGCGCGTCGATGACGCCCGAGACCGGAGTTCGCGCCTCGGCCACCGCCTGGGCGACGGCCTGCGCGATCTCGGGATCGGTCTTCGTGTTGAACCACTCGGCGACCTCGGCGGAATCGTCCTCCGGCTTGGGCAGGTCGCCATCGACCGGCGACGGGGTGTAGCGGAAGACGCCGTCCTCGCCCGGCGCGCCGAGCATCTTGGTGAACCCCTGCAGCGCTGCGCCGAAGTCGCTCGGCACGATCCAGACTTTGTTCGCCTCGCCCTTGGCCATCAGTGGCAGGGTCTGCAGGTATTGGTAGGCCAGCATCTCGGGCGTCGGGCGGCCGGCCTTGATCGCCGCGAACGTCTTCTCGATGGCCTTGGCCTGGCCTTGGGCCTGCAGATAGGACGCGGCGCGCTCACCCTGGGCGCGCAGCATGCGGGACTGGCGGTCCGCCTCGGCAGCCAGGATGGCGGCCTGCTTGGCGCCCTCCGCGGAGAGGATCTGGGCCTGCTTCTGGCCCTCGGCCTGTTTGATCGACGCCTCTCGGCTGCCCTCGGCGGTCAGGATCATCGCCCGCTTCTCGCGGTCGGCGCGCATCTGCTTCTCCATCGAATCCTGGATCGACGGCGGCGGGTCGATGCTGCGGAGCTCGACCCGCGCGACGCGCAGTCCCCATCGGCCGGTGGCCTCGTCGAGCACGCCGCGGAGCTGACCGTTGATCTGGTCGCGCGAGGTCAGCGCCTGCTCCAGCGTCATGCCGCCGACCACGTTGCGCAGCGTGGTGGTGGTGAGCTGCTCGACACCGACGATGTAGTTGCTGATCGCGTAGACGGCGGCCTTCGGTTCCGTCACCTGAAAGTAGACGACGGTGTCGATGTTGACCGTGAGGTTGTCCTCGGTGATCACCGGCTGCGGCGGGAACGACACCACTCGCTCCCGGAGGTCCACCCTGGCCCGTACCTTGTCGACGAACGGCAGTAGCAGCGTGAGCTGACCGGAGACGGTCTTGCTGTAGCGGCCGAGTCGTTCGATGACCGCGGCCTCGGCCTGCGGTATCACCTTGACCGACTTGACGACGACGATGATGGCGAAGATCACCAGCACCGCTGCCAGAACCAAGCCGAAGACGGCACCCTCCATTGCAGTTCCTCCCTAATCTCAGATGGCCTTGAAGACGACCGCGGTGGCGCCGTCGATATGCATGACTGTGACGTGATCGCCCGGTTCGTAGACATCGTCGTCGTCGAAGGGCCGCGCCGTCCAGACCTGGCCCTCGAGTTTCACCTGGCCCTCGTGGCGCGCCACCCGGTCGAGCACCAGCGCGTTCTTGCCCTCGAGGGCCTTCATCGGCTCCGGGAGCCCGGTGCCCGCGGCGAACCGCCGCCGAAGCGCGGGCCGCACCAGCACCAGCAGGAGTACCGACACCACCAGGAACACCGCGCCGTCGGTCCAGATCGGCCAATCGAACACCGCGGCGGACCCGGCGGCGGCGAACGCGCCACCGCTGAGCATCAGCAGGAACAGATCACCGGTCAACGCCTCGGCACCGGCCAGCGCAAGCGCCGCGATGAGCCAGATCAGAGCGGGCATGCGGCCAGCCTAGCTGTCGAAACCCGCCCGCCGAGCCGTCAACAACTACACTGCGTGCATCATGTGGTGCCCCAGTGTTTCTCTGTCGGTGTGGGCCAACGCCTGGCTTGCGGGCGTTGCCGCCCCTGACGACGTCCTGGATGCGTTGTCGCTATGGGCACCAAGGCATTCCGTGACTGCGTATGACTCCGTCGCGGCGGGCCGGACCGGCCTGCCCTGGCCGGATCTCACGGACGCGGGAGCCGTGTCGATGTTGCAGACGCTGCGCACGGCGGCGGGCCCGCCCGCCGGCGAACCTGCGATCGACGTGGCGCTGCCGATACCCGGCGACGTCCGCGGGCTCGCTGCGGGCACGCAGTTCACCGTCGACGCGATCTCGGCGGGCGAGGCCCTCACGGTTTCGAACGGCGGAACGGGTGCGATCGGCCTGGTTCCGGAGTTCGCGTACGACGAGAGCGATCCCGACCCCTCCATCTACCAAGACCACACCGACGACGAGTCGACCGACCACTATCCGGAGCCGATCGCCCTGGCGTGGACCGTCTACTCCCTGCCGGTGGTGCCGGTGAGCGAGCACCTGGATCTCGGCCATGCCGAGTATGAGTTGCGCGCCGCCGTTCGCTCGGCTGCCGATGCGCTGGGCACTCTACGGGCGGGGATGACGGCCGCCGACGTCGCCGATCCACGGGGTCTGGTCGAGCAGGTCCTCGAGTCGGCGCGCCTGCACCATCCGCCCGATCACGCACCGGAGCGCGCGCTACGGGTGTTGGAGAACGCCGCCCACGTGGACGCGATCATCACGGTGAGTTCCGGACTCATGCCGATAGGCCTTCAGTCGTCATCGGAGATGCAGATCGCGAACGAGGCCCTTCGGCCGCTGGCCGGCGTCGTGCGTTCTGCGCGGCTGGCAGCGGTCAACGCGATCCTGCAGTCGGCCTGGCGTCGCTAGTGCAATCGGGCGTGCACAACGACCCGTCGATGCTGAACCCGTAGCCAGGAACCGGCGGCGGGCCGACGACCCTGGCCGGTTCCCGTCCCTCGCGCAGTTCGTCGATCAGGTCCACGGTAAGCCGAGCGAAGCGCCGCTGTGCGTTCGGCGTAGTCGCTCGAGCGAACGCGACGCCCGCCGCCTGGGCCTGCTCGCTGAGTTCGTTGTCGAGGTCCCAGACCACCTCGATGTGATCGGCGACGAAACCGAGCGGACAGACGATGACGGCCTTGGTGCCCGCCGCCACCAGCGCGGCGAGGTGTTCCGATACGTCGGGCTCCAGCCACGGCACCTGCGGCGGACCAGATCTCGACTGCCAGACCTGGTCGTAGTCGGAGTACCCCGCGGCTGCCGCCACCAGGCCTGCCGAGTAGGCGACCTGGTGGGCGTAGAGATCCGGCCCGCAGCGCGACGCCGTCCGCAGTGGGATCGAGTGTGCGGTGAAGATCAGGCGGGCGTCGTCACGCAGATGTTCGGGGAGGGTCGCGGCGCCCTCGGCGATCGCGTCGACGAACATCTCGATCAACAGCGGGTGGTCGAAGTACTGCCGCAGCTTGACGAGTTCGGGCGCGTCCGGCCCGACCGCGAGACGTGCCCGGGCGATGTCCTCTTGATACTGGGTGCAGCCCGAGTAACCGCCCCACGCCGACGTGGTGAACACCGCCCCACGATGGATCCCGTCCGTGCGCATCTGCTTGACGGTGTCCTCGACGTAGGGCTCCCAGTTGCGGTTGCCGAAGTACACGGGCATGCCGATGCCCCTGTCGGTGAGTTCGGCCTCGATCTGCTCGATCAGGGCGCGGTTGATGCCGTTGATCGGCGATATCCCGCCGAAGTGCAGGTAGTGCTGGGCGACGTCGTCCAGCCGTTCGGATGGGATGTTGCGGCCGCGGGTAACGTTCTCCAGGAAGGGGCGCACCTGCTCGGGCCCTTCGGGTCCGCCGAACGACAACAGCAGGAGCGCATCGAAGTCGAACGTCTCCATCGCGTCTACAGCAACTGTGTGCTGGCGCCGCCGTCGGCGTAGACGATCGTACCGGTGGTGGCGGGCAGCCAGTCGGACATCAACGCGCACACCGTCTTCGCGACAGCGGTGGGATCCTTCATGTTCCAGCCCAGTGGCGCCCGCTGATCCCAGCCCTCCTCGAGGAGCTTCATCTGATCGCCCGCCGCTTCGCCGAGTGCGCCGCCGACGATCGCGCTCATCGCCAGTGTCCGGATCGGCCCCGCGGCAACGAGATTCGAGCGCACGCCGTACTGGCCCGCCTCACGCGCCACGAAACGGTTCACCGACTCCAGCGCGCTCTTGGCGACGGTCATCCAGTTGTAGGCAGGCATCGCGCGGGTCGGGTCGAAGTCCATGCCGACGATGCCGCCGCCGGAGTTCATGATCGGCAGCACGGCCTTTGCCAGCGAGGCGTATGAGTACGCGGAGATGTGGATGCCCTTGGCGACGTCCTCGTACGGTGCGTCGAAGAACGGGTTGATCCCCATCCCGGTCTGCGGCATGAAGCCGATCGAGTGCACGACGCCGTCGAGCTTGTTCCCGTCGCCGATCACCTCGGAGACGCGATCGGCCAGGCTCGCGAGGTGCTCTTCGTTCTGCACGTCGAGCTCCAAGAGTGGCGCGGGGTTGGGCAACCGGTCGGCGATCCGCTGGATCAGCTT
>NZ_JAVROT010000082.1:0-16317 GCF_032162605.1 Mycobacterium sp. | reverse complement strand
CACGCCTCGCGTTGCTCACTTTTTTCGCGAACCTCGGTTGAAGGGGCATCACCCCTGTCAACCCCGCCGGTTCCGCCGGCGCTCTGCACCGGCCATTTGGTACCTGGTTTGGTGATGACGCTGGTGGAGGCCCAGCGTCGTCACCACCAAGTTCGAGTCAGTCGCGGTACCTGTGCGGCGGGCCGTCAAGAATCACCACTTTGCTTTCGAGATACGCGGCGACACCTTCTCGCACACCCTCGCGGCCGATTCCGGATTGCTTGAATCCACCAAAGCCAAGCCCAAAATCTATCCGGTAGGCATTATGTCCAACGGTGCCCGAGCGCAACCGCCCAGCCACTTTCCGCGCGTGGTCTACATCCTTTGTGAAAACTGACGCATTCAGACCGTACGGACTGTCGTTGGCCATGCGAATTGCATGGTCTTCATCATCAGCTGCGATCACGGTAAGGACGGGCCCGAAAATCTCTTCACGACCGATTGTGGAAGCGTTGTCGACATTTGCGAACACCGTCGGTTCAACAAAGAAGCCGCGGTCGAGATCCTTCGGTCGACCACCGCCAGTCACAAGGGTGGCACCCTCTGCAATTCCTCGCTGTATGTAACCCTCGACGCGCTTCCGTTGCTGGGCCGACACCAACGGCCCAATGTCGGTAGACGGGTCAAACGCATCACCCACGCGCTTGCTCGAAAACTTGGATGCCAACGCGTCCACAAACTCGTCGTGACGACTGCGTGGAACTATCAACCGTGTCAGCGACGCACATACCTGACCGGCAAGTCGGCACTCAGCCGCAGCGATCGAAGACGCAGCCCCCTCCATGTCGGCATCACCGAGGATTACCGCCGCCGATTTCCCTCCTAATTCGAGGGTGAATCGGCCGATGCGTTCTCCCATGATGGAGCCTATTCTGCGTCCGGTCGCCGTTGACCCGGTGAACGAGATCTTCTCCACCCGGGGATCACGTACTAGGACCTCGGAGGCTTCCCGCTGAGCAGTGATTACATTGAGAACGCCGGGGGGCAGTCCGACGGCTTCTGCTGCTTCGGCGAGTAAATATCCCGCTCCGGGGGCCTCAGGGGAACCCTTCAGCACGACAGTGCATCCCGCCATGAGCGCCGGTGCCATCTTGTGCAAGGCGGCTGTGATTGGGCTATTCCAGGGGATGATCGCACCCACGACGCCGACCGGCTCGCGAACGATCAGCCCGAACTCGCCGCCATTGGTCGGATTGGCGGGCTCTTCCCAAGCGTAGTCGACATCCAGGGAGGCATAACGTTCCAGAATGCCCGCGCCGAGTTCGCCTCCGCCGCAGGCTATTCTGAACAGTTCACCGGACTCGCGTGGCCAAATCTCTGACAATGCATCCGATCTCTTGCGCAACTCCACGGCCATCGAGCGCAGGTAATCACCGCGCTGCTGATGGCCGAGCCTAGGCCAGGGTCCCTCATCGAACGCAGAGCGGGCCGCGGCTATGGCGTGCTCCACATCGGCCGGAAGAGCCTCCGCGATACTCAGGAACAGGCCTTCGGTGTTTGAATCGATCACATCGATGCGGGCGTCCGAAGATGAATCCACCCAGGTCCCATTGATAAACAACTTCTCGGGGTGTTGAATCACAGATGTAGATACCATTTTAGCTCTCATTTCATTAATCTTGGTCAGTCGAACAGGATTACTCCGCGTATATTCCGTCCAGCGTGCATATCCTCGTAGCCGAGGGCGACTTCGTCGAGACTGTAAGTGCGCGTGATGAGTTCATCCAGCTTCAGTTGACCCGAACGATACATCTGAATTTGGCGGGGCACGTCCGCCACGGGGTTACATTCCCCGAATATTGTTCCTTGGATACGCTTCTGCATGAGAGTCAATTCGCGCGGATTAACGGGTATCCCAGCGATGTCGTTCGATGCAGATAGGCCGGTGACTACAACGGTGCCAGCTTTTCGAATGATACGAACAGCTGCCGCGATGTGCTCGCCAGTTACGTGCCCGATCGCGACCACGGCAGAGTCAGCGCCTTGACCATCCGTCAAGGACTTCACAAGATCATCGACGTCACTGATCGACCCGAAGGCATGTGTCGCACCAAGACGCAACGCCGTCTCACGCTTGAACTCGATCGGATCTACGGCCACCACCGCCGTAGCGCCAGCGTGCACGGCGCCTTGAACTGCGTTGATTCCGATACCGCCGACGCCTATGACGACGACTACGTCCCCTGGTGATGCTGACCCTGCGTAGACGGCCGACCCCCAGCCCGTGCTGACAGCGCAACCGAGCAAACACATCTTTTCCAGAGGAAGATCGTTGTCCACCTTGATTGCGGAATGGGCTGAGAGGGTGGTGTATTCCGCGAATGCGCCCACACCGCACAGTTGACCGACCGGCTGGCCGTCAAGGTTAAACCGGAAACTGCCTGGGTCGTCGGGGCGGGATCCGGTGACGCTGTAGCGACCGAGGTTGCAGAGGTAACTCTTGCCTTCGGCACACCAGCGGCATCGACCGCAACTCGGGACGAACGAGAAGATGACGTGATCGCCGACCCGCCAGCCCGGTGTGTCCGCGCCGACTGCGTCGACTATCCCAGCCCCTTCATGTCCAGCGACCATTGGGTAGTGATCCAAGGTTGACCATCCCGATTGGAGATGGTCGTCAGAATGACAGAGCCCACTGGCCACGAGTTTCACCCGCAGTTCGCCTGGCCGCGGATCGTCCACATCGATGGTGACAACTTCGAACTTCGACGAGGGTTCGCGAACGATTGCAGCTTGAGTTTTCAACAGAGTCCTTCCGGGCAGGGTCCAGCACCCCGATAGGTTCGGGGTAGTGACGTAATATTTGGGTGGTTCAGAGAATGACGGCTATGCGGATCGAGGGCTTCGTGCGATCAAGCAGAAGTGCACTCATCCCAATGGGGTTGATTCTTTCGTTGCCGCCTCGGCTAGATCGCGCACCGCGCATGCGGTGAAGACATGCCAATCCTTCTTGCCATGACTATCGGTGACCTTCGGTCGACGTTTGCGGTCGTGGCATCTGTCGTCGCATGCGGTAACGAAAGATGTTTGACACGAGACTGATTCACGTCGATCAACCGATCGAGCCGCGGGCCAGCTGGCTTCCGGTAGCCGCGCGACTGATTTGGATGCTTGATGAGGACGGCGTCGGAACGCTGCGCCTGCTGGCGGCGTGATCGCGATCCGTAAACAGTTTGATATGCGACCCTAGTTTCCTCCTATTGATGGTGTGCTATGTGATGTGGTCGGGTCGTCACCCGACGATTGCGTGAGTGCGCTCTTCAGATCCAACGGTCGTGCTTGGGTCATCGACGAGACTGTGCCGCAACGGATCCCACCCGGCGACCACCGAATCTCCGGGAGTTAGCGTCAAAGGCGTACCGCTAACCTGCATCGCCGAACCGGCGCTGTCATCAGCGAAGTGCAATCCGATGCGATGGTGGTTGCCGACGTAGAGGATGTCGGTGACGACCGCGGGCCGTTGTAGCCATCCCGAGCGGATGGCGTTCGGGTTGGTAACTAGGTCGAGGAGCTCTGGTCGAACGATTGCCAACTGGCCGTCTTGCACGCCGGAGAACACATTGGATTCGCCCAGAAACTCGGCGACGAACAGTGTCGCTGGGCGTTCGTAGAGCTCGATAGGTGTTCCGACTTGCTCGATCCTGCCCTCGTTGAACACAGAGATTCGATCTGACAGGGACAGAGCTTCCTCTTGGTCGTGCGTTACGAAGACGAACGTCATACCCAATTCGCTGTGCATCCTGGCGATCTCGCGCTGCAATTGGTCGCGCAGCTTCTTGTCCAATGCGCCCAGTGGTTCATCTAGCAGCAACGCCCGCGGTTGATAGACCACCGCGCGGGCAACCGCCACACGCTGTTGTTGACCGCCTGAGAGCTGTTTGGGCAGCCGATCGGAATAGCCCTCCAAGTGCACAAGTTCAAGCGCTGCGTGCACTTTCGCCTTGATCTCGGCACGCGGAAGTCCGCGTTGCTGCAACGGATACGCAATGTTGCGCGCGACGCTCATATGGGGGAATAGCGCATACTGCTGAAACACCACGCCAAGATCACGCTTATGCGGCTTGAGGCGCGTGATGTCCCGCCCGTCGATGTGGATTGTGCCCCCGGTCGGTGAGACGAACCCGGCGATCATCGACAGCACCGTGGTCTTGCCGGAACCACTGGGTCCGAGGAACGTCATGAATTCCCCGGGGGCTATCTCTAGGGAGACGTCGGCGACCGCCGGTTTCGGCATCCCCGCGTAGGTCTTGCTGACGTTGGCGATCCGAATCCCGTGACTGTAATTGCTGGAGCCTGCTAGGTGGTTCACACGGCACTCCGTCGACTTCGTGATAATTGTGGAAGAAGCAGGATGATGGTGGTAACAACGATGATCAGACTTGATGCCGCCGCGATGGTCGGGTCGATCTCGAGGGTGATGGCGTTGTACATCTGAACCGGCAGGGTGCGCGTATCCGGGGTTTGCAAGAACAGCGCAATCACCACCTCGTCGAAAGAGGTAACGAAGGCGAACACGAATCCCGACAGCACTCCCGGCGCCAGTAAGGGCACGGTGATCCTCCAGAAGGTCGTCAAATTCGACGCGCCGAGGCTGGCAGACGCGACGTCCATGGTCTGGTCATATCCGACGAGGCTGGTCGCAACCGTCGTCACCACGAACGGCACCGCCAACACCGTGTGAGCGAGCACGAACTCGAGAACCGTGCTGTTGAGTTGCCAGCGTAGGAATACCGCATACACCGCGACTGCGACCACGATGCCGGGCACGATCATCGGCGCCATGATGAGGGCTCGGAGCGAACCGCGGCCAAAAAACCGCGACCGGTCTAGGCCGAGGGCCGCGGCGACACCGATCATGGTGGCGATAAGCGCGACTAGGAGACTGATCTTCAGCGAGGTGGCGAGCGAGCTCATCCATGCGCCCGATCCGAAAAACTCTTTATACCAACGCAGGGACCAGCTCTTAGGGGGGAACTCAAACGTCAGGCCACCGGAGAAACTCGTCGGGATAACGACCAGCGTCGGGGCCAGCAATATCGCGGCGACCAGGGCCACGACGATCCGTAGCCCCCAACCCGGCCCGCCTTCCCGGCGAGTTCGCACGGCGCGCTGCAACGGCTCACCAGCCACGATCCACCGCCTGACTCATTGAGGCGGTAGGCCGCGCGATCCGGCTCACCGCAAACAACACCAGCAATGTCACTGCCAACAAGACTGCGGACAGCGCGCCGGCGCCACCAAAGTCCAGCAACGTCGTCACGTGCGTCGCGATCAACTGTGAGATCAATGACTGCTGTGGTGACCCGAGAAGTGCCGGGGTGATGTAGAAGCCCAGGACCATCGTAAATACCAGAGAGAAGCCTGACACCACGCCAGGGATCGACAGCGGGAGATAAATCTGGATGAAGGCCCGCCACCGGGGGGCGCCCAAGCTGGTGCCAGCGTCTAGGAGTCGACGGTCGATCCCTTGCATTCCGCTGTGCAGCGGCAAGACCATGTACGGCAACATCACCTGAATCATTGCGATTGTCACTCCGGCCACCGTCCCAAGCAGCACGACATCATGCACTCCGATCGCGTCGAATAACCGATTGATGGGACCGCCGCGCTGTAAGACCATGTACCAAGCGAAGTTTCGGGCCATCAGGGAGGTCCAGAACGGCAGCAGGACCAACACCGTCAGAAGGTTGCGGGTCCGCGCGCTGACCACCGTCATTGCGAAGGCGTAGGGGTAGGCGAGTATCAGAGTTCCTACGGCGACGATCAGCGAAGTGCGCAGTGTTCGGAGCAACACGGTGCCCGACACACCGTCGTGCAGCAAGGCCAAGTAGTTCTCGAAACCCATGCTGGGATCGGTGAAACTGCGCCATAAAATAATCAGCAAGGGGTACAGGAAAAACACGAGTAGGAATGCAGTTACAGGCAACAGCAGCCACATCGGCGCCGCGCGCCGTGCCTTGTGGCCATTCCCCGTCGAGATGGCCGCGACCGCAACAGTGGAACTTCTCACCGCCACGCTCCTATCCAGCCATCCACGCGGCGTACTGCTTGGTGACCGCATCTAGATTCTTGGCCCACCAGCTGACGTCGCTCACCACGACGCCATCCTTACGTCCGGGAAGGTTCGGGTTCAGCGCGTCCTGCGTCTCGTCGAGACTCGGTTTGGCGTCGCTATTTGAGGGCAACACGCTGGCCAGCTCCGTGAATTTCGCCGACTGCGCCGGCTCCGCCGTGAACGTAATGAACTTCAGGGCCTCGTCCACGTGCGGCGATCCCTTGGGAATTACTAGCGAGTCGGAGGAAAGAATCGTTTTATCCCACACCGGCTTGAACGTCGCCCCAGCTTTGATGGCGGACTCGGCGCGTGCGGTAACTATCAGCGCCATGTCGACCTGATCCCCCACCATCGCTTGCTGCATCTGGCTGTTGGTCGCGGCGAAGGTGGTATCTGCCTTTATCCCGTCCAATTTCTTTAGAGCCCGGTTGACGTCCAGGGGATACAAGCCTTCGACGGGTACACCATCAGCTAACAAAGCATCCTCCAGCGGGCCGGTGTCTATATCAGGCGGCAGCAGCCGC
Organism: Mycobacterium sp.; assembly: GCF_032162605.1. Classification (GTDB taxonomy): domain Bacteria; phylum Actinomycetota; class Actinomycetes; order Mycobacteriales; family Mycobacteriaceae; genus Mycobacterium. The sequence goes on along the minus strand of NZ_JAVROT010000082.1, from coordinate 9,699 downwards.
CCACCGGGGAACTTGGCGGTGTCGAAGAAATCTGCGATCTTTGTTGGAGGGTTATCCCCGTATTTCTTGGTGTTGTACATAAAGGTAAGCCCATAGAAAAAAGCGGGCACTCCGCAATCGGTGACCGTACCTGGCGGAAACTTCGTGGTGTCGACTTGGGACAGATCGAGTTTGGTTACATACGTTCCGCAATTCTGCGCCGCAAACGACGAGCCGAGATCTACGACGTCCCACGATACTTTTCCTGCCTCCACCATTGTTTTGAGTTTGGCGGGGTCACTCGGTCCGTCGTTTCGAAATTCAGAGCCGGTCGCGGCTGAGAAAGGTTTCTGCCACGCCGTTTCGAGATTTTCTTGCAGCGGGCCGCCGTAAGAGACGAATGTCAGTGGCCCGGCCTTGTTGCTGCCCGATCCGCCGCTACTGCCGCAGGCAGCCAGCAGCACGACGGATCCGGTGAGGGCGGCCGCGATTGTGATGCGTCCACGACGCTTGGCCTGGCCAGGGCTTGGTGAGGCTTGCGAGCAGTCGTGGGGTGCTCCGAGCGGACCGTCATCGTCATGATTTCTCAAACACAGCATATGTGGGCCTTCCTTGAGTATGCGATTTGCTCTCTTTGACTGACTCACGATGTAGATCCATCGAGATTGGCTAATATGGAGGTCAATCCCGAGACGCTATTCGCACCTGACGCCTGCGGTATCGGTATCGGCTTCAAAGTCTCGACCGTATTTACCCGCGAATACGATGGACCAGCGACCCGGGCTACTGGATCGAGCCGCCTGGTGTCGATCTTACCGTTCACATAAAGATCATTTCGGATATGGAACCTTAGAATCTTGCCCGTCGTAAACTCCGACCCCGCATCGCCATACTTTACGACTTGGTCGAAGGCGCATTCCATGCTGATCGGTGAGTCAGACAGCCGTGGCGGTTTAACCATCTCGCTCGCCGACAGTCTTAATCCGAGCTCATTCGCCTCACTGACGTCCGGCGCATAGTCTTCCGAGCTTTGGTGGACAGAACTGCGCATATTCCACGTTGGAATGTTGACGACAAACTCGCCGGTCGCGTGAATGTTGCTACTCGTATCCTTGCGCTTTCCCGCGCGCAAACCGATGTTTATCCCGATCATTGGAGGTCGGTTAGAGACGAGCGTGAAGGCACTGAACGGGGCGAGGTTGACAACACCAGCAGTCGATAGCGTCGTCACCCAGGCTATTGGCCTTGGAACGACGATCCCTGTGAGCAATCGGTATGCGGACGGTGCATTCAGATCGCGTGCATCAATAATCACAAGACCCCTTTGCTGGTTGCATCGGATAACCGTTGCGTTTTGGCGAAGCTGGACCCCAGGTCCTGAAGTTTCGCAACACTTCCCTGCGCGGTCTTTGCTAGCAGCGAAGCGTCATTGCCGCAGACGATGAAGTCGTATCCGATGTGGACGGCGGATGCAGCGTCACGCAAGTTGCACGCCGTGCCAATCGGTATGTTTGCTGCTCGCGCTGCCTGCCGAACCAGCTCCAACATTTCCGCAGTAGACGGCCCCTCTGGATCTCGCGTGCGGTCGAGGCCGAGATCAGCTGGTCCAAGCATGATTGACCCGACACCGGGCGTGCGGAGGATGTCCTCTATATTTTGAGCGCCCTGCGAACTTTCGATTTGCGGGATGCACAGCCGCGTGTCATTGAGGTACTGATCACGTTGGCGAAGTCCCCATTGGCCAGCCCTCGACGTGCCTCCGGAGCCACGCGTGCCAACCGGGGGGAACGTACAGGATTGGGCTATTCGCAACGCGTCGTTCGCGGTGTCGACATGGGGGGCTACGACGCCAAAGGCGCCAGCGTCCAGAACGCGTTGGATCAGCGGCCCAGCAGAGTCCGGAATGCGGACCAGCATCTGTAAGCCGAGTCCCGAACCGACGACGATATGTTGGTAGACGGTCTGCGTGTCAAACAGCGTGTGCTCCATGTCAATGACGCAGAAATCGAACCCCGCCGCGGCCATGATCTCGGTGGACTCAATGGTGGACAGTTTTACCCAGACCCCGAAGGCGGGCCCTTTGCGACCGTCCCTAGTCGCCAGTATCGACGGAATCATTGCGGGTCCCAGGCCTGTGCGGTCGGATAGTCGTCCGCGTTGAGCACCCAGCCGTCCTTCGATGAGAAATCGCTTCGGGGTCCGGCAAAGACGTCGAGCAGTTGGTTTCGTCCCGGCCCGATAGCTTCGGAGGTGTGGATGGTCGGGGGCGGGATGATGATGAGCGAGGGGCTGCCGAGGCGAATATGTTCATCCTGCCTCCAGTCGCGACGATCCTTCGTCCACGGTGTGCGGATGTGGTGGACGTACTCGCCGGAGTCTGCGTAGCTCAATTGCTCGAAGTCGTCATGGTGATGTGGCGAGAGTGACGAGGGGTCTCGCGGACCCAGCCGGGCGTACAAGAAATTGACCATTGCGTGCCGGTTCCGGTAGATCCTCCCCATCCTGTTCGGCGATGACGGGATCTGATCCAGCGCGGTATATACGTGCAGTTTGCTCACTTTGGGCGCAGGCCATGGTGCGGACTTGGCCACGTGGGGTGCACCGCTCACGTAGAAACTATTGTTCCGGCAGCTGTCCGCAAGGTCTGCTGCGGACGGCGGAAACAGCTGAAGAACCCTGCCATCGCTTTTGGCGGTGATCTCACTGTCTCCTGGCGGAATAATTATGATGGAGCGACCTGTAACCGCCACGGTCTGATCTCCCGCACGGGCGTCGAGTGATTGGGTGTCACTCAGCATCACAAGCATGTGCTCGTCGGCATCGCCTACTCGGACGAGGTGGTCGCCGGCCTTCAGGTCAGTCAGGACGAAGACAATATTCTTCGCCCGTAACCGCCACGTCGAGCTTCCTGCGTTGCTGACAGTGTCCGGTTCGATGCAAGTGAAGTCGAAGTACTGGGGGCGGCCGACGTCAATGTGCTGTTCGCGACCGCCGTCAACCTTCGTCGTGCCAGTGTGGGATGTCACGTCGTCTCCTTAGCGAGTGGATTCGGCCTGTGCCGTTAGAAGCTCTGGCCGTTCCGCGTCTAAACCCAAGAGGAAGCCCGGGTTGCGGCAGGAGACCTGCCGCAGTTCATGGGGCTCGAGGCCAGCATTTAGCAGTTCAGTTCCAACCCGCATGAACGCGTCAACGGGCATCGGCCGGCCTTTCTGCCCGAGATCTGAAGCCAGGACGGTATTTTCAGGTCCCACCGTGCGGATCCAGTCGAGGAGGATGGTCGGGTCCCACTTTCGGAAACCGAGCGGGTCGTACATTCCGACCTCATGCTCAACGAATACTCCGAGCTCTGTCAGTTGCCGACATTCGTCCGAATTGGCATCGATCACGAAGTTTGGGTGGCTGATCACCATGCGTCGTACGCCGCGATTCTTGGCGATCTCGAAGACGGCTTTGGCATCCCTTATCGACAGGTGCCCGGCCGAAAGCAGTGCATCGCTTTCGACAATCAGATCTATTACCTCGTACACCTCATCGACGATGTTGTCCCGCGCATCTCGGACGTCGACGATTCGGTTTGGGATCTCGACTAGCGATTCGGGGAAGCCGTGGTGATCGTGCTCGCAATGCTGGCGGCTGGAGAATGTCGGGAACCAAACCGCCCGACCGCCCATGCGAAGGCTCATCGCGACGACATACGGGTTGATGCCGCCGACTTGTGCATTGAGGGCCACACCGCCATAGGCGTGGGTCTTGCAATCCGCCAGTTCGCGACTCATCGCGAGAAGGTCCATGACGGTGTTGTGGTGGTGTGATTTCACCAAGATCGCACGCATGTTGAGCCGCTCAGCATCCTTTGCTGCCTCTACGTGGTCGAACTCCCTCGAGAACGGGTTTGGGCCTGAATGGCAGTGCAAATCCACCGTCCCGTCGAGGATCTCGGCGATGGGTGCATGTGTGGCCACAAAAGCCTCCTAAAGGGCTAGACGTCTGGGCGTGACTCAGATTACGAAGTCAGTCTGATGTTCGTACATCAAGGTGTCAAGTCGTCTAGTGAACATATTTGGGCACTTTTTGGCCCCAGAGTGGTCTATCTGTGCGTTCAATGGGATACTCTGTGCGTCAGATGAACACATTGAGCGCTCCGAGACTCACCGCCATGACGGAGGCGCAGCACTGCCCGAGAAGGCGTTGGAAAGGCCGACATGCCGAACATTGTCAAGATCACCGGCACCCAGCTGACGGCGGCCGACGTTGTGGCGATCGCGCGATCGCGCGCCGACGTCGAACTTGCGCCTGATGTCGAGCGTCGGATGTCTACTTCGCGGCAAATCGTGGACGACGCCGTTGAGCGGGGCGAGCGTGTCTACGGTTTGACCACCAGCGTTGGAGCGAAGACCGGGGTCGCTCTACGACAGGACCAACTAGCCGAATTCAATCGCCGAATCCTCCTCACCCACAGTGTGGGGCACGGTCCCCTGGCCAGCGAAGAGTCGGTGCGCGCGACTATGGCGATCCTGCTCAACGCTATGGCCAGCGGGTACTTAGGCGTTCGGCCCGTGCTGGCTCAGCGCCTTGTCAATGCAATCAATCGCCGCCAGACGGTCCCGGTGCATGAGTGGGGATCGATGGGGCAGAGCGATATGTCTTCGATGTCGGACCTCGCGTTGGGCCTGTTCGCGGGCCTGGACCTGATGCCAGGAGAGGGACTCGCGCTGATCAACTCGAGCGCCTTCTGTACTGCTATGTCCACGCTGGCGCTCGCTGACCTCACCGCGCTACTGGATTCCTTCACGTTGGTCAGCGCGTTGAGCATGGAGGGCTACGCTGCCAATCCCTCCATTGTCACCGACGCGGCGCTCACCTCACGGCCATTCCGCGGTGTGCAGTTACACGGCGAACGTTTGCGTCGATACCTCCAAGGCAGCTATCTGTGGGCAGCCGACGGTCCGCGCCACATGCAGGACTCACTTTGCTTCCGTTCTATCCCCCTCATTCACGGGACGGCAGCAGACGGCCTCGCTTATGCAAATGAGCAATTAGCCGTTGAAGTCAATGCGGCACAATGCAATCCGATCGTCTCACTGAGCGATCGGGCACTGGTGGCGGTAGCCAACTTTGACATGGTCTCGCTCACCATGGCGCTCGACATCGCGCGACTGGCCTTCGCACCCGTCGTGACGAGCTCAACTGAGCGACTCTCGAAAATGGTCGATTCCTTCTGGTCAGGCCTCGCCGGGGGTCTCATTGAGGAGGACGGCGTTGGTGCGACCGGCTTTAACGGTGTTGCGTTGTTTCATAAGTCGATTACTTCCGAGGCAAGACTGCTGACTGTGCCGCTTGTCGGCGAACTCGCCAGTTCGAGTCATTCCAACGGAAACATGGATCGAGCGAGCATGGCTGCGCTCGGCGCCCGTCGCGCAGCCGAACTGGCTCGGCTCGGCACCTCCATCGTTGCCATGGAGTTGCTCACGGCGGCGCAGGCCGTCGAGCTGCGCGGGCGGACTCCGCTCGGGGAGGCCACGAAGAAGCTGCACGATATCGTCCGGCAACTCGTTCCGTTCTCGCAGGCGGGTCAGACGCCACCACACGTCGGCCCCCTACTGCAACTAGTGGGCGCCGGCCTTAAGGGCCTTACTAGATGCGGTGATGACGCCGCAGTAAGCCCGTAGGGGCTACGTTCTGGCTCGGTTTACGTTGGTCCCCGCAGAAGTCTTAAGAGTAAACACGTAGGAGGCATTGTTGCAGAACGGTCTGATTACACCGCGTACACGCTCCACAAACGTGCGGCCGACTAACCAGCGTCCCAAGCGGAAGCTCGCCGAGCGATTCAAGAAATTCAAGCCCCTCAACCGTTACTTGTATGATGCTCGCAACGACAGTTGCTCATTTCAACTCATAGAGACAGTGTAAGGATCCATGGCATCGCCAACAACGAGTGCAGACAGTTCGAGCAGCGATATCCGTGCAGTCAGCCGCGCGGCGGACGTGCTCGGCCTTTTTGGCGCGGAAACGCAGGAACTCACCGCTGCTGAAGTTGGAGAGAAGATCGGACTCAACCGCACGACCGCATACCGATATTGCAATTCACTAATGTCTGCTGGGCTCCTGGAGCGAGGAACACAGCCTGCTAGTTTTATCCCGGGTAGTGCACTGTTGAGGCTCGGAGCATTCGCTCTCGGACGACGCCGGGTGATGGACCGTGCCGCACCCCATATGAGGCAGGTTGCGGACGCCACTTTCGCGACGTCAGTCCTCAGCCTCTGGACTCCCACCGGTCCGGTCGTCAGCCGGGTGGAGGAAAAGGAAGTTGAAGGCGCGCTAGTGACGGTCAGGGTTGGCACGCAACTCTCTCTGATCAGCGCTCAGGGACTTACCTTCTTGGCGTTCTCGCCAGATCAACTAAGCGTGGCCCGGCTACTCGCCATGTTGCCTGAGTACGAACGCGACCGAGTCGAAAAGCAAGTGGAGACGACGAGGCGCGATGGCTATCGATTCAATACCTCGCGGCGAGGCATAACCGCAATCGCAGCCCCCATATTTGATGAATTCGGATGCTGCGCAACAATGGCCATCATTGGCACAGCTGAAATGCTTCCAACTTCGTCGAGCATAATCCTGAACGAACTTACCTCGGGTTCGGCTGAATTATCCGCCGAGATGGGTGGCGGATCTTTTTGCAACAGCATCAATTATAAGGTTTAGATTGTTTCTCGATACGAGAAGACCTCAGTAGACCCAAATCATGTCCGGCTGTCCGACACGGTCACACCCATAGCCAGTTCGCTGTGGGATACCGAGAAATCAACCGCCGTCGAAGCCCGCCGTAATCGAACTTCTCAAGGAGCTTCAATGGCTTTGAACAAGGTTGTCGAGTCGTCGGCGGAAGCGGTTGCCGACATCACTGACGGCGCGAGTCTGGCAGTCGGGGGCTTCGGACTGGCCGGTATTCCACGGGTTCTCATCCATGCCCTCTTGGAGCAAGGTGCCAGCAATCTAACGATTGTCAGCAACAACTGCGGAGTCGATGGGGGCGGGCTCGGACTGCTACTGGAGGCGCGCAAGATCACCCGCGTGATCGCGTCCTACGTTGGCGACAACAGAGAGTTCGCGCGCCAGTACTTAACCGGTGAGCTGACGGTGGAATTGACGCCGCAGGGCACGCTCGCCGAGCGACTACGCGCCGGGGGGGCCGGGATCGGCGCATTCTTCACCCCGACCGGCGCCGGTACCCTTGTCGCTGACGGCGGTCTGCCTTGGCGTTACAACGCGGACGGGACGGTCGCGCTCGCCTCACCACCCAAGGAAATACGCAACTTCGGCTCACACCAAATGCTGCTCGAAGAATCGATCGTCACCGATTACGCGCTAATCCGCGCAGCCGTCGCCGACCACAAAGGGAACTGCGTCTTCCACGCGGCTGCAAGGAATTTCAACCCGCCGGCAGCCATGGCTGGTCGCCTTACCATCGTCGAAGCGGAGAAGGTGGTGGAGGTCGGGGTGCTTCACCCCGACCAGATTCAGCTTCCCGGCATCTTCGTCCAACGCGTTGTCGAGCTGACGCCGCTACAGGCGTCGCACAAGGGGATCGAGAAGCGAACGACACGACCGCGCCCGACACAGTCACTACAGGAGCTGTCATGAGTTGGACCCACGCTCAGATGGCCGCCCGGGCCGCGATCGAACTCCGTGACGGCGATTACGTCAACCTTGGAATCGGTCTGCCGACACTAATTCCGAACTACCTACCGGAGGACTCAGATGTCACGCTGCATGCCGAGAACGGAATCCTTGGAGTCGGCCCGTTCCCCTACGACGACGAGGTAGACCCCGATTTGGTGAATGCGGGCAAGCAGACAGTGTCGGTGCTCGCTGGAGCCTCGTACTTCGATTCCGCTACCAGTTTCGCCATGATCCGCGGCGGACACGTCGATGTTGCGGTCCTTGGCGGCATGCAAGTCGCAGCCAACGGAGACCTGGCTAATTGGATGGTTCCAGGTTCCGTGATTAAGGGTATGGGCGGCGCGATGGACCTAGTCAACGGCGCCGGACGCGTGATCGTGTTGATGGACCATGTGTCCAAAGCTGGCGCTGCAAAACTTGTTGTCAGCTGCGACCTGCCGCTGACGGGCAAGGCCGTGGTGAATCGGGTCATCACCGACCTGGGGGTCTTCGACGTGACCGGTGCGGAGTTCACTGCCGTACAACTCGCCGACGGCGTCGACTTCGACGAGGTAGTGGCCAAGACTGCCGCTCCTGTGCACGTAATCGGTGACCCGCAGATACGTACCGCCTGACCGCGCGGCACTGTCGGTCCTGTCATTGATCACGGCTCCATTGTCGCCTGCTCGCGCGCAAGGAGCTGTACGTCACCTGCGCGCAGTCGGCCTTCGCGCACCGTTACGACCCGCTGCTCGACGAAGGCTGACGACCGTGGGCCAGCTGAACGTCAACCGGCCGACCTACATAGTGCAGCCGACGACTACACCGAATTGGCCTCTGCCACAGCAGAATTTCCGCCCCAGGCGCTTGCCAAGATCCAACGCATCGCCGCTACGCACGGCCCGATGGGATTTCCCACCGCTGTTCGATCCCCGCGGGGATGGCCGCACGTGAGCCAGCCGTGCAGGTCAAGGCAGCCCAATTCGGCAACTACGCCGACAACTTCACCGGCCCCGCCGCCGCCTACCTCGACCATGACCGCGAAGCCGCGGCCATTTTCGACTCGATCGTGTTCCCGCGAGCCCACGTCGACCCCAAACCGCCACCGAATCAACCGACGCCGCCGGTCCGACCCGGCTGTCGCGCAATCCGTTCGCCAGGCCGTTGCTGCCCGGCTCGCGGTTGCTCACCCGGGGTACGTGAACACGCTGGGTTGAACGCCACCATCGCGCTGTGTGCCCACTGCACCCCCACGATGCAGCTCCGAAATCTGAGCGGCGGTATACCCGAGCGAGGTGAGTACTTCGACGCCATGCTCACCCAAGAATGGGGCGCGTTGTGCCGCCGGGCCCGGCGTCCGGGTGAACTTCATCGGTCGTCCCACGACTGCGAGCGGTTTCGGGACGCCGGGATGTTCCACCTCGACGATCATGTTTCTGGCAGAGACGTGCTGATCATGAAAAAGGTCGGCTGCGTCGTGTATGGGACCGACCGCCACATGTCCGCCAAGGACGTCAAGGATCTGTGTGATAGTTCTGCTTCGGGTCCACTCGGACAGAAGATTTCGAACATTCTCCGCGTGCCGCACTCGCGCGGCGTTGGTGGCGTAACGCTCGTCGGCGCTCAACTCGGGTCTACCGATCAACCTGCACAACAGATCCCACTGATGGTCGCGAGGAGCCGCGATCGTCACGAAACCGTCCGCTGCGGGGAACACGTCGAACGGGCAGAACTGAGGATTGCCGTTGCCCTGTGGTTTCGGCACTATACCGATGTACGAATGTTGATAGATGACCCGTTCACACAACGCAACGACCGAGTCGTACATCGACACGTCGACGAACTGGCCTTCGCCAGTCCTCTCCGCATGCCGTAGCGCAGCGAGCACGGCCACCGCGGTGAGGATGCCAGGGAATACGTCACCAACACCTGGTCCCACCTTCGTCGGATGATCGACATCGGGACCTGTAATCCCCATCAACCCGCCCATCGCCTGCGCAACCACGTCGTACGCGGGCCACGTCGAATACGGACTTTCTCCGGTCCGTGGGTCACCGAAAC
>NZ_JAVROT010000081.1:0-7701 GCF_032162605.1 Mycobacterium sp. | reverse complement strand
TCGACGCGCGCGAATTCGCCGAGGCGATCCACGCTGAATTCCCCGACCAGATGCTGGCCTACAACCTCTCACCGTCGTTCAACTGGGACACCACCGGCATGACCGACGACGAGATGCGGGCGTTCCCAGAGGAACTCGGCAAGATGGGCTTCGTCTTCAACTTCATCACCTACGGCGGACACCAGATCGACGGTGTCGCCGCCGAGGAGTTCGCCACCGCACTGCGGCAGGACGGCATGCTCGCCCTGGCTCGGCTGCAGCGCAAGATGCGTCTGGTCGAATCGCCCTACCGCACGCCTCAGACCCTGGTCGGCGGACCCCGCAGCGATGCGGCCCTGGCCGCCTCGTCGGGACGCACGGCGACCACGAAGTCCATGGGCAAGGGCTCCACGCAGCATCAGCACCTCGTGCAGACCGAGGTGCCGAAGAAGCTGCTCGAGGAGTGGCTGGCGCTGTGGAGTCAGCACTATCAGCTCGGCGAGACGCTCCGCGTCCAGTTCCGGCCGCTGCGCGCGGGCGGCGAAGTGCTCGAACTCGGCATCTACGGTGACCGCGACGGTGGCGAAGAGAAGCTCGCCAACGTGCTGGTCGACCCCATCAAGGACCGCAACGGCCGCAGCATCCTGACGGTGCGCGACCAGAACACCTTTGGCGAGCAGCTGCGCAAGAAGCGCCTGATGACCCTGATCCACCTGTGGCTGATCAACCGATTCAAGGCCGATGCGGTGTATTACGTCACGCCGACCGAGGACAACGTCTATCAGACCGAGAAGATGAAGTCGCACGGCATCTTCCGTGACGTGCATGAGGACGTCGGCGAGATCGTCGTCGCGGACGTCAACCACGACCGCATCGACGAGCTGCTGGCGCCGGATCGCGAGGCGCTGGGCCGGTTGATCCGCAAGGAGGACTAGTCCCTCTGGCGGGAGGGCGGCGCATTCACGGGAACTTCATAGCTTCGGCTTGGCCGCACCTTAGGACGCGCGGGCACCTTAGGAGTCATGAGTGCTATCGCCAACACGTCGGGTCGAGGTCATGCCCGCGCTGTGCGTCGCCCGCTGGTGGATCGGCGGCGGATCGCATCGGGTGCCATCCTCGCCCTTGCCGGTGCGTCATCACTCGTCCTGCTCGCCGACTTTCACGTCGGCCCGGCCTGGGTGCACTGGCTCGGTTCGGTGGTGGCCCTTGCCGCGGGACTCGGGTTGGTGATCGTCGCGGAACTGAATTGGCAGCGCGCGATCAGCGCGGCGGCAGCCGCCGGTCTGGTGACACAGTCCGCTGACGAGGGCCACGCCGGGAGTTAGCGCCGCCACGTCTTCCGTACGCTGGGCGCATGAGGTTTCTGGACGTCGACGGGCTCGGTCGGGTCAGCCGCATTGGTCTTGGCACGTGGCAGTTCGGCTCCCGCGAGTGGGGCTACGGCGATGAGTACGCCTCGGGTCCGGCTCGCGACATCGTGGCCCGCGCCCGCGCCCTCGGCGTCACGCTGTTCGACACGGCCGAGGTCTACGGCACGGGCAAGAGCGAGCGCATTCTCGGCGAGGCGCTCGGGTCGGAGCGGGCCGACGTCGTGGTGGCGAGCAAGATCTTTCCGGTCGCGCCATTCCCGCCCATAGTCAGGCAGCGCGCCCGCGCGAGCGCGCGCCGGCTGCAGTTGGACCGCATCCCGCTGTACCAGATCCACCAGGCGAACCCGCTTGTCCCCGATTCGGTGATCATGCCGGGGATGCGCAGTCTGCTCGACGACGGCGTCATCGGCGCGGTAGGCGTGTCGAACTACTCGCTCGACCGTTGGCGCAAGGCCGATGCCGCTCTCGGCAGGCCCGTCATCAGCAACCAGGTGCACTTCTCGCTGGCCCACCCGGGCGCGCTGGAGGACCTGGTCCCGTTCGCCGAGCGGGAGAACCGGATGGTGATGGCCTACAGCCCTCTCGCGCAGGGGCTGCTGGGCGGCAAGTACGGCCTCGACAACCGGCCCGGCGGGGTCCGGGCGACGAACCCGCTGTTCGGAACGGAGAATCTGCGCCGGATCGAACCGTTGCTTGGCACGTTGCGCGACGTCGCCGACGAGGTCGGCGCCAAACCCGCGCAAGTGGCGCTGGCCTGGCTGATCAGCCTGCCGGGCGTGGTGGCCATTCCCGGCGCGTCCAGCGTCGAACAGCTCGAGTTCAACGTCGCGGCGGCCGACATCGAGCTGAGCACGGACACGCGCGGGGCACTGACCGCCGCGGCTCGCGCGTTCCACCCGGTGTCCTTCGCCCGGTTCGCCGCCGACACGGTCCGCGAGAAGCTCCGTCGCCCCTGACGATCAGTCGTCATCCGGTTGGGCCGACGCAGGCGTTGCCGCTGAAAGCCCAGCAGCAGAGCGATCGACAACGCCACGCCGGCGAGCAGGGAGAGGACGAAGCGGTCACGAAGGATCGATGCGTTCCTCATCGTCGATTCGATTGTGCGTCAGCGCATTCGGCCGAGGATCGGTTCTGATTCGACGAGGCCCTCATCGCTTGGCTCGGTTCCGGCACCGAAGACCCGGGCGGCCTGACGTGACCGCAGTTCCGCGTGGGCGTCCGCGGGGCGGTCGAGGCCATACCGGATCCGGGCCTGCGCCGGTGTGACGACCTCCGGATTGACCGGCGCGACACCGAGTTTGATGGGTGCGACGACCGGATGGGTCATCGGTGAGAGCACCTTCAGCACCAGCAGCTCCGCGCGCGGAGTGAGGCTGATCACCCGGAATCCCGTCCACAGGATGGGCCGGACGAGCGCGTCGACGATTCTCGATTGCCGGATGCCGCTCATCTCGCGCATCCACCGGGGCATCGTCGCGATCGTGCCCGCCCTCAGCACCTCACTCACCACCTGAGCGAGCGGTCGTGCCACCCACGGCATGGGCGGCATCATGACCTTCGCGTCGAGCAGATGGGCCATCGCGGCGACGGCGATGTCGCTGGCCGCCAGTCGGGGGCCTGCCAGTACCGGGCCTCCTCCTGCGGCGACAGAGGTCCCGGGCCGTACTTCTCGTAGGCGTAGAGGATCGAATGCCACGCAGTCAGGTGGATCCACAGCTGGGATGCGGGGTCGTTCGCGTCGTACCGCCCGCCGCTGTAGGGTTCGGTACCGATCGCCTTGGAATGAATCTTGACCAGAACGTCAGCGGCGGTGGCGGTTTCGCGTGACCCACCGAACGCCACCATGGAGAAGTAGCGCAGGGTGCGGTCGTACCGGGTGCGCGGTCGCCGGTAGATGTCATGGGTCTTGTCAACGGCGGCGACGAGGTTGGGGTCCAACTCCTCGACGACCACCGATCGCTGGAACCCCACCGTCAGCGAGGTGGGATAACCCCAGACCTTCCACGTCACCGAGCCTGGACCGAAGAAGCCGTAGTCCTCGTGCGGTTGCACCGCTGCCGTGGCCGGTCTCGGCCCGGCGGATCGTGTCGTCGTCATGGCTCACTTCCCCTTCTCATCCGATGGGTTCCCCGGCGGCCCGAAAGGCAGAGCACACCATGCGTCCGTACATGGACGCGAGGTCGTCGGCGGTCCATGTGTTCATGGCATCGAGCAGCGAGCGGACCGCTGCCTCGCATGACGACAGGAAGAATTCGACGAGCACGGGCAGCTTCGCGTCGACGTCGGCGAAGTCCCACCAAGCGCTCAACGCGGGCCGGATCCAACGGCCCGCGATGTCTTGCATCTCAGCGCGCACGCGCTGGAAGCGGTCGACCACTGCGGGATCCGGTTGTGCGGCGAACACCACCCGCCAGGAGTCCGGCCGAGCGGCGGCTACGCGCAGTAGTGCACCGAATCCGTCGACGAATGCGGACTCGGGATCGTGACCGCGCGCGGTACGCAGTGCCGCCACCAATGCGTCGCGCAGGTTGGTCGTTTCGCGTTCGAGTAGCGCAGTGATGATCTCGACGCGGCCGTCGAAGCACGCGTACACCACCGGACGCGTGACCTGCAGACGGTCGGCGATCGTACCGATCGTCACCTGACCGACGCCCTGTTCGACCGTAATCGCCAACGCGGCATTGAGCACCTGAGGCCGGCGCCGCTCCGGGCCGAGATGTGCAGCCCTGGTCCGCAGCGTTTCATCGGTGGCCATCGGCACGAATCGAAATCTATCACCCATTTCTTCACATGTGTAGGAATTTGCTTCATCCATGTAGCTTTGGGTACCGAGGAACATGGAGGCCGTGGACGGACATCGCAGCGCCAACCGGTGGGAGTTGCGCACCTGTGCGCGCCACGGTCACATCACCTACGCGCCGGACGACCCGACGCTCGCCGATCGGCTCAGCGGGACTACCGGACTTGGCGAGGTGTGGCGGTGCCTACGCTGCGGCGACTTCACCCCCGGCCCGCCACACGGTCGCGGGCCGGCCGAGGATGCGCCGATGGTTCTGCGAGGCAAGGCATTGCGTCAGGCCATTATCATCAGGGCGCTCGCGGTGGAACGGTGGATCAGGGCGGTGCTCATCGCCCTCGCGGCGTGGGCGGTCTGGAAGTTCCACGGCGCGCAGGGGTCCATCCAGTCCGCCCTGGACCGCGACCTGCCCCTCCTGCGCACCAGCGGCATCAAGGTCGATCAGATGACCGCGATCCACGAGCTGGAACGGGCATTGGCGACCAAACCGTCCACCCTGACGTTGATCACGCTCGCGTTGGCCGCCTACGCAGTGCTCGAACTCGTCGAGGGTGTCGGGCTGTGGCTACTGGCGCGGTGGGGTGAATACTTCGCCGTGGTCGCCACCGCGGTCTTCCTGCCGTTGGAGGTGCACGACTTGACCAAGGGGATCACGCTGACCCGCGCCCTCACGTTCTCGATCAACGTGGCGGCCGTGGTCTACCTGCTGTTCTCGAAACGGCTGTTCGGTCTTCGCGGCGGGCGCGCGGCCTACGACGAGGAGCGGCGCGGTGAGCAACTCCTCGACGTCGAGAGGGCCGCAGGGTCGCCGATGTGATCGGCCCGGTGACGCACAATCGCGCGACGCACCTGCCGGCACTGACGGCCGTGACGCGGTTTCTCGTCGACTCCGATCCCGGCAGGTTGCGACTGCGGAGCGCTGCGACGACCACGCTCTCCCTCGTCCTGGGCATGGTCGCGCTGCTGGCGTTCACCCGCGTCGCGCATCAGCCGGTGACGGTCGCCATGCTGGGCACGATCGCCGCCATGCAGTCCTCCGCGGCGGTCAAGGACCGGCAACAGCACAGCCGGGTAGTCACAACGCTGCTGCTCTTCTTCCCCGCCGTCGGGGCGGTGACGTTGGCTGCCGTTCTCTCTCCGCTGGGCAAGGTCGCCGACGTCGGATTCATCGCGGTGCTCTTCGGCGCCGTCTGGGTTCGCCGGTTCGGCCCGCGCGGAAACGCGATGGGGATGATCGCGTTCATCTCCTACTTCTTCGCGCTGTTCCTGCGAGCGCCCCTTGGTCAGGTACCGGTCCTGGCCGTCGCCATCGCCGTGGGGCTCGGCGCCACGCTGTTCGTGCGGACGCTGATCTTTCCCGACCGTCCCCGCGTCGAGGTGCGCCGGCTGGTCCGGGCGCTGCGAGGGGCGTCGACCTCCGTGCTGGAGGTCGCGACGAATCGCGGTGAGTACGACCTCGCCGTGCTGCGGCGAAGATTGGACCGGCTCGGTGACACGGCGTTGATGATCGACGACTGGCTGGATCGCCACGATGCGGCGCAGTCGCTGAGTGTCACCAGCGAGGATCTGGCGCTACGGGTCTTCGACGCTCAGATTGCGCTGGAGCAACTGGTGAGCCTGCTCTGGGCGCTCGATCCTGGCACGCCGTGGCCGCGCGGACTCGACGACGCGATCGCGTCCCTACGAACATGTCTGCAGCACAACTTATCCGAGGACCAACTGCGGGCCGGCCGCAAACGCGCCGCCGCCGCCGCCGATCGGGCCGATCTGTCCGTCTCCGAAGGCATCGCGACGGTGACCACCTATCGGGCAGTCCAGGCGCACCTCGCAATTCACCACATCACGACGAACGCGTTGGAGCTCGCGCATGCCGTGGACCCCGCGCCGGAGACACCTGCCGACGAGGAGAGTTCCGGGCTGAACCCCAGCACGAAGGCCGCCATTCAGGTGGCCGTGGCCACCAGCGCGGCGACCATCCTTGGCGAGCTGATCTCGCCCGACCGCTGGTATTGGGCCGTGCTGACCGCCTTCCTGGTGTTCACCGGGGTGTCCACCCGCGGTGAGATTCTCACCAGGGCGGGTCACCGCATCGTGGGCACCATCGCCGGGGTGGTGGCCGGCGTGCTGCTCGCCACGCTGATCGGTAACCATCCGCCGGTCCAGATCGTCGTCCTGGTTCTCTGCGTGTTCTGTGCGTTCTATTTGGTCACCGTCGCCTACGCCTGGTTGACGTTCTTCGTCACCGTGCTGTTGGCGATGTTGTACGGGCTGCTCGGCGACTTCAGTGTTCAGGTCCTCGAGCTTCGCATCGTCGAGACGGCTGCCGGCGGTCTCGTCGGCATCGCATCCGCGTACTTCATCTTCTCGACAGGTACGCGCGCTACCTTCGTCGAGAAGGTCGACGACTACCTCGACCGACTGGCCGGCTTGATCGACGCCGGCGTCGACTCGGTGCTGGCACCGGGGGGTGAGACGGACCTCGTCGCAGAGACGCGTCGCCTCGACAACGCCCTGCAGGACGTCATCAAGGCGGGCAAGCCCCTGCAGATGGGACCCGCCATTCGAAGCCGGCGCGGGGTGCACCGTCTGATGCGTGGACTGAAGGTAGGCAACCGGTCAGCCCACGCGCTGGCGCGTGCCGGCGTGAACGCCGCGCGCGCGGACCCAGACACCGCGCCGCCGGACGTCACCGCCGTGGCGCTGCGTGAGGCCGCCGATCACGTGTGCGGCACCGTCGAGACGATGAAGCAGATCGTCGCAGGAGCCAGTGTCGACCCACCGGAGAAGGTAATGGAGACAATGATCTTGGACGTCATGGGGACATCCGCCATCCCACCCGGGCCCGTGCGTGCCGCGCTCCGGGCGCTGAGCACCCTCGACCGCGCTCTCGCCGAGGTGACCACACGCGTCTAGCTCTTCCAAGGTAATTCCCTTGTGTCACTTGGGTTTCAGGTGTCACAAAGCGGGATTTCTTGTCGGTGGGTCGAACTACTGTTCGAAGCATGGAAGACGGGTCCCTGCTCGAGGCGATCGCCGAGATGCGCGCCGCCTACGACAGGGTGGCCGCACTCGGGGTCGACACGTTGACTCATCCCGAAATGCTGTCGGCGCTGGACCAGTGGGAGACCTTGACCCGCCAACTACCCACCCAATCGCACCGGATCATCGCCGGTCTGCAACGTGAAGCCTCCCCGGTCGAGTTGGGTGCCAAGTCGTGGAAGGCCGTGCTGAGCACGCGGTTGCGGATCTCGGCCAAGGACGCCCACCGCCGCCTGGCCGAAGCCAAGGAGCTGGGACCGCGCACCGCACTCAACGGTGAACCGTTGCCGCCGGTACTCGCGGAGGTCGCCGCCGCCCAAGCCGCCGGGGCCATCGGGCCCGAGCACGTCACGGTGATCCGCAACTTCTTCGACACACTGCCGCACTGGGTCGACCCCACCACCCGCGCACGAGCCGAAACCACCCTGACCCGGATCGGGACCGGATTCGGGCCCGACGCACTGCGCAAGGGCGCCGCGCACCTGGGCACCCTGATCGATCAGGACGGCCCCGAAC
>NZ_JAVROT010000080.1:0-8771 GCF_032162605.1 Mycobacterium sp. | reverse complement strand
CGGGAGCGACGCCGAGGGAGTCATCGAACTCAAAGATCAGCAGGGGTCCGATACAAAAGTGGTCGACGTGGCACCGAAAGCCGCGCGACGGCGCGCGCCGTCGGGGGCCCCACGACGAGCGGCACCCCGCCGCGGGACCCGATGACGGCGACAATCCGGGTGTAATCACCTAATCTCGCCGCGCAGCGGCAGTCCGGAATCCTCGCGCAACCGAAATTCCGCAGGTTAATACTGTTAGTACCCGGGTAGCCTGATTGATTGCCAGCCGGGATACGGCTGGTGAACCGTGATGGCAGGAAGTGCATGATGGACATCGTTCGAGGTACCGCGCGCGTGTAACCCGGACAGCCAATGCGACGACTTCTGCGGCGGGCGCCGTCGGCGGCGCGGCAATCAACGGTGCGATCGGTGGCCTCCAAGGCGCCGTGTCCGGAATCCGCAACGGCGTCGCCAACGGCAGCCATTCGACTCCGGCGGCAGCGTTAACCCTCGGGGTGGTCGGAGCTGCCGGCCTGGTTGAATGGCCGCTTCTGCTGGCCGTCGGCGGCACCGGACTTGTGGTCCACCAATTGAGCAAGCGGTCCGAAGGCCAGCCAGTCCTCAAGCCGGCCACATCGCTGAGGTCGGAGACCACGGGCACCGGGGCACCCAAAAAGTCGACCGCACGGAAGTCGGCCCCGCGGAAGTCGACTGCGTCGGCGCGAAAGACCCCGCCACACAAGGCCAGTAACGGTCGCCGTCGATCAACGACCCGCACCTCCTGACCCAGCTGCTGGGCGGCGCTGACGGATGGATTTGACTCAACTGCTGCGGCGGTCGGCGCCGATGCCGCTTCATGCCGCCGCGGAAGCCGCCAGCACTGGGTTTGCGCTCGCGACGATGCCGGTGCGCGGCGTGACGGCGCTGGTGTCGGGGCCTTGCCGAGATTCAATCGCCGGCTCGGGTCGCGGTCGAACTCGTCGGGGGACCGCGGGCTCGGCGATGCTGGCGTGGCCACGGCCGGGCCTGGATAGAGGTGCAGTGCGTGGTCTGCACGACCCGACACACGGCCCACTACTCGCTGAACGAGTGCTTTCCGCCCTGCGAGCGCAGCCCGATGTGGCATCGGCCGAACTGAACTACCCGCTTTCGCGCGTCGTGGTGTCGCTGTCGGATGCCGACACGCTCGTCGGTGAACTTTGCGACTTGGTCTTTTCGGCACAACGGCCACTGACACGGCACTGGCGGTCGCCACCGCCTCGGTCTACACGGCCGCACAGGCGTGGACGTCATTGGCCGTCGACATGCTGCTGCACCTTGCCAAAGCGGCCGAGTCGCGAGCAGAGCAACGAGTTTGGACTGAATGCGAACCGTCGTTAGCGGTGCACGCGGGATCTGACGACTCGTTCATCGCGCCGCACCCTGCCCACTTCCGCCCGGGCCGGTGGAGAAACACGGTGACCGCAGCGCGCTGGTGCAGGCCGTCGGCGTCGCGGGACTAGGGGCGCTCACCGGCAATCCCAACTTCGCGGCCACCGCTGCGGTGGTGGCCGCGCCCAAAGCGGCGCGGATCGCGCGGGAAGCCTTTGCAAGCACGCTGGCACGCGGACTCTCCGAAAACCACGGCGCCCTGCCACTGCAGGCCGAGGCGCTACGCCGCCTCGACCGTGTCGACGCGGTGCTCATCGACCCCCGCGCGTTGTCTCTGGACGGGCTGCGGGGTCAGCAGAATCCTCGGCGCCTTGGACCAGGACCGTGCCGCGATATGGCAGTGGGCCCACGCTCAACTCGAGGTGGGCGCCCTACACAGCGGGTGGAACAGGGTCACGGGCTCATGGTCGACCAACGGCAACGGCCGATCCGGCCTACAGGCGCTGGTGCGCCCGGTACACCATCCACTCGCGTCGGCAGTCATAGCCGAGGCGCGCCGCTCTGGTGCTGCGGTGATGTCCGTCGACTTGGACGAGCTCGACAACCTGCGCTCGACGTTCGACGACCTGGCGCCGATGAGTGGTTCGGTCGACACCGCCCTCGCCGACGCAGTGATCGCGTTACAGCGTGACGGGCGAATGGTTTTGGTCGTAGGAACCGCTGCTGCCGGACAGGCCCTCTCCGCCGCGGACGTCGGCGTCGGAGTGAGCGCTGACGACGATGAAAAGCTGCCTTGGTGCGCCGACCTGTTCGTCGACGACCTCGCCGGCGCCAGGCGGCTACTGCACGCTCTGCCGGCGGCAGCTAAGGCGAGTCAACGCGGGGTTGACCTGTCGATGGCGGCGTCGCTGCTCGGCGCGCTTCTGATGGTGCCGGGCGTGCGCGGTCGCGGACCTGGACCGGTGACCGCGGGTGCAGCAGTCGGCCTGTGGACCGGTTACTCGTTGGCGCGCAAGGTAATTCGAGCTAAAGCGCCGATACCAGAGGCCACCCACGAATGGCATGCGATGTCGGCCGAGCAGGTGCGGCGGTTCCTGCCGACCAACGAGGAGCACGGCCCGCCGCAGAGAATCGGCCGTCAAGATTCTTCCGCCGGCCGCACGGTGTCGTCAGCGCGACAAGCAGTGAGTGAGTTCGTCGCCACGCTGCGAGAAGAGCTCTCTGACCCGCTGACCCCGGTTCTGGCCACTGGCTCGGCGGCCAGTGCGGTGCTGGGGTCACCCGCCGACGCCGTGCTTGTGGGGTCGGTGCTGGCGTTCAACTCGGCACTGGCGGCCACGCAGCAGGTACGAGCAGAACGGCTGTTGCGGCGCTTGTTGGCGGTACAGGCGCCGTCCGCGCGGAAGGTGCGCGCCCGGGGGCAACGGGTCCCGCTATGTCGATGTCGAAGCCGCCCGGCTGCGCCAAGGCGACATGATCGAGGTTCGTCCCGGCGAGGTGATACCAGCCGACGCGCGGCTGATCGAAGTCGCCGACCTCGAGGTGGACGAATCAACGCTCACCGGGGCGGTACGTGGTGCCGTTCGATGGTGCAGCCGCTCGCGCTCGGCAGCTTCTACGACACGATCACAGTTTCGAAGTGAAGTGCTTGCTCTAGGCGCTTGCGAATGCGCGGATCTGGCGACCATCGCCGACATCTGTCATCAACGCGGAAAGCCGCTGATCGTCGACGAGGCGGGGGGCGCCCATCTGCCCTTCCACGAGGATCTTCCAACGTGGGCGATGGACGCCGGCGCCGATGTATGTGTGGTCAGCGTGCACAAGATGGGAGCGGCGTTCGAACAGTCCTCGGTGTTTCACCTTCAAGGAGACCTGGTGGACGCCGACCGACTGTCCAAGTGCGCCGATCTGCTGATGACCACGAGCCCCAACGTGATGGTCTACGCCGCACTGGACGCGTGGCGTCGACAGATGGTCGAGCGAGGCCACGACCTGTTGGATGCCGCACTGACACGTACACACGATGTCCGAGAACGCATCGAGGAAATCCCGGACGTCGAGGTGCTCGACCGAGAACTGTTGGGAGAGCAAGCCTCTCATGACCTTGATCGCCTGCAGATCGTCATGGACATCGAAACCACCGGTACGTCCGGCTACCAGGGGGTGGACTGGATCCGTGAGCACCGCCAGCTCGACCTGCACGTCAGCGACCACCGCCGGATGGTGGCGACGATCTCGTTCGCCGATGACGACCACACGGTGGAGCGACTGATCACCGCGCTGAACGATTGGCGTCAGGCCGCTCGCGAGTTCGAGAGGCCGCCCCGGATCGAGCTGCCGTCCCCCGGCGAGCTCGAGTTGGACACCGTCATACTTCCCCGCGACGCCTTCTTCGGTGCCACCGAGATGGTTCCTGCCGAGCAGGCAGCGGGCCGGGTTTCCGCCGAGCAGATCACGCCGTACCCGCCGGGCGTTCCCGCCGTCGTACCGGGAGAGGAACTGAACGACGCCGTGATCGCCTATCTGCGGTCGGGAGCCGATGCCGGCATGACACTGCCGGATCCGAGCGATCCGAAGATGCACCACTTCCGAGTCGTCACCTGACCGACACGACGATCGCGTTGACCCCGTCTCCTTCGCTATACCGCCGGCGTTGGCTCCACGGCTCGGACACATCGATGGCGTGGGTCGGTCATACCCATAAGCGTGCACCGCGCAACTCGTCGCGCAAAGCCTCGGCGAACGACTGGATGAGGGACGTGGACGCGTTGTAGACGCTCTCGTAGGACCCGGGCATCATCGCGGCGATCGACGAAGTGAACGGCGACTACTCAATCACGATTCGCGGTGTCCTGACCGATGCTGGCGCACAAAGTAAGACGCTAACTCAACGGGCCGCGGCTGACGTTCGGGCCTGGATTGATTGCTATCAGATGGAAGCCGAGTTTGGTGATTTGCTCCTGGGAGCGACCCGCGCTTCCCAAGGCGACTGAGGCGGGTCGGGAGGCGCCGCCGCCCCTCCGATGAATCGCAGCGAGCCGCGACGCAACTCTCCCGTTGTGCGAGGCGGTCGGCTGGATGCATTACCGACCGAGGTGCGTCCGAAGCAGAAGGCGGACGACACCCATGGTCACGGGGAGGAACTCAGTTCCTGCTTTGCGGCCCACACGTCAACGGCGCCGATGACGGCCAAGGCGCCTATTGCCACCGCGCCGCGTCTGCGGTCGGCGCCGGAGTCCGTCAAAGCCTTGGCGAGAAGTGCGACGTCTAGCGCGTCACCGGCGACCCTGGTCCACACCAGTCGTGGCGAACCGAGCAGGATGGCCGCCCCGTGCCCGCATTCACGCAATCCCAGCAGCCGGATGCCAAGCTGGGATCGTTCGGTGGGCTCGATGCCTGCCAGCCGGGCGACGCCCCGGGGGGCGAGCAGTTCGGACAAACCGAGGGTGAGGCTCGCCACGCCGAGCGACGTTGCCAGTGTTCGTGTTCTGCTGTCGGTGCGAATGGTCATGGTTGGGGAGGTACCCGGATCGTCGGCGTTCATGCGACCGCGGATCGCAATGTTTCATCCGGCGAGTCGCGGCGTTCAGTTCTAGGCTCAGTCGCCGCCGGGGCGAAATGCCCCGGGTGGGGTTGCCATTCTGTCGGAAATGGCTGGCAGACTCTGCGGAGCACCTCCTCGTACCTGCAGATCGCGGCGACCTCGCCCGCGGCGCCGACCGGAAATCGAACGTGCACGCTGCGCCGCATGCTGCCGTTCATCTCGCCTTTTGCAGTTGGGTTTTGACGAGGTCGGTGATGGATATTTCGTTCTGCGGGCGCCCAGCCACGGTGTGATGGCCGGGCCGTGGAGAGGAGCCCATGGACGTCGGTGAGCATCTTTTCGGTCGCCAGTCGGCCCGGGCGGCACCCGTGTTGCGCAAGATCGTGGTCGTCATTCCAGCGCACGACGAAGCCGACCGGTTGCCGGCGTGTCTGGCCAGCGTTGCTGCGGCCGCGGATGCGGTGGAGCTCCCGGTGACGGTGTTGGTGGTACTGGATGCCTGTACCGATGACTCGGAGACTGTCGCCGGTGAACGGGTCTGGGTCCTGCGGGTTTCCTTCCGCAACGTGGGAGCTGCTCGGGCGGCAGGTTCGCGGCCGCTTCGGTCGCTGACCCGACGATCTGGCTGGCCTCCACCGATGCCGACTGTGTGGTGCCGAGGCGGTGGTTGGCCGACCAGGTTGCGGACTATGGTGCGCCGTGATGGCCGCTGACCCCGCTTGGGTCGCCGGCAGCTGTCAAGTCTGGAATCCTGACTGGGATAGATTCCCGGAAACCTAGCGAGAGTCATTTCGCCGCGCAGCATGGCTGCTCATCAACACAGCCGCCCCCGAAGTGACAATGGATCGGCCCGGCAGCAGCCGAGTTGAGTGGGTTCAGCGCCAGCACAATTCGAACCACCGTGATGTATGACTGGCTGACGTTCGCGCAATGGGTGAACTGCCGCGGCATCACCCAACTGTGCGACCTCACACGAGACGACCTCGAACTGCGCTGTGTCGAAGTCTCCGGTCGACCTGGTAAACGGGCTGGGGCTTCCGCGAGATCGGGTCTGGACGCCACGCCGGGCCGTCGCCGGCGTCGACGGGGAGTTCCGGCGAGTCAGAGAGTCGACGCCGCAGCGGCCAGTTCGGTGATACGTGCCCAGTCCCGTTCTGCGACAACTTCGACAGGGGTGATCCAAGACCCTCCGACACAGCCCACATTCGGCAGGGCCAGATAGTTGGCGGCGTTGGCGGTGGAGATGCCGCCGGTCGGGCAGAACCGCGCCGCTGGGATCGGTGAGCTGACCGATTTCAGGTAGTTCGCGCCGCCGGCGGCCTCGGCCGGAAAGAACTTCAGCTCGGTGTATCCGGCCTCGAGTGCGGTCAGGATCTCTGACACCGTCGCTACACCGGGCAGGTGCGGAAGCCCGGTGTCGGACATGGCATCGAGCAGGGTCCGCGTGCTGCCGGGCGAGACCAGGAATTGCGCGCCCGCTGAAGCCGCCTGCTTCGCCTGGCTGGGGTCGACGATGGTGCCCGCCCCGAGGAAGATCTCGGGGACCTCACCGGCGATCCGCTCGATGGCGCCCAGCGCCACCGGCGTCCGCAGCGTCAGCTCGATGACCGGCAGTCCGCCGGCCACCAACGCGCGGGCAATCGGAACCGCCTGGTTGAGGTCATCGACCACCACGACGGGAATGACGGGGACACGGGTGAGCAGTGATTCGGTCATTGATCTCTCCTCGGCTATCACGCGACGTAAGCGGGAAAAACGCTGGCGCCCTGGTCGGCGGGACCGACGGCGGCGCGCATGCTGGCGAACAATTCACGTCCGGTGCCCATCGATTCGCCGGCGTTCGGTGCGCGCCCGGTCGGTGTGCGCGCGGCGAACTCGTCGTCCGGGACGTGCAGCGTCAGCGTTCCGGCGACTGCGTCAACGGTGATGGTGTCACCGGTGGTAACCCGCGCCAACGGACCGCCCGTGGCGGCTTCCGGGGTGAGATGAATTGCGGCCGGGACTTTTCCGGAGGCGCCCGACATTCTGCCGTCGGTCACCAACGCGACCCTGTGACCGCGGTCCTGCAGCACACCCAGTGCCGGGGTGAGCTTGTGCAATTCGGGCATGCCGATCGCGCGGGGTCCCTGATAGCGCAGAACCGCGACCAGATCGCCATCCAACTCGCCCGCGTCGAAGGAGGCGAGGAAGTCGGCCTGGTCATCGAAGACCACCGCGGGCGCGGTGATCGTGCGATGCTCCGGTTTGACCGCTGAGGTTTTGATCACACACGAACCGAGGTTGCCGGCAAGGGTTTTCAGGCCGCCGTCGCTGTCGAAGGGCTCCTCCACACCGCGCAACACCGAGGTGTCGTGGCTCATCGTGGTGCCGTCCAACCAGATGACACCGTTCCCGTCGAGTTTGGGTTCCTGTGTGTAGCGGCGCAATCCCGGACCGACCACGGTCTGCACGTCCTCGTGCAAAAGGCCGGCGTCCAGCAGGGTGGCGATGGTGAAGCCGAGCCCACCCGCGGCGTGGAAGTGGTTCACGTCCGCGCTGCCGTTCGGATAGATCCGGGCCAGCAGCGGAATGACCGACGACAGTTCGGAAATGTCGTTCCAGGTCAACGTGATTCCTGCGGCCTGGGCGATGGCGACCAGGTGCATGGTGTGGTTGGTGGAGCCGCCGGTTGCCAGCAGCGCGGCACAGCCGTTGACGATCGCCCGTTCGTCGATCATCTCGCCGACCGGGGTGTAGTCGTCGCCCAGTGCGGTGATCCCGGTGATCTGGCGGCCGGCTTCGGTCGTGAGCGCGCTGCGCAGCGGTGTGCCGGGGTTGACGAAGCTCGACCCCGGCAGGTGCAGGCCCATCACTTCCATCAGGAGCTGATTGGAGTTGGCGGTGCCGAAGAAGGTGCAGGTTCCGCTGCCGTGATACGACGCGGCCTCGGCGTCGAGTAGTTCTTCGCGGCCGACCTTGTTCTCGGCGTAAAGTTGCCGGACCCTTGCCTTCTCGCCGTTGGGCAAGCCGGAGGTCATCGGGCCGGCCGGGACGAACACCGTCGGCAGGTGACCGAAAGCCAAAGCGCCGATGAGCATTCCGGGCACGATCTTGTCGCACACCCCCAGCATCAGCGTGGCATCGAACATGTCGTGGGACAGTGCGATGGCCGTGGACATCGCGATCACGTCGCGGCTGAACAGCGAGAGTTGCATGCCGTCGCGACCCTGAGTGATCCCGTCGCACATCGCGGGCACACCGCCGGCGAACTGGGCGATACCGCCTGCCTCCAGCACCGCCTGCTTGAGCTGGGCGGGAAAGGCTTCGAACGGCTTGTGGGCCGAGAGCATGTCGTTGTAGGACGACACGATCGCGATGTTCGGCTTGATCATGCCGCGCAGCGCCTTCTTGTCGGTCTTGCCTGAGGCGGCGAATCCGTGCGCCAGGTTTGCGCAGGCCAGTCGGCCGCGGGCAGGGCCGCGGTCTCCCGCTTCGCGAATCTGGCGCAGGTACGCGGCGCGGGGTGCGCTGCTGCGTTCGGTGATGCGATCGGTCACGGCCGCCAGGACCGGGTGGATGGTGTTCACGGTGTGACTCCTTCATGCCAGGTGCGGCTATCGCGCTCGATGAGAGTGGTCGCATCGGTGGGACCGCTGGTGCCAGCCGGATACCGGCGGGGGCCGCGCTCAGAATTGGCCCAGCCGACCAGGATCGGTTCGACCCAGGCCCAGGCCGCTTCGACTTCGTCGCGGCGCATGAACAGGGTCGGGGTTCCCTGCACGACGTCCATCAGGAGTCGTTCGTAGGCGTCGGGGGAGGGCCGTTGGAAGGCCTCGGTGTAGTTGAGATCCAGAGAGACCGGCTTGAGGCGGATGCCGCCCGGCCCGGGTTCTTTAGC
>NZ_JAVROT010000079.1:0-4710 GCF_032162605.1 Mycobacterium sp. | reverse complement strand
CTTTGGTTGTTGTTGTCTTGGTTGACCGGCTGGTGGGGTTAGCGCTCGGCGCGCTGGTAGGCGGTCACGACGGCTGCGCCGCCGAGTCCGATGTTGTGCTGCAGCGCGGCGGTGACGCCGTCGACCTGACGCTTGTCGGCGGTACCGCGCAGCTGCCAGGTCAGCTCGGCGCACTGAGCCAGCCCGGTGGCTCCTAGCGGGTGGCCCTTGGAGATCAGCCCGCCCGACGGATTGACCACCCACCGTCCGCCGTAGGTGGTGTCGCCGTTGTCGATCAGCCTGGGCGCCTCACCCTCGGCGCACAGACCCAGCGCCTCGTACAGCAGCAGCTCGTTGGTCGAGAAGCAGTCGTGCAGCTCGATGACCTGAAAGTCCTCCGGGCCGAGACCCGACTGGTCGTAAACCTGTTTGGCGGCCTGGACATTCATGTCGTAGCCGATGACGTTGGCGGCACTGCCGTCGAAGGTGCTGGCGAAGTCGGTGGTCATCGCCTGGCCGACGATCTCGACGGCCTGGGCGGCGAGCCCGTGCTCGTCGACGAACTGCTCGCTCACCACGATCGCCGCGCCGGACCCGTCCGAGGTCGGGGAACACTGCAGCTTGGTCAGAGGATCGGAGATCATCCTCGAGCCCAGGATGTCCTCCAGCGAGTACGCCTCCTGGAACTGCGCATACGGATTGTTCACCGAGTGCTCGTGGTTCTTGTAACCGATTTTTGCAAAATGCTCAGCAGTGCTTCCAAATTTCTTCATGTGTTCGCGCCCGGCCGCGCCGAACATCCACGGCGCCACGGGAAACGCGAACTCGTCGATCTCGGCGAGCGCCTTGACGTGGCGGCCCAGCGGCGACTCGCGGTCCTCGGCGCCACCGCCGAGTGAGCCCGGTTGCATCTTTTCGAAACCGAGCGCGATGACGCAGTCGGCCAGCCCGCCACGAATGGACTGCGCGGCCAGGTAGAGGGCCGTCGACCCGGTGGAGCAGTTGTTGTTCACGTTGACGATCGGGATGCCCGTCATGCCGAGTTCGTAGAGCGCACGCTGGCCCGACGTCGAGTCGCCTGAGCAGTACCCGACGTAGCCCTGCTGCACTGCGCCGTAATCGATGCCTGCGTCCGCGAGGGCCTTGGTGCCCGACTCCTTGGCCATCTGGGGGTAGTCCCAGCCTTCACGGCGGCCCGGCTTCTCGAACTTCGTCATTCCGACGCCGACGACGAAAACTCTGGTCTTGTTGGTGGCCATGGCTCATACCCTTCGCTGCATTGCGCTTGGCTTGCAACATAACAGCGGGTGGGCCACCCGAATAGATGGAGTCAAGCTCAGCTGTAGTTCAACCACCAGCCGTGCAGGTCGTCCATGTTGTCGCTCTGCACGTCAGCCAGCAACAGATCGTCGTCCTGGGTCCAGACGATGTCGGCGTTGCCCTGATAAGTGCCGCACGCGATCGAGCCGGCCACGTCGTCGGGACTGGCCTCGTAGTGCCAGGTGATCGGGGAATCGGCGCCGGCGCCGGGGCAGCGCAGGATCTCCTCGTTCTCCTGTAGCGACGAGTTGAACTGCTGGGCGAGCATGTCCTTGTTCGCGAAGATCGAGTACCGCGCCGCCGCGGGGCCGCCCGGCTGATCGGACTGGCGGCAATCGACGGTGGCCAGCGCACCCGGGGCCGGCGGAGTCGCCGCCTCGCACACGCTGGTCGGGTAACCCGGTGGGATCAGCGCCACGAGCTGAGCGTCGAATCCACCGGTGTCGCCGGGCTCGGTGGTGCGGGGCGTGGTGGTGCGCGACTTCGTCGGCTTCTCACGCTCGGTGGAAGCCTTCTTCAACGTCGTCGTGACCGGGTCCGCGTTGTCAGACCTAGTCAAGAAGAACGTGCCGATGGCGCCCAACACCAGTACCAGCACCACGCCCACCACGGCGATCGCAACCCACGGAGTCTTCTTGCCGCGCTGGGGATTCGAACCCGGCGGCGGCGGGTTCCACGGTGGCGGCCCACCGGTGTATCCGAACTGCGGTGGCGGTGGTGGCGTCGCAGTGAAGGCGCCCGGCGTCGCACCGAACGGAACTGACGGCGGAGTCACCCCGTAGGGCGGCGCCGCTCCGAACGGCGGGGCGTAGGAGGGAGGTGGTGGCGTCGCCGCGGCAATCGTGGCCCCGGCGGCCAGCGGCACACCTTCCGGCATCGTCGCGGCCTCGCCGCGCTGCAGGATGGTCGCCGCCTGGTCCTGGTCGCGGGGGGTGAGCGCGTCGGTGGCCGCCGTCGCCAGATCGCCTGCGGTGGCGAAGCGTTCGTCGGGCTTCTTCGCCATGCCGCGGGCGATCACCTGATCGAAGGCGTCCGGAATGCCCGGCCTTTCGACACTGGGCCGGGGGATCGGCTGCATCAGATGTGCCGTGATGACCGCGCTCACGCTGTCGCCGCCATAGGGCTGCGAGCCCGCAAGGCACTCGTAGAGCACGCACGCGAGCGCGTAGATGTCCGCGCGGTAGGTGACCTCGTCGCCTGAGAACCGTTCGGGCGCCATGTAGGCGTATGTGCCGACCGCGGTGCCCAACTCGGTCAGCTTCTCGTCGGTGGCCGCGTTGGCGATGCCGAAGTCGACCAGGTAAGCGAAGTCGTCCCGCGTGATGAGGATGTTCTCGGGCTTGACGTCGCGGTGCATGATGCCGTTCTCGTGGGCCGCGTCGATCGCCGAGGCCACCTGGCGCACGATGGCCACCGCCCGTGCAGGAGTCATCGGGCCGAAGTTCTTCAGGACCTTGCGCAGATCCGAGCCGTTGATCATGCGCATGTCGACGTAGAGCACCCCGTCGACCTCGCCGTAGTCGTGGATGGGCACGACGTGCGGTTCTTGCAGGCGCCCGGCCGAATGCGCCTCGCGCTGCAGCCGTTTGCGGAACACCGAGTCGTGCGACACGCCCTCGGGCAGCAGTTTGAGCGCGACGATGCGGTCCTTGACGGTGTCCTCCGCCTCGTAGACCTCGCCCATGCCGCCCTTGCCGATCAGTCGCAGTAGGCGGTAATGGCCAAACATCGTGCCCTCGCGCGACTTGGGCTCGGTCATCCGCTGTCCCCCCATACCGCAAACTTGGCCACCTGCCTGGCGTGCCAGCAGCCACCCTAATGCCTGGTCGCGGTGCCTACCAGCGAAATCTACGTTGAACCGCGACTGTCATTGAGGCGAACGGTCGGCGGATCTCGAAGGTGAACTCGTGCCCGGCCGAGGATGCCGAAGTCGAAGACGATCCCGTTGATTGTGCAGTCCAGCGATGCCGCGTGGTGTACATCTGAGTAGAACGTGTTCTAGTTTTCGCGCCGAGAGGAGTGACGGGTGACGTTGCGAGTGGTGCAGTGGGCGACGGGCGGAGTCGGCATCGCCGCGATCAAGGGTGTGGTCGAACACCCCGACCTCGAATTGGCCGGGTGTTGGGTGCACTCGGAAGCCAAGAGCGGCAAGGACGTCGGCGAGATCGTGGGTGTCGGGCCGTTGGGGGTCACCGCCACCAACGACGTCGAGGCGATCCTCGCTCTGGACGCCGACGCCGTCATCTACTCGCCGTTGATGCCCAACCCCGACGAGGTCGTGGCGCTGCTGCGGTCCGGCAAGAACGTCGTCACGCCCGTGGGCTGGTTCTACCCGGGGGAGAAGGAGGCGGGGCCGATGCGTGCCGCCGCACTGGAGGGTGGTGTCACCCTGCACGGGACCGGCATCGCGCCCGGCGGCATCAGCGAGAAATTTCCGCTGCTGTTCTCGATCATGTCGACCGGCGTGACATTCGTTCGGGCCGAGGAGTTCTCGGATCTGCGGACCTACGACGCGCCCGACGTCCTGCGCTACGTGATGGGCTTCGGCGACACCCCCGAGAAGGCGCTGACCGGTCCGATGCAGAAGCTGCTCGACGGCGGCTTCATCCAGTCGGTCCGGATGTGCGTCGACGAGATGGGCTTCAACGCAGACCCGCAGATCCGTGCCACCCAGGAGATCTCGGTCGCGACGGCACCCATCGACACTCCGATGGGCGCCATCCAGCCCGGACAGGTGGCCGGGCGCAAGTTCCACTGGGAGGCGCTCGTCGGCGACGAGGTCGTCGTCCGCGTCACCGTCAACTGGTTCATGGGGCAGGAGAACCTCGACCCCGCATGGACGTTCGGGCCGGCGGGCGAACGGTACGAGATGGAGGTGAAGGGCAACCCCGACTTCACCGTCACCATCAAGGGCTTTCAGCCCGAGAGCGTCGCGGAGGGGCTGGAGAGCAACAACGGGATCGTGGCGACCGCCGCGCACTGCGTGAACTCGGTCCCGGCGGTGTGTGCCGCCGAACCGGGTATCGCCACGTACCTCGACCTGCCGTTGATCAGCGGCAAGGCGGCGCCACGCCTCCGGTGAAACCGGTCGTGCGAGCGTCCCGCCGAGCGTGATGCCACTGCGAAGAATGCGCGAAATTCTCGCAGTGGCGGCACGCTCGGCGCAGCAGTGGGTGCGGAGAGCTCACCGCGACCTGTCCTTCGCGCAAGCGCTCATCACCGCCTCTGTTCTTCGCGCAAGCGCTCATCACCGCGGCAGGAGGCCCCCGTCGACGGTGATCACCTTGTCCGTGAGGTAGCCGGTACGCAGCATGGTGACGGCCATGTCGGCCATCTCCTCGGGCCTGCCGATGCGACCGACCGGGATCGGTACCGGAGGCGTGCCCGTCTCGAGGTCCGCGGGAAACATCT
>NZ_JAVROT010000078.1:0-9136 GCF_032162605.1 Mycobacterium sp. | reverse complement strand
CCCGGGGGTGGATCGGATGCCGCGAACCTGGCGCTGCGGGCGACCAGGGACGGCGACACGTATGTCCTCGATGGCGAGAAGACGTCGACCAGCTTTGCGACCCAGGCCGAGTTCGCGATCGTCTGGGCCCGCACCGGAGCGCAGTCGAGCGGCGCGCGCGGAGTCAGCGCCTTCGTCGTCCCCCTGGACCTGCCGGGCATCAAAACCAGTGAGTTCGACGACTTCGGCGGTCGGTGCGCCGGCCGGGGGTCGGTCTATTTCGACCGGGTGGTGATACCGGCGACACACCTGATCGGGCGGGAGAACGAAGGCTTCGTGCAGGTGATGCAGGGGTTCGACTACAGCCGGGCGCTGATCGGGTTGCAGTGTCTGGCGGTCGCGCGACAGTCTCTGGACGAAACGTGGGTCTCCACCGCCGACCGGTCGAGCTTTGGCAAACCGCTTATCTCGAATCAGGGGGTGTCGTTCCCGCTGGCCGAGGCCGAGACTCAAGTCGAGGCATGTCGCCTGTTGTGCCTGAAGACGTTGTGGCTCAAGGACCAGGGTTTGCCGCATACCGCTGAGGCAGCGATGTGCAAGTGGTGGGGCCCCAAGTTGGCGTTCGACACGATCCAGACCTGCCTGCTGCTCAACGGGCACGGGGCCTACACCGAGGAAATGCCCTATGCGCAACGGCTCCGGGATGTCCTCGGGCTGCAGATCGGCGATGGCACCGCGCAAATCATGAAACTCGTCATCGCCCGACACAAGGCCGGCCGCAACGCGGTGTCGGCATGACCCGGAGGAAACCATGCCCAAGGTGATCTACGAAAAGCGGGGCCAGATCGCGTACATCACGCTGAACCGGCCCGAAGTCCACAACGCCATCGACACCGAGACCGATGAGCTGCTGTTCGACGCCTGGACAGATTTCCGCGATGACCCGGATGTCCGAATCGCGATCCTCACCGGGTCCGGGGACAAGACCTTCTGCGCGGGCGCCGACCTCAAATCGCACGTCGATCCCTGGCTCGACGCCGGGCCCGAACTCGGACGCAGCCTGCTGGATAAGGGGTTCGCGGGCCGGATCACCCGAGGGCTGCATCGGACGCCCAAACCGATCATCGCGGCGCTCAACGGGTGGGTCATCGGAGGGGGCATCGAACTGGCCCTGGCCTGCGACATCAGGATCGCCTCCGAGCACGCGAACTTCGGGTTCTTCCACATGCGTCGCGGCATGCATTTCGCCGACGGCGGTATCGTGCGGCTGGTCAACACGGTCGGGGTGGGCATCGCGATGGAGCTGGAGCTGATGGGTGAACCCATCGATGCGCACCGGGCCAAAGAAGTGCATCTGGTCAATCGCGTTGTGCCCCACGGTGACCTGATGGCGACGGCCGAGGACATCGCGGCCAAGATTCTGCGAAACCCAAGGGCCGCAGTCGAATCCGCGAAGCAGACCATCCTCGAGATCATCGGCCGCCCATTGGACGACCAGCTTCGGCTGGAGTGCCTATATGGCTACTCGACAATGGGTAACCCGGAGATCGTGGAGCGCCAGCAGGAGTTCCTCGAACGGCGCGACGCCGACCGGGCAACGGCCAACTCCGCTGGAATCTGACGAGCCTGAGGTACGAAGCCATGGCATACAACTCGATCTACAACCGCGGACTGTTCGATGATCAGATTGTCGTCGTCACCGGCGGTGGCAGCGGTATCGGGCGTTGCACAGCGCACGAGTTGGCCTCCCTCGGTGCCCATGTCGCGATCGTCGGTCGCAACGAAGTCAAGCTCGAACAGGTCCGCGGCGAGATCGAATCCGACGGTGGCTCGATCTCCACGCATGTCGCCGACATCCGCGACGAAGACGCAGTCATCGCCACCATCGAACAGGTGCTGGCCGACCACGGCCGCATCGACGGTCTGGTCAACAACGCAGGCGGCCAGTATCGGGCACCACTGAAGACGATCTCGACCAAGGGGTTCGAGGCCGTCGTCAAGAGCAACCTGACCGGAGGGTTCATCGTCATGCGGGAGGTCTACAACCGCTGGATGATCGACCACGGTGGCGCAATCGTCAACATGATCGCCGACATCTGGCACGGGTGGCCACACTTCTCCCACTCCGCGGCGGCGCGCGGCGGAATGCTCACGCTGAGCGAGTGCGCTGCCACCGAATGGGCCGAATCCGGTGTCCGTGTCAACACCGTCGCCCCCGGATCGATCGCGTCGCAGGGTCTGGACACGTACGAAGACAAGGACACGGCGTTCATTCGCAACGACTTGACGCCAGGTATCCCGTTGCAGCGGTTCGGAACTGAAGCCGAAGTCTCAGCGGCGATCGTCTATCTGCTGTCGCCGGCGGCGAGCTATATCACCGGCTCCTGCATCCGCATCGACGGGGGAGCGCCGAACGCACGCCGTGGATGGTGGGATCTGCAGCCCGCCAAGAACAATGTGGCCTTCGACGGGTTCCACCGGTCCGCGCTTCCGGCGATCCTCGACGAGGTGCCGTAATCCCTGTGCAGGTAGGGCAACCAGATCAAGCCACACGAGTCCGACCACCAGGGGTACCGAATCCGAATTCGCAAAACGCCGCGGGTCGGCTGACCATTGCTAACGTCTGACCATGCGTCGAACGCTACCTGTTGTAGTCGTGCTGCTGCTCGTTCTCCCCGCCCTGACTGGTGGTGGTGTGGCGCGCGCCGACGAAAGTCAGTACGCCGAGTTCTACACTCCGCCTGACCCGTTGCCTGCGGGTCGGCCCGGCGACCTGATCCGCTCCGAGCCGTCGCGGGTGGTGCTGGAGCCGTCCGGTCAGTTGGGTGCCTACGTTGCAACGGGTACCCGGATCATGTATCTCAGTACCGATACCCACGGCCGACCCATCGCTGTCACAGGCACCTATTTCGAGCCGGACAACCCGTGGCCGGGTCAGGGGCCGCGCCCGTTGATCTCCCTGGCGGTCGGCACCTACGGCCAAGGCGACCAATGCGCGCCGTCGCGCCTGTTCAACCAGGGCATCCACTACTCGGGCGGCTTCGACATCACCTACGGCTACGAGCAGGGGTTCGTCGCGACCATGGTGGCGCGCGGGTTCGCCGTGGTCGTCACCGATTACGAGGGCCTGGGCACTCCCGGTGTCCACGCCTACCTCAATCGGGCATCGGAGGGCCATGCGGTGATCGATGCGGCCCGGGCCGCCATGCGACTGCCCGGCACGTCGCTGTATCCGCATGGACCAGTGGCATTCTGCGGATATTCCCAGGGCGGTGGCGCATCGGCGTCGGCCGTCGAGTTGGCACCGACCTACGCTCCGGATCTCGATCTCGTCGGGGCCTGGGCCGGAGCACCACCGGCCGACTCCTCAGACGTTCTGCCCTTCGCCGACGGCAGCATCCTGGTCGGCGCCATCGGTTATGTACTCAACGGCATCATCGCCGCCTACCCGCAGGCGGAGGCCCCGATCCGGGAGTCGCTCACACCGCGAGGCGAAGACATGCTGGACAAGACGAAGGAGCAATGCATCGCACAGACATTGGCGGACTTCGGGTTTCGCCATCTTCAGCCGTACTTCAACGTGCCGCTATTCGAGCTGGGACAACAGGAACCACTCAAGTCGATCTTCGCCGACCAGCGGATAGGGCGCTTGCGGCCCGCGGCGCCGGTCTTAATCGATCAGAACCGATTCGATGGGGTGGTGCCCTGGGTCCCCGCGCATCAACTCGCCCTGGACTGGTGCGCCCAGGGAGCCGACGTGCAGTTCTTCACCAACGAACAGCCACCGTTCCTGAACAAGTTGGCGGTGAACCACGAGCTCGCTCAACTAGTCGACGGCGAACGCGGTCTTCAATGGATCGCCGATCGATTCAACGGTCTGCCGACCACGCCGAACTGCGTGGAGATCTAGGTAACGCTGGCTCAGAATTCGGCCTCACACTCGGCGGTAACCTCGACGTGCTCCGCCGGGGCATTTTGTCGCGCAACGTGACTGGATCCAGTAGGAACAGCACGTGTTGTGGCTAACCGCCAAATATGACGGGTTCGAGTGGGCTAAGGGCGTAGCTCCTACTGTTGGGCGCGAGTCCGGGTCGTATCGCCGAGGGGCCTGCTTCTTTGGCCAGCATCACCCCAACGATGCGTCGAGCGCGCAGGGCGGCCGCGTCGGCCCGAAATTCGACCCCGCCCCGCCACCCGTCGTAACCCGAGTGGTTGGACACCATCTCCAGAATGGATGTGTCGCGTTGCGCAACGCCGGCCAGGAACGAACTCAGACCGGTGGTCACCGCGTCACCATCCAGTGCGTAGTTGCGTGAGCCCTGCATGAACACGTGAGTCGATGTGTCCGTCTCGGGCGTGATGGCGTGGGTCCGCGTGGTGGTGTACACCTCGCCGGTCGAGGTTTCGATGTTCCAATACTGGCGATGCATCGCGGGCGAGACGAAAGTGCCGCTCTCGCTGTGTTTGTACAACTGGGTCCGGTCGAGTCCGGTGGCGTTGACTTGCCAGTCAGTGAGGGGGAGTTCCGGCATGATCCGGGTGTAGGACACGGTCGTCTCGGTCACCTCGACGTCATTGAACGCGGGCATGCTGTCAAGTCCAGGAGGCAGATCCCTCGTATGAACGACGGGCGCGTAGCTGAAGTCCAAGTAGTGCTCGTGGAGCATCATGTAGTTGGCGCTTACCTGCCAGGCACTTCCGAACGTCGTCCATGCCGGGTCGTTGATCCACGGCGTGCGTGGCAGTTGGCTGCCAGCGGCAGCGGACGGCGGTCCCAGCCACACCCAGACGAAGGGTGGCTCCTCGAGGACGGGAAACACGCGCACTCTCATCCCGGTCGGGACTTCGGGTTGCGACGGCGTGAAGACGCACTTGCCGTCGGTGTCGTAGGTGCATCCGTGGTAACCGCAGACCAATCGATCTCCGTCGATGCGACTATGCGACAGTGGGAACGCCCGGTGCGCGCAACGGTTTTCGAAGGCAGTAACGGCTCCGCTTGCGTCACGCCACAGCACGACGTCCTCCCCGAGCAAGCGTCGCCCGAGCGGTGATTCGGTCATCTCGTCGCAGGTGGCCGCGACATACCAGCACTTCTTGGGGTAGTTGCTCACAGGTCCAGGACCAGCCTTTCGGTGCGCGAGCGCGACACGCAGACCAACATGACTTCGCCGGCATCTTTTTCAGCGTCGGTGAGCATCGAGTCGCGGTGATCTGCCTTGCCTTCCAACACCCTCGCTTCGCAGGTACCGCACACGCCTTCATAGCAACTGGCCATGATCGGGACGTCCGCATCCTCAAGGACTTCCAGGATTGACTTGTCGGCTGTCACCTCCAACGTCACACCGGATCGCTGGCACACCACCTCGAACCTGTCGAGCTCTTCAGCGGCCTGCTCTGCCGTGGGTGCCTTGGCAGCGAACCGTTCGATGTGAAGTATTCCTGCTGGCCAGTGGGCGCATTGCTGTTCGACCGCCCCGAGCAGTGCCTCGGGCCCACAGCTGTACACCAAGGTATCGTCCTCGGGGTCCTTGAGAAGCGATTCGAGGTCGAGGAGACCCCGTTCGTCCTGCGGCCACACCGTCACGCGCTCGGGGTAGCGCTCGGCAAGGTCCGATGCAAAGGCCATGGAAGCCTTCGTCCGTCCGCCGTAAAGCAATGTCCAGTCGTTGCCCGCTTGCTGCACGGCCTCGATCATCGCGGCAATCGGGGTGATGCCGATCCCTCCGGCTATGAATCGATAGCGCGGTGCGTCGACGAGCGGAAAGTGGTTGCGGGGGCCGCGCACTCGCACCGCCGCTCCCTCTTCGAGCTTGTCGTGGACGTGTCGCGAACCACCGCGACTGTTGGGATCGAGCAAGACCCCGACGCGCCATATGCTCGAATCACGAGGATCACCGCACAGCGAGTACTGGCGCGTCAGGCCCCCATCCAGGAGTAGGTCGATGTGGGCTCCCGGCTCCCAGCGTGGCAGGTCTTGGTTCTCCGGGTGGGCGAGATCCAGCACCACGACGCCTTCTGCGGGTGCGCTGCGGCGTCGCACGATCAGCTCGGTTGAGAATTCATGGACGTTGGCGCTGGATTGCGTGACGGAGGGCGCAGACATCGGTTCCTCGCTCCGATCCGTGGGTGATATGAAATCAGTTGGACCCCAGTCGTATTGCGGTCATTGACCAGCGTCGGGCGGGGGCGGCACGTAAATGGTCTTGTAGTCCTGGAATGCGTACAGCCCCTCCGGGCCGAGTTCGCGCCCCATACCGCTTTGCTTGATGCCCCCGAACGGGGCGACGGGATCATTGACGTAGTGGTTGACCCCGACGGTCCCCGAGCGAACGCGGCGGGCGACATTGACGGCGCGTTCGGGATCCGATGACCACACGCTCCCGCCCAGGCCGTAGACACTGTCGTTGGCGATCGCAACGGCTTCCTGTTCATCGGAGTAGGGAATCAGCGAGAGCACTGGCCCGAAGATCTCTTCGCGTGACACCGTCGCGTTGTTGTCCAAGTCGGCGAAGACGGTGGGTTCCAGGAACCAACCTCGGTCAAATGGCCGCGAACCGCCGGTGGTCATTCGGGCGCCTTCACTCTTGCCCTTGGCGATGTAGCCTTCGACGCGCTCGCGCTGGCGCTGCGATACCAGCGGGCCGACCTTGGTATCGGGATCGAGAGGATCGCCCACCGTCAGCGATCGCGCCATATCGGTAATGGTGTCGACGATTTCGGAGTATCGGCTGCGGGGGACCAGCACCCGGCTGTTGAGCCAACAGATTTGACCGTTGTTGAGCAGGGTGCACCCGAAGAACTGCTCCATGGAGGCGGCCAGGTCGGCGTCGTCGAGGACGATCGCCGCAGACTTGCCGCCGAGTTCGAGGGTGACCGGCCGCAGTAGCCGTCCGCATGCTTCGGCGATCCAGCGGCCCGCACCGGTGGATCCGGTGAATGAAACCTTGTCGACGCCGGGGTGCTCGACCAGGTAGGCGCCCACTTCACGGCCGCCGGGAACGACGTTGACGACGCCGTCGGGTATGCCCGCTGCGGCTGCGGCCTCGGCCATGAGGAACGCGTCGAGCACTGTTTCCTCGGCCGGTTTGAGGACGAACGTGCAACCGGCGGCCAACGCGGGTGCGAGTTTCAGGAACGTAATCCCTTGCGGGACATTCCAGGGCACGATCGCGCCGACGACCCCAACGGGATGCTTGGACACCAGCGATGTGCCGCCGAGCATGCCCGGACGTGACTCCTCGGCTGGCGCACTGGTCATCAGGTCGCTGTAGTAGCGCAGCAGCAGCGGAGGAAACCCCGCCTCGAATTGTTGCGCGAGCCAGATCGGCATCCCATTCTGCATCGACACCCGTCGCGCCGTTTCGGCGCCGCGGGCCTCCAGTTCCACTGCGAAGCGTTCGAGGACGTCAGCGCGCTCCTTCGGATGCCAGGTCGACCATCCGTCGGGGGCGTCGTACGCCGTCCTGGCCGCTGCGACAGCGCTGTCGATATCGGCCTCATTGCCTCTGGGCACTGAACCGATTCGCTCCTCGGTGGCCGGAGAATGGACCGCGATGGTGTCGTGGCCGGCGGGCGCGTTCCACGTGCCGCCGATGTACAGCTGGGGGTAATCGATTGTGGTCATGGATATCTCAGCCGTTCAGGAAAAGTTGAGCTTTGCGGGCAAGTGCTGCAGGCCGCCGACGAAGTTGGTCTGCGTGTACTTTCCGGGTCCGAGCAACTCGATCGACTCGAGGCGGGGCAGCAGCTCCTCGAACATCACCTTCAGTTCGAGCTTGGACAGGTGTTGGCCGATGCACATGTGCGGGCCGTGGCCGAAAGCGATCTGCCTGTTGGGCTTACGGTCGATGTCGAACTCATAGGGACGGTCGAAGACGTCCTCGTCGCGGTTCCCCGATTGGAACAGCAGCATCAGCCGATCACCCTTCTTGATGGTCTGCCCTCGCATCGTGTAGTCCTGCTCGGCGCGGCGGGTGAAGTGCTTGACCGGTGAGACCATTCGCAACGATTCCAAGACAAGGTTGGGAATCAACTTCGGATCCGCCTTGACGCGGGCCAGTACGTCGGGGTGTTGTGACAGCAGCTGCAGTGTGCCGGCCAGGGTTGCCGACGTGGTGTCGTGCCCGGCGGTGGAGATCGCCATGTAGTAGCCGTAGGAGAAGGACTTCGGGAGGTACTCACCGTCGGGTCCCTTGGCTGTGGCGACCAGTGTGGCGAGATCCTCGCGGGGATTGGCGCGGCGGTCTTCGACCAGCGTGTCGAAGTAGGCGCAGATCTCCTGGTAGGTGGCCGCGAACTGCTGGGCCATCGCCTCGGGGCTCGGCTCCTCGGCGTCCTCGCGCTGGTGTTCCGGATCGGCTGTGCCGAAGAACTCCTGAGTCATCTTCATCATCGTCGGCTCGTCCTCAGGGGGTACCCCGAACAGCGTCATCATCACGTGCAGCGGGAAGCCAAGGGCCCAGTCGTCGAGCAGGTCGATCTCTCCGGCCGCGGAGAGCTTCTCGAGCTTCTCGACGGACGCCTTGGCGAGCTCGCCGATCTGCTCTGTCCACTTCTGGAGCTGGGTGGGCCGGAACCAGTCGTTGGTGATGAATTTGATCTCGGTGTGCTCGGGCGGGTCCAGGTACGGCAGGGCGTCCATAAGGCGGAGGCTGCCGCCGAGCAGGCTCTTCATGAAACCGTCACCGGCCTGGTTCTGCAGGATCGGGTTGTTCGCACCGGGGTGGTCTGGACCGCCGCCTGCGCTGAACACCTCAGGCTGGCTCTCGACCTCCTGCAGGTCGGCATGCTTGCTGACCAGCCATATGGGGTCGTAGCCCTCCACGACGGCCTGGGCCAGCGGCGCGTTGTTGCGCACCCATTTGTAGGCTTCGTGCAGCGCGGCGAGGTCGCCGTGGCCCTCGGGGAGCAAGATCTGCCGTGCGATCTCGTCGGGAATGGTCGTTGATTCGGTATGTGCGGCGGTCGTCATGGACGTCCTCTCTCCTGCGGTATTTGAGTGCCCTACACCTCTCGCCCACCGTTCTTTGTGGGCGATCGCGATTGGTGATTCAAGTCTCACTGCGAGCGCGTTCTGCCGCGTCACCACGACGGGGGGTCATGACTCCCGCTTTGGGGGTAAAAGCGCCGGTGGCGTATACCCCGCGACTCTCCGCCG
>NZ_JAVROT010000077.1:0-4207 GCF_032162605.1 Mycobacterium sp. | reverse complement strand
ACCGGAACTCCCGCATGGTGGCTAGCTGCAATGCTCGTTGCCACCGCAAGCGAGTTCTTCGATTGCGTGACGCCGCACTCCCCCATCACCTGACCGCGGTTGTCCACGGTCGCGTTATTCCCCAGGGTTATGTGCGGTTGGGAGCTGCTCGACCTAAGGGGCGCTTGACCTGGTTGACAGTCCCAGGACCTGCTTGACACCCGAATCAGATTCGGGGGCGCCTGCGCAAATCGCTCGTACGCGGGTTCGTCCGCATCCACTGGAGTGCACTGCGCGGCAAGCCCAGAGGACAGAGGGCGGTTCGTCAGCAGATGAGCGACGCTGCTTGCAGTGGCGCGCAGACGGCGCGTGACGTTCGTCGCATCTCCAGGATGCAGTTTGTTGTCCGGGGGGTCGCTGGAGCCTTGACCTGGACTCGCTCCACGACCTCGCCGTCCTTCTCGATGGCGAAGTCGACGATGTCCGGATCGCTGCCAAAACCGCGGGTTGATAGGGAGGTGGGTTCGATCAGCAGTGCCACGTTCGCAGGCTCATGTCACCGGCTTGCAGGTAGCGCAGGAAGTGCTCTAGACGTCTCGGTATTCGCCGCTACGCTCTCCTATCAATACGAGCGTCGAGTGCCCATCCTGACGCCGGCAAGTGCCTTGGTCCACATGGCTGCCGCACCAAACCGGGTGCGGTCGTGGGTTGGCGCCAGCGAGTGGATGCCGGACCTCGCTGGAGACGCGACGCCAGCCGATGTGCTCGCCGAGCTCCGCGGCCGACCAGCGACGGTAAGTGCGCGATGCGGCTACCTCTTGCAGGGGCACCGTCCGGATATCGCCGCAGGCCAAGGACCGGTTGATCGGACCCGTGTCGAGTCCGTCGTAGATGTCACCTGCTTGTGGACGGTCGACCCATAGCGTGAGTACTCCCCCGCGGTCGAGTTGGACGCTTCCTCCATCCCACTGAGAATCTCCAGGTCCCAGGTTCGAGCCCTGGTGGGGCACCCGTCGCTGAGAACCACGCCTCCGGCACGCAACAACTTCAGGAGAGTCCGAGCACCGCGATACCGGCGGCTTCGGTCAGACCATGCGCCAGCTCCAGTACGCGAGCGGCTTCCTCCGCTGTCGTACCTTCCTGCGCAGCTCCGCGCGCATGCCGGGCGAATGCCTCCGCCTGCAGCTTCAAGGCATGCAGCTGCGGTCCTTCCCCGGTCTCCGGCGAAACCACATCGAAACGGGTGTGACCCTTAGAGCCGAAAAGCTCCACGCTGACGATGTCACCGCCTTCGTAGAAACGGCCGAGCGATATCACCGTCGATGTGCCGCGCGAGAGCATCACCAGCGCTTGCGCGCTGTCGACGTCGTTCTGGGCCCCCGGGTCTTTGGTGGTCGGGAACACCTGCGTTTTGACATCGGTGAATTCCTGGCCGAGCAACCAGAGCGTTTGGTCGATCTCGTGGACACCCATGTCGATGTAGATGCCGCCGCTGTCGTGGCGGAAGTTCAGGGGTGGCGGAGCCTCGTCCCACTGTGAGCACACCAAGAAGTGCACGTCGCCGTACTTGCCGTCGACCAGATCGCTGCGAAGGGTCGTCAGCTGCGGCACGAATCGGCGCCAGTAGGCGATCTGCAGGGCCAGTCCCTGTTCGCTCGCGAGCTTGCCCACCGCCCGGGCCTCGTCAGACACCAGGCCGAACGGTTTCTCGCACAGAACCGGAAGACCGGCTTCGAGCGACCTGCGGGTGGTGTCGATGTGTTGGGGTGTCGGCACGGCAATCAGAACCCCGTCGAGTTCCGAACCGGCGAACATCTCCTCGCCCGTCGGATACACCGCCAGACCCTGCTCACGCAGCTGCGCCGCCGCGGCCTCAACCGGCTCGGTGACTGCCACGACCGTCACCTCCGTTGAGTCCT
The DNA here is from genome assembly GCF_032162605.1 of Mycobacterium sp. Classification (GTDB taxonomy): domain Bacteria; phylum Actinomycetota; class Actinomycetes; order Mycobacteriales; family Mycobacteriaceae; genus Mycobacterium. The sequence continues at coordinate 2,309 of NZ_JAVROT010000077.1, read as the reverse complement.
TCAGGGCCCGCAAGTGCGTACGGCCCATGCGGCCGCCACCGATCAGACCAAGCCGGAAAGGCGCGCTCACAGGCCACGCGCCTTCAGGAATTCACGGTTCGCCCGCTGGTCGGCGGCAGCCTGGGCGAATCGCTCGGCCGTCGTCGGGAAGATGTCCTGCTCGACGACAAGCCAACCGGCGTAATCGATCTCGCGCAGTGCCGACAGGAATGCGTCGACATCGAGCGCGCCTTCACCGAGCTTCGGGAAGACCTCGCGCTCCCAGATCGCGTTGGTCGGCAGACCCTCGTCGACGACCTCCTGGAACCGTGGCAGGTCCGCGGTCTTGATGTGGACGTGGTCGATCCGGTCGGCCCACTTCTTCACGTACTCAACGGGATCCCCGCCACCGACAAGGAAATGGCCGGCGTCCATGCACAGCCCGATCTCGGACACCTCCAACATCCTGGCGACTTCGGCCGGCGCTTCGACGAAGGTGCCCGTCTCGTTGTGGAACACCGGCTGGTAACCCCGCGAACGGCACCGGTCGACGACGACGGCCATCCCCTTCGCGAACTCCGCCCACTGCTCTTCGGTGTATCCGCTGGCGGGATTTCGCGCGCCCGAGCCGGGGTTGTTGCGACGGAAATCGGCACCGTCGCCAACACCGAGGTCCGCCAGCGTTGGACGTGGATCGGGTCCGAGTCCCAGCGGCTTGATCGAATCGAAGATGTCCAGCATCGCGTCGAGTTCGGGAAGCGTCTTCTCCAACAATTCCGGGTCCGCGTACGGCAACTCCAGGTAAGCGCCCGCCAGGCCAAGCCCACGCCTGGCAAGTTTGGCGCCCAGATCTTCAGTGGTGCCCAGGTAACCGACCGGGCCGAGGTCGATGCCCGCGTAGCCGGCAGCGCTGACCTGGTCCATGATCTCGTCGCCGTCCGGCACATTCGGGTCGAATCCGATCGTCACCTCGAACGCGCCGTAGCTGACCGGTGCGTTGGCGACGATGATGTCACTGCTGTGTTTGCTCATTTTCGTGGCTCCTTCTAGCTAGTTGGCCGACGCCAGTGCTGGGATCGCGCTCGGGTCGGTAATCGGCTTTCGGTCCTGAACGAACCGGATGATCGCCTCACACAGGGCCAGGTCGTGAATTGCGTCTTCGGCGCTGGTGAGCGGCGCCTCCCCGGTTACCGCACAGTGGTGGAAGGCTTCCAGCTCAAGCTTGAAACCGCTCGCATACGAGGTTATTTCACTGATGCTGCGCGACTTGGCTGTACCTGTTTCACCCTCGATGATCTCGACGGTCGCCGGTGCACTACGAAGGAACGGCGAAGGAAAACTCAAGGTCACGCGCTGCTCAGGGCCATAGAGTGCGAATTCCATTTCGTAGCGGGTGATGCCGGGCAGATCCATCCAATGGATCGCCACCGACAGATCGCCGAACTTGAGGAAGACGGTCAATTGACCGCTCTGCATATCGACATACTCCAGGCTCGTTGGTTCACCGAGTACGCCACGGACGGTGTTGAGCTCGTGGACAAGCGTGTCGAGCAGAACCAGGTGATATTCCTCGCGCAGGAACGAGTTTGCCTCACCGATTGCGCGGGTGATGCTGGCCTGGGTCTCCGCGGTGAAGTTCGCGATCGCATCCTTCGGGATCGGCGCGACCGGCGCCAGCGCGTAGTGCCCGATGTACGGAAGGAAAGGCGACTCGAAGGTGGTGACCCGCATGAGCCGTGGCTCAGCGACACTCATCGCGACCTCGCGGAAGCGCTCATATGCCGGGTCGTAACGCTTGGGGTACGCAACCATCATCGTCACCCCTGCCTCGTCGGCGGCAGCCTTCATCTCCAGACCTTCGGCCACGGAGAAGCACATCGGCTTCTCCACCAAGACGTGCTTGCCCGCCTTCGCCGCCGCGATGGCGATCGGTGCATGACTGCCCGAAGTCAGAATGAAGACGGCATCGACGTCGGCGTCTTCGAGCATCTCCCGCCAGTCAGTGAACGTCTTGTCGATGTTGTACCGCTCTGCGTTGTTGGCGGCGTTCTCGGCGGAAATGTCGCACAGTGCAACGATTTCGAAGCGGTCGGACAATTCACGCAGATAATTCAGATGCATGACTTGCGCGATTACTCCGGCACCGACCACACCTACCTTGAGTCGGTCTGTCATTGGGTCTTCCTCCTGTATTCGGTTGCGGCGCTTAGTGGGAGTCGGCCAGCGCGGACTTGATCAGAACTGCGCTCTCCTTGACCCCCGTCTTTGAGTCGACGAACGGGTCCTCGTGCTCGATGGAGAACGCCTGGACCGCGGAGCCGTCGAAGCGG
>NZ_JAVROT010000076.1:0-4683 GCF_032162605.1 Mycobacterium sp. | reverse complement strand
TCCCGCACCCACACCGAATCAAAACCCACATCCTCAGCCAACTTCGAACCCTCCAACAGGTTCTCCTTCGAAGCATGCTCACCAAAATGCGGCAACAACAACCCAAACTTCATCTTCAACCCTTCCCTTCGAGACCAGTGCTGCGGACCGCCAGATCGACCGGGCGCACGTAGGTGTCGAGCCATTCGACGATGCGCGGCGTGGTCTGTTCCCAGTACTGGTCGTAGGCCGCGTAGTGGGTGGTGTGGCGTTGGATGATCAGTTCTTTGGGGCCTGCTGCGGCGGCATACAACGCCTCGGCGTGATCGGTGGGCGTCGTCGCGTCGCCCTCGACCCCGATCACCAACAGCGGCGTGGTCAGGCCCGCCGCCGCCAGCGCAGGTTGATACGTCAGGATCTCCTCGGCGCAGGACAGCGGCACTTCGGTTGGGATTCGGCCGTCGACGTCAGACTTCACCGTGGTCGTCTTGCGCTCCGCGCTCGGCACCATGATCTCTTCACGAGGATGTACGAGGCGGCCGGCGCCCTCGACAACTCGTACCTTGCGGTCGGCCTCCAGGCTCGCCAAGAACGCCAACCATTCTGACTCCGAACGCATCCGGTGCAGCCAGTCCCGACCGTCGGCCACGGGAACCTGGCTCACGGCCGCCTTGACCCGGGGGTCAACGGCCGCGAGCAGTACAGCGTTACCGCCACCAGTGCCACCACTGCCGAACACCCCGATCGCGTCGGCGACTACGTCGTCGCGGGTCGTCAGATAGGTGACGGCGTTGACCAGGTCCTGCAACTGCCAGGACGGCGATAGGAAACCGCGGTCGCCACCGGAAGCCCCGAACCCGCGGTAGTCGAAGATCAGCACTGCGAATCCTGCGTCGGTCAGTGCCTCGTGGTAGCGGACGTACAGTTTCGCGTCCCTCAAACCCAGCCAGCCCGGGCCCTGCACGATCGCCCGGAACGGGCCTTCGCCATCGTCGGGTGTCCGCCACAGAGCGGCGATGCGTTCCCCTTCGCTGAAGAAGGTGACCTCGGTGGTGCGCATTGCAGAACCTCTCTTCACACTCAGACACATCGTGAGATGACAACGTCTACATCATATTAGATACAAAATCTATTATTCAACTCCGTCGGGCAACTGATTGCCTACAGGTCCCGTGTACGACGGATGCCAATCGGAAGTCCGGGCTTTTTGCGGCCCGGCGAGGGCACCTAAAGGGTTGTCAGGAATCGCCTTTGGCGGCGAGCTCGTCCTGCTTGGCGACGATCTGCTGCAGCTTGGTAGACACCCTGGCCAGGTGCTTGGACAACCACGCCGTCGCCCCCCTGACGTCACGCGCGCGCAGAAACTCGATCAGCTCTTCGTGGCTGTGCTGCTCGTCGATCCGTTGCAGCAGCAGGTAACGACCGACCGAACCACGAAGGCTGGTCACCTGAGCCAGTGCCCTGGGGCGGTTGGCCCGTTGATACAGCGTTTCGTAGAGCTGATAGCGGTATTCCAACCGCGCACCGGACTCCTGGGCTTCGTCGAGACTGTGGGCGATGGCTTCGAGACGGTGCAGCAGCTCATCGTCGATGCCCTTGATCGCCAGCTTGAGCAGGTACGACTCCAATAGGATGCGGAGCTCGTAGATCTCGGCGATCTCGTCGGCCCGCAAGACTGACACCGTCGCGCCCCGGTAGCGGTTAATCTGCACCAGGCCTTCGCTTTCCAGTTGGCGCAGGCTGGCCCGGACCGGCATCCGACTGACCCCGAGAGATTCGGCGATAGTGTCGAGGTTAAGTCGCTGACCCGGCCGGAAGACCCCCTGCAGGATCGCCTCCCGGATGAAGGATTGCGTCATCTCCTCGACCGTCTGGAAGGTGCCGCGCACCGACTCCGCGATGGCCCCGAGTTTGCCGTCTGTCGCGTTCGTGTCGACGGTGCCTGCCATATCCGCTCCCCTCGTTCGGCGCCGATGCGCTGCGTTGAGATTATCCGCTCGACCGTTCAGCCAGGTACCGCAGCAAGCCCCTTAGGACACTGAACCCCATCGCAATGGGAGTTTCGGTGGGGCTCAGTGGCCTGGGATCAGTCGTTGTGGGTGATGAAACCCTCCGGACCGAAACGAACGCCCTCCTCGGGGCTCACGTTGTAGTAGGAGTACGGCGAGAAGCTCTTCGCGTCGATCTCCTTCTGCACCTCTTCCATCGGCATGTGCTTGCCGGCCTCGACCTTGCGGTCCAGACCCAGCCAGTCGAGCATCCGCTTGTTGGTGATGCCCAGGTAGAGCACCGGCTCGTCACCAGAGTTCACGTGGGTGTGCCACTGCATCGACGGAATGTACAGGAAATCGCCCTGCTCCCAAGGAACGACCTCACCGTGGACTTCGCTGTGGCCCTTGCCCTTCATGATGTAGATCGCGGCCTCGTTGTGGTGCTTATGCAGCCGGGTCTGCTGCCCCAACTTGAGCTCGGAAATGTGCAGCTGGATGGTCCGGAGCGGAAGGTCGACGTCACGGGCTGGGTGCTGGCGATCGCCGTCGGCGTACAGGTCGAGATGGGGTTGCTTGTGAATCAGCTTGCCCGCGGCCATCGGACGGACCTCATCCTCGTGGTAATGCAGCTTGCCGCGCCGGCGCGGCGAGTTCGGGTCACTACCGTCCCCACCGCCGTGACTGTGCTTGTGGTCGCCGTGCAGGCCGAAACTGGCCTCCTTCGGCGCTCCGTCGGCGCTGGGCGCTTGTCCCTGATCGGTAGATTCGGTCATGTCAGATCCTCCATCTTCCTTGTCGGTACTGCTCTTCTTTGTCCATGCTGTTCTGTTGGTCTGGTTGGTGCTACGGCGTCCCGCCCTCGGCACCGACGGTTACACTGCGGCGCAGGGCGATACAATGCTCCGCGGGCAGCAGCAGAGTTACCGGCTTGCCCGTGCTCAACCGCTGGGAGGCCGTGGTGCGGCACCGGATCATCGCCGTCCCCACCTCGACCTGGTAATCCATCGCCTCACCGGTGAACAACCGGTTGGCGACGGTGCCCGCGAGCACGTTGGGACCGGCCGCCAGGGTGTCCTGCTGCACCACCTGGACGTGTTCGGGGCGAACGGAAACGATGCACTGGTCACCCTTGCCCACATCGACCAGCGAGTCGACCACCACGTCGCCGTTGTCGGTGCGGACCGTCCCGCCCTGCTCCGACACCTCGCTGACCACACCGTCGATGAAGTTGGTGAGGCCGACGAAGTCCGCCACGAAATCGTTCTCGGGATGCAGATACACCGAGAAGGGATTACCGATCTGGCTGATCCGCCCTTCGCACATCACGGCGATCTGGTTGGACATCGACAACGCCTCGGCCTGGTCGTGCGTCACGTACACGGTGGTGATGCCCTGGTCGCGCTGCAATCGCTTCAGCTCAAAACGCAGCGACTCGCGCAGCTTGGCGTCCAGGTTCGACAGCGGCTCGTCGAGCAGCAGGACCGCAGGCTCGATCACCAGCGCCCTGGCCAGCGCGAGCCGCTGCTGTTGGCCACCCGACAGTTTGGTGGCATATCGCCCCGCTAGATGGCCGAGACCGACGACCTCGAGGCTCCGTTCGACGCGTTGCTTCACCTCTTTCTTCGCGGTCCGCCTGCGGGTCCCGACCCGCAGCGGGAACGCCACGTTGTCATAGACATTCATATGCGGCCAGATCGCGTAGCTCTGAAACACCATCCCGAGATTGCGGTGATTCGCCGACACTGAGATTCCCTCCGATCCGGAGTACAGCACCGTGCCGCTCACCGAGATCTTCCCGCTGTCAGGTCTTTCCAGTCCGGCAATGCACCGTAGGGTCGTCGTCTTGCCGCAGCCGCTCGGGCCAAGCATCGTGAAGAAGTCGCCTTGGCGCACAGTGAAGGTCACTTCGTCAACCGCGCGGACTCTGCCCTTCGACTCGTCGGCGAAACCCTTGCACAGTGCACTCACTTCAAGCATCGCATCCATCCGTCCGTCCGCAGTCTTTGGTGAATCCCGACCGGCGTGGCCGACGTCGTGGTTTTGCCGGTCGTGGCATTCATGTCTCGCGCACACCGATCTTGGCGCCCAGTTTGTAGGCCACCGCCACGAGGGCCATCAAGACGACGACCATGGACACGCCGAGGGCAGCCAGCACCCCAGTCTGGCCGTTCTGCCAGAATTCCCAGATCGTCACCGACAGCACGCGGGTGTTCTGGGAGTACAGCAGGATCGAGCTGGACAGCTCGCGGACTGACACCACCACGACGTAGATCCAGCCAGCCACCAGTCCGGGGCCCATCAGCGGTAACACGATGCGGCGGAACGTGTCGCGCCACGTGGCGCCGCTCATTTTGGCCGACTCCTCCAGCTCGGCGCCGACCTGGGCCAGCGACGAACCCGAATATCGCATGCCGTAAGGCAGGTAGCGGGTGACGTAGGCGATGAACAGAATCGCCAGGGTGCCGTAAATCGGCAGCGGAGAACGCAGATAGATGAATATCAGTGCGACACCGAGCACTAGCCCCGGCATCGCCAGCGGGAAGCTGGCCAGCAGCTCGAGTACCCGGCGCCCGCGGAATCGCGACTTCAGGACCAGCCAGCTGATCACAGCCGTAAACAGCATGACTGCGGTGGCGCTGGTCAGCGCGAGGATAGTGGAATTCTTGATCGACTCGACGACCCCACGGGTCTGGAACAACTCGGTGTAGTTGCT
>NZ_JAVROT010000075.1:0-35670 GCF_032162605.1 Mycobacterium sp. | reverse complement strand
GTCGTCGGTGCGGTAGCGGTCGGCCTTTTCCGCAGTTGCGAAGGGAAGCCGATCGGCGGCCTCCATGCCGTAATCGCTCATGCTGCGAGGCTATCGAGGAATGCCCGCACGACGTTGAGGAATGCCGCCGCCTCGGTGACCATCGGCAGGTGGGCAGACTGCTCGAAGATCACCATTTGAGCGCCGGGGATCGCGTCGGCCATGTCGCGCACCACCTCGGGCGTCATCTCGTCGAATCGCCCGGAGGTCACCAACACGGGCAGATCGAGTTGCCCGAGTCGGTCGGTGACGTCCCAGCCCGCCATGGTGCCGGTGAATGTCAACCCCGTGCCGACCATCGCCGCGTAGATCGCTGGGTTCATCACCTGCATCGCGGCCTGCACATGACGCGGGACGTCGTCAGTGCCGGTGAAGTGCAGCCGGTTGAACAGGCCGACGGCCGCCAGATACTCGGGATCGGTTGTGATGCCAGCTGATTCGTGCGCGTCAATGAGCGCACCAGCACCGCCGGGCAGCGCGGCCTTTAACTGCGCCACCCCGCGTCCGAAGAGCGGAATGCTTGCGCAGGTGTTGGCCAGATGCAGGCTCGCGAGCCCGGTCGGCCGACGCAGCGCGTACTCCTGAGCGATCCACCCGCCCGCGGACTGGCCAAGCACGTGTACCCGATCGAGGCCGAGAGCGTTGCGCACGACGTCGACCTCATCGACGAAAGTGTCTATTCTCCATAGGCTTTCGTCACTTGGGCGGTCGGACGCACCGCACCCGATCTGGTCGTAGTAGACAACCGGCCGGTCGACGGCCAGCTCGTCGAGATCACGCAGGTAGTCGTGCGGCATCCCGGGACCGCCGTGAATCGTCAACAGGGGCAGGGCATCGGGGTTGGAGTCGTCTCCGACGATCCGGTAGTAGATCGCGCCGTGCGGCCCGGCGATGCGCCCGTCCCGCGCCATCAGCCGAGACGTCGGACGGCCGCGTCGATCCGCTCGTCCGTGGCGGTCAGCGCCATCCGTACGTGCCTGCCGCCGCGGGGTCCGTAGAACTCCCCCGGTGCGACCAGGATTCCGAGTTGCGCCAGCGAGGCGACGGTGTCGCGGCAGGGTTCGTCCCGGGTCGCCCACAGATAGAGGCCTGCCTCGGAGTGGTCGACGGTGAAACCGGCGCCGAGGACGGCCGCCAACAGCACGTCGCGCCGCCGCGCGTAGCGCTCCTTCTGTTCCTTCTCGTGTGCGTCGTCGTCGAGGGCGGCGACCATCGCGGCCTGAATCGGCGTCGGCACCATCATTCCGGCGTGCTTGCGTACCGCGAGCAGTTCGGCGACCACCGCGGGATCGCCCGCGACGAATCCCGCCCGGTATCCGGCGAGCGACGACGTCTTCGACAGCGAGTGGATGGCGAGCAGGCCGGTGTGGTCACCACCGCACACCGAGGGGTGCAGCACCGATACCGGCGTCGCGACATCGGACCCGCGCTCGGCGTCCCAGCCCAGTCCGAGGTAGCACTCGTCGGAGGCGACCAACGCCCCCCGGTGGCGCGCCCACTGCACGACTTTGCGGAGGTGCTCGACGCCGAGGACCGCGCCCGTCGGGTTGCTCGGCGAGTTGACGTAGACCAGTTTGGGCACCCGGGGGCCGAGTTGCGTCAGCGAATCCGCAGCCACGACCTCGGCACCCGCCAGCCGCGCCCCGACGTCGTAGGTGGGGTAGGCCAACTCGGGGACGACGACGACGTCGTCAGCGGTGAGGCCGAGCAGCGTCGGCAACCAGGCGATGAGTTCCTTGGTGCCGATGACGGGCAACACGGCGTCATCGGCGAGGTCGGTGATGCCGTAACGACGACGCAGCGCCGCCACCGCCGAGGCGCGCAGGGCGGGAGTGCCCGCCGTCGTCGGGTATCCGGGTGCGGAACTGGCCGCGGCGAGGGCATGCCTGATCACGGGGGCCACCTCGTCTACGGGGGTGCCGACCGAGAGGTCGACGATGCCGTCAGGGTGTGATCTGGCCGTGGCCGAAACGTCGGCCAACGTGTCCCATGGGAAGACCGGCAGCGACGCGGAAAGCGGGCCAGTGAGCAACCTGGTCGTTGTCACGCCCGTCCTGTCGGTCGGCTTCGCTTCGCTCAGCTCTCCCATCCCATCGGTCGGCTTCGCTCAGCTCTCCTCGCCCTGGGGGGGCATGTCCTTGATGGCCTGCGGGTCGTTATCGGTCTGCCCGACCTTCGACGCGCCGCCCGGCGACCCCAACTCCACGAAGAAGTCCGCGTTGTACTGGGTGTAGCCGCTCCACTGATCCGGGACGTCGTCCTCGTAGTAGATGGCCTCGACCGGGCACACCGGCTCGCACGCACCACAGTCCACGCACTCGTCGGGGTGGATGTACAGCATGCGCGCGCCCTCGTAGATGCAGTCGACTGGGCATTCCTCGATGCATGCCTTGTCTTTGATGTCGACACAGGGTTCGGCAATGGTGTACGTCACTGATGTCTCTCCTGTCCAGTGGGCTGCCGGTCGGTTGGGACCTGGTAGGACCCCCGAGAAGCCGAAGCAAGTATGCGTTGCCCATACCTGGACGCCTGTCTCAGTGTGTCCTAACTTCACGCGCCGCCGGTTACGGGTGGCGCGTAGTTACTGATACTAGACGTTGCACATACAAGTCGACCAGTCACCTTTCGGGCATGCCGACCTCCCGGGGGTGCAACTAGTTGCATAGGACCGCCGGTAGCGCCTACGCTCCCGGGCGTGGCACTCCCCCACGCGATCCTGGTGTCGCTGAGCGAGCAGACCGGCTCCGGCTACGAGTTGGGTCGCCGCTTCGACCGGTCCATCGGTTACTTCTGGGCCGCCACACATCAGCAGATCTACCGGACGTTGCGCACAATGGAGGACGACGGCTGGGTGTCGGTCGACGTCGTCGAACAACACGGCAGACCGGACAAGAAGGTGTACGGCGTCACCGACGGCGGCCGTGACGAGTTGGCCCGCTGGATCGCCGAGCCCCTCTCCGGACGGGGCAGCTCCCTGACCGACTCGCGCACCCGCGACCTTGCCGTGAAGATCCGTGGCGCCGTATACGGCGACGTCGACGCACTGCGCGCCCAGGTCGCCGCCCTGCGTGGTGAGCGGGCCCAACTCCTCGACGCCTACCTGGGTTTCGAGAAACACCAATTCCCCGACCCCTCCGCGTTGGACGGAGCGGCGATGCACCAGCACCTGGTGCTGCGCGGCGGGATCCTCGCCGAAGAGGGATCGCTGCGCTGGCTCGACGAAGTGCTGACCGCCCTGAGAGGCAATAGTGTCTGATTTCTCCTCGCGCGAACGCTCGTCGGCGACGAACCCGTACCCGAACCTGTTGGCCCCGTTGGACCTTGGCTTCACCACGTTGCGCAACCGGGTCGTGATGGGTTCGATGCACACGGGTCTGGAGGACCGGGCGCGTGACACCGACCGACTGGCCGCGTACTTCGCCGAGCGAGCCCGTGGCGGCGTCGGGCTCATCATCACCGGCGGGTACGCCCCAAACCGCGCCGGATGGCTGCTGCCGTTCGCCGCGCAGATGGTCTCCTCGTCGGAGGCCCGGCGGCACCGTCGCATCACCACGGCCGTGCACGACGAGGGCGCCAAGATCCTGCTGCAGGTCCTGCATGCGGGACGCTATGCCTACCATCCGCTTTCGGTCAGCGCCTCGTCGATCAAGGCGCCCATCAACCCGTTCCGGCCCCGGCGGCTATCGGCACGCGGCGTCGAGAACACCATCGGAGACTTCGTACGCAGCGCGTTGCTGGCCCGCTCGGCGGGTTACGACGGTGTCGAGCTCATGGGCAGCGAAGGCTATCTGCTCAACCAGTTCCTTGCGCCGCGGACCAATAAGCGGACGGACGCGTGGGGCGGCACGCCCGAGAAGCGCCGCCGGATGCCCGTCGAGATCGTCCGGCGCACGCGCGAGGCCCTGGGCCGCGACTTCATCGTCTGCTACCGGATGTCCATGACCGACTACGTCGAAGACGGCCAGAATTGGGACGAGATCGTCTCGCTGGCAACCGAAGTCGAGGCGGCCGGTGCGACCATCATCAACACGGGCATCGGTTGGCACGAAGCGCGCGTGCCCACCATCGTCACGTCCGTGCCCAGTGGCGCATTCGTCGACGTCAGCAATGCACTGGCCGAACACGTTCGGATTCCGGTGGTGGCGTCCAACCGCATCAACATGCCGGCGGCGTGCGAGCAGATCCTCGCCGACGGGCGCGTGCAGTTGGTCTCGATGGCCAGGCCGCTGCTGAGCGACCCCGAATGGGTGAACAAGGCGCAGGCTGACGTCGCCGACGAGATCAACACGTGCATCGCCTGCAACCAGGCCTGCCTGGATCACGCGTTCGTCCACGAAACCGTGTCGTGCCTGCTGAACCCGCGGGCAGGCCACGAGACGACACTGTTGCTCGGGCCGACGCGACGCGCGAGGCGGGTAGCCGTCGTCGGAGCCGGGCCTGCCGGCCTGTCCGCGGCGGTGACGGCGGCCGAACGCGGCCACGCGGTGACGCTGTTCGAGGCGGGCTCTACGATCGGCGGCCAATTCGACCTGGCCAGAAGGATTCCCGGCAAGGAAGAGTTCAACGAGACCATCCGCTACTACACTCGAATGCTTGAAAAGCACGCCGTGGAGGTGCGGCTGAACACCCGCGCCGCCGTTGATGAACTGTCGGGGTTCGACGACGTCGTGCTGGCCACCGGCGTCTCACCGCGGATGCCCGACATCCCGGGCATCGACCACCCGATGGTGCTGTCCTACGCCGACGCGATCCTGGGGCGGCCGATCGGCAAGACCGTCGCAGTGATCGGTGCGGGAGGTATCGGCTTCGACGTCAGCGAATTCCTGGCGGACGAATCCCCGACGCTGAACCTCAAGGAGTGGAAGGCCGAATGGGGTGCCTTGGATCCATACGATGACCCGCAAGAGACGCGCGGCGGCCTGACCACGCCCATCCCGCTGCCACCGGTCAGGGAGGTCTACCTGTTGCAGCGGACCAAGGGCCCGCAGGGGCGCGGCCTTGGCAAGACGACGGGGTGGGTGCACCGCGCCTCGCTGAAGGCCAAAGGGGTGCAACAACTCTCGGGGGTCAACTACGAGCGCATCGACGACGACGGCCTACACATCAGCTTCGGATCCGGCCGCTCCGACCCCCGTATCCTCGCCGTCGACAACGTCGTCATCTGCGCAGGGCAGCAGTCGGTGCGTGATCTCGAAGAAGGGCTGCGCCGGAACGGCGTCGAGCCTCACGTCATCGGCGGCGCGGACGTCGCCGCCGAGATCGACGCCGAGCGGGCCATCCGACAGGGCACCGAGCTCGCCGCCCGCCTGTAGCCCCCCGTTCTCGCGCGACCCTCTACCTTCCGCGCGAGCGTGCGTGTCTGTACGCGACACGCCGATGCGAAACGTGCAAACACGCACGCTCGTGGCAGAGGATGGCCCGCGAAATCAGGCCTGCTTGAGGGCTTCGATGTCCAGCGTGATGGTCACCTTGTCGCCGATGACGGTACCGCCGGTCTCCAGCGGCATGTCGATGTCGACGCCGAAGTCCTTGCGGTTCAGCACGATCGAAGCCTCGAAGCCTGCGACCTCGCCGTGACCCATGCCGGGGTTGACGCCATTGAACTCGAGCTTGAGCTCGACCGGCTTCGTCACGCCCTTGAGGGTGAACTTACCGTCGAGCACGTAGTCGTCGCCGTCGGCACGCACACCGGTCGAGGCGAAGGACGCGGTCGGGTACTTCTCGACGTCGAAGAAGTCGGCGGCCTTGAGGTGCGCGTCGCGCTGCTCGTTGCCGCTGTTGATCGAATCAACCGCGATCTCGGCGGTCACCGATTGCGTGCCGTCCTCGGCGACCACGATCGCGCCGCTGAACGTTCCGAAGGTGCCGCGCACCTTGCTCACCATCAAGTGGCGCACCGAGAAGTTGATCGACGAATGAACCGGGTCGATGGCCCAGGTGCCTGCGCTCAGGTCGGTCGCTACTGCTGCAGTCATTTCAGTTCTCCTCGTATGGTGGGCACCGGCCCTCCCGGCGACCTCACCCAGTCCAAACGGACTGTAGTCCGAATTTGTTCCGGACCGTGGTCCGGAGTTACTCCCGAAGGTGCCCGAGAAGTGCCGCCAGGTGGTCAAGGGGCAGTCGTGGTGACCGGTGATCGTCGCGACCGACCATGTCGTCGTTGACCACCAGCGCGTTGAGCACCGCCTCCTCCACCGACTGCACGACCGCGGCATAGAACGCGTCCATCCGCCCCCACGGGATGAAGGTCATCGTGCCGAACTCGTCGTCGGCGGGCGCGCCCGTGGGGAAGCCGCTCTGCAGTCCGTCCGCGTCGGCGGTGGAGAACGCCAGGAAGATGTCGCCGGAGAAGTGACTTCCCGTGGTACCGGTCCTGGCCAGGCCGAGCGGCACCCGGCGGGCCAACGCCTTGCACTGTCCTGGCAGTAGTGGGGCATCGGTCGCGACGACGGCGATCACCGAACCCGCGCCGGCAGGCGGCCGCAGGCCGAGATCGACCGCGAACCATCCCGAGTCGAGCGGGTTGTCCTCGGCGAGCGACGGTCCGAACTGCCGACCGGCCACCGTCAGTTCGCTTCGCGAGCCGAAGTTCGCCTGCACGAACGTGGCGACGGTGAAGGTTCGTGCGCCGTATTCGACCAGCCTCGACGCGGTTCCGTTGCCGCCCTTGAACTCATAGCAGTTCATCCCCGTGCCGCCGCCGACCGACCCCTCGGCCACCGGGCCCGACGTGGCTGCGTCGAGGGCTGCTTCCGCGTGTTCCGGCCGCACGTGGCCGCCGTTGATGTCGTTCAGATACCCGTCCCACGTCTCCCCGCACACCGGGAGCAGCCACTGGCGTGCGAGCAGCGGCTTGACCCGGTTCACCCAACTCACCACGCCGGTGTGACAGGCGCCGACCGCATGCGTGTTGGACAGCACGATGGGTAGGTTGAACGCCCCGGCTTCTTCGATCCACGTGGTGCCGGTCATCTCCCCGTTGCCGTTGAGCGAATACCAGCCCGCCGCACATGCCCGCCCCACGCCATCGCGTCCACGGGGCAGGATCGCGGTGACGCCGGTGCGCACTGGGCCGGCCCCGACCCGAAGCGGGCCATGGCCGTCGACCAGCGTGGTGGTTCCCACCTCGAGGCCTGCGACGTCGGTGATCGCGTTGAGGGGACCCGGCTGGCCGGGCAGTGGGATCGCGAGCCCGCGGGCCCGTGGTCGTCCGTCGGCGGTGTGTGTCTGGGGTGAGGTCACGTCCACTGATTAGCACGTCCTGCGAGAAACGGCCGACCGACGTCGCACGTCAGCCGACGCTGCCCCAGACGGACTCCGCGCCGGAGTGCCCGATCCGCGCCACGGTCACGATCGAGGAGACCCCGACGACCAGTGCGACGACCGCGACCACGACGGCGGCGACCTTCTTCGGCGCCTCGGACCGGCCCTCGACCACGTGCAGAACCGCCAGGGCCAATGCCACCATCAGCAGCGCGACGGCGAAGTAGATCATCCAGCCGCCGCGCTCGGCGTGCTCCCGCAGGACCGGGCTGACCTGGGCCTTTTGGTCGTACAGCCACTCACCGGCATCAGTGGTGAGCGGCGTCAGCACCGTCGTCGCACCGGCTAGGGCGACCACCAGCCACACGAACCGGCGCCGCGCGGCTGGCCAGAACCCGCACAGGATCTCGAGCGAGGCCGTCAGAGGGGCCAGAACGACGACGGCGTGCACGAGCAGTGCGTGGGCGGGCAATCCCCAAAGCGTGGTCACGGCGTGCTCCTGAGGCTCGGCGGAAGGACGATGGACCGTCCCTCTGTATACGTGCCGAGCCTGGCAACTGGCTCACTATGCGCGGCTTCCGCGCCACGAACGTGCGGATTTGTCACTCGCGCAGCGGCGTGTCGGGTACAGACACGCACGCTCGCGCGAGGGGGGGTCAGGCGGCGAGAGCCTCATAGGTGGTGGTGCGCTGGCGCGCCGGGCGGCCGATGCCCTCGGCGATGGCCACCAACTCCTCGACGGACTTGGCCGACCCGTTCTCCGAGCCCGCCATCCGAGAGATCGTCTCCTCCATCAGGGTTCCGCCGAGATCGTTCGCGCCGCCGTTGAGCATCACCTGCGTGCGCTCCACGCCGAGCTTGACCCAGCTGGTCTGGATGTGATCGATCCTGCCGTGCAACATGATCCGAGCCAACGCATGCACCGCACGGTTGTCGCGGTGCGTGGGCCCCGGCCGCGCGCCCCCGGCGAGGTACAGCGGTGAGCTCTGATGCACGAACGGCAGTGGCACGAACTCGGTGAAGCCGCCGGTGCGGTCCTGGATGTCGCGCAGCACGTTGAGATGCCCAACCCAGTGCCGCGGGGTGTCGACGTGGCCGTACATCATCGTCGAACTCGAGCGCAGCCCCACCTCGTGCGCGGTGGTGATGACCTCGATCCACGCCGACGTGGGCAGCTTGCCCTTGGTCAGCACCCAACGGACCTCGTCGTCGAGGATCTCCGCGGCCGTGCCGGGAATGGAGCCAAGCCCGGCCTCGCGCAGGTTGGTCAGCCACTCACGAACCGACGTCCCGCTCTTGGTGACGCCGTTGGAGATCTCCATCGGCGAGAACGCATGCACGTGCATCGACGGCACCCGCGCCTTCACCGCACGCACCAGATCGGCATAGCCGGTGACGGGCAACTCGGGATCGATGCCACCCTGCATGCAGACCTCGGTGGCCCCGGCGACATGCGCCTCCCAGGCCCGGTCGGCGACGTCGTCGGTCGACAGCGAGAAGGCGTCCGCGTCGCCCTTGCGCTGAGCGAACGCGCAGAACCGGCAACCGGTGTAGCAGATGTTCGTGAAGTTGATGTTCCGGTTGACGACGAACGTCACGTCATCGCCCACCACGTCACGGCGCAGCGAATCAGCAAGGGCAGCAACCGCATCCATTGCCGGTCCATCGGCGGTGGCCAAGGCGTGGTACTCGTCGTCACTGCAGCCGGCGGGGTTGCGTTCGGCCGAGCGCAGCGCCGCGAGCACATCGGTATCGATGCGCTCCGGAGCCCGCGCGGCGAGCTCGTGCACCTTCTCGCGGATGGACTCCCAGTCGCCGAACGCACTACCGAGGTCGCTGCGGGTCTCGGTCAACCTGCCCTCGGAGTCGATCGCCGTGTTCAGATCGGTACGCCCCAGCGACTCGGTGGCCTCGTCGGGCTCCTGCCACGGATGCCCCACCGGGTTCACGTCCAACGCGAAACCCGTGTAGGGATCTGCCAGCGCGGCGACGTGACCCTGCACCCGCGGGTCGATCCATGCCGCACCCGCCTGCACGTACTGCGGCTGAGCGGTCAGTCGCTGCACCAGCTCATAGCCCGCCTCTGCAGTGACCGCGGCGAGCTCGTCCAGAGCGGGCCAGGGCCGTTCGGGGTTGACGTGATCGGGGGTCAGCGGTGACACGCCGCCCCAGTCGTCCACACCCGCGCCGATCAGGGCCAGGCACTCCTGCCGTGACACCAGATTCGGTGGCGCCTGGATGCGCATCTTCGGGCCCAGCACCAACCGGGTGACGGCGATGGTCGCCAGGAAGTCGTCGATCCCGGCATCGGGCACACCCGCCATCGCGGTGTGGTCCTTGGCCCGGAAGTTCTGCACGATGACTTCCTGCACGTGGCCGAACTCCTTGTGGGAGCGGCGAATCGCGTGCATCGTCTCGGCGCGCTCGGTCAAATTCTCACCGATGCCGACCAACAAACCGGTGGTGAAGGGCACCGACAACCGCCCCGCGTCGTCGAGGGTGCGCAGGCGCACCGTCGGATCCTTGTCGGGACTGCCGTAATGGGCCAGACCCTTCGTCTCGAACAACCGGCGTGAGGTGGTCTCGAGCATCATGCCCATCGACGGCGCGACGGGCTTGAGCCGAGAGAGCTCCGACCAGCTCATGACGCCGGGATTCAGATGCGGCAGCAGACCGGTCTCCTCGAGCACGCGGATGGCCATCGCGCGGACGTAGTCCAGCGTCGAGTCGTAACCGCGCTCGTCTAGCCACTGCCTGGCTTCGGCCCACCGCGCCTCGGGACGGTCGCCGAGGGTGAAAAGTGCTTCCTTGCAGCCCAACTCGGCACCGCGACGGGCGACGTCGAGAATCTCGTCGGGTTCCATGAACATGCCCTTGCCCGCTGCCCGCAGCTTGCCGGGGACGGTGACGAACGTGCAGTAGTGGCAGGTGTCGCGGCACAGGTGGGTGATCGGGATGAACACCTTGCGGGAGTACGTGACGGGTAACTTTCCCGTCGGACCGAACCGGCCCGCCGCGGTCAGGCCCGCGTCGCGCACCCTGGCCGCGCTGGCGCACAGATCCTCCAGATCCGCGCCACGCGCCGTCATCGCGATCGCCGCTTCCTCCACGTTGAGCGCCACGCCGTCGCGGGCTCGCCGAAGAACGCGTCGCAGCGCGGCAGGACTGGGCGGGGCGGGACTTCCTGCCGATTCGTCCGCGCCCACTGCGCCAAACTTCGAAGGCAGGGTAGGGATGGGCAGATCGGCGCCTCGCCGGGGGTTCAGAGCCACTCCCCTGTAACCCCGCGGTCGTCGAGAATCATCCACGCGTCTCACAATCCGAAACCCCTGCGCCTGGCATAGGGGTCACAGTAGTCGCAGCGCCGCGACACGGGGGCGGCCATGTCCCTGCCGGGCTTCTGCCACCCGCGTAATTTCATCGCGGGTGTCGACCGTTGCCATGAGGAGTTCGAACCTGCGCATTTCCGTGCGTTCCCATCTCATCGCGGGTGTCGCCGTGGTCGCGGCGGGCGTGATCGCGCTCCCGCCGACCGTTCCGACAAGTCCTCCGAGAAGAACTCAGCCGACAGGGACTAGGCGTCGACCTTCGACGTCAGTCGCCACAGCACGTATCCGGGCGGTCCGGCGCCGAGGACAAGGAACACCAGCGGCGCCAACTGCATGAGGCCCGCGCCGCTGAGCACGATGTCGCCTCCGGGCCCGCCGAGCGTCAGCACGGCCGTCGTGGCCAGCCACGACCAGAGCGGCAGCATGGCGAGTCGTGGTCTCGACGTCCACTGCAGCGCCGCCCACACGAACGCAGCATTGGCCAGGCCGCTGATCAGCCCGCTGACGGGCAGAGGGACCGCTCCGACGTACAGAGGAAGAAGGAAGGCCCCCGCCACCGCTGACAGAACACCATCGATAGTGAGAACGACGAGTACGGCGAACCGCACCCTGCCGGAAGATCGAGCGATCAGGTGGGAACGCTGTCGAGCAGCCCCACCAGCGAGCCGACGACCCACTGGTAGCTGTCCAGACGGTCTTGCCAGTGCTGCAGGTTGGGATCCAGATCCGGGTCCATCGCCATCCCTTCCTCAGGCCGCTGATTGATCGCAGCGTACCCCGTCCCCACGGTGCTATCCCAGGTTCAGTCCGGCCAGAAGGTCGACTTCCCAGCCGCGGCCGTCCCGCTCACCCGCCACCCCCGCGGCGAGCACGAAGTGTTCACTCGCGGATATCGGCAGCACAACCACGTTGGACAGCGCGCATGCTCGCTCACCGGAGTCCACGGTCACCTGCGTGGCGTGCGCGCGGAGCGCGGCCACCTTCGCGGCGCGGCTCTCCGGCGCGTCGACGACGGCATCGATGTCGCCGTCGGCATAGGCGAACCGAAACTCGTCGGCCGAAGCCAGGATCCAGTCGGACGGGAGACCGACCTCCGCCAGTTCGCGCGCGCCGACGTCGAAGGCGCTACGGGCCGTCACGGTCCAGTAGAACTTGGGCACCTGCCAGGGCTCACCCGGGTGGTCAGACCCGGCCGAGGCGGCTACCGCCGCCGTCGTCACCTCGTGGGCATGGACGTGGTCGGGGTGCCCGTACCCGCCGTCGGGGTCGTAGGTGACGACGACGTGTGGCCTCAGGTCGCGGATGATCGCAACGAGCGCCCCCACCGATTCACGGGGGTCGGCGTCGACGAACCGCTGCCGGCGCCGTGGCGGCGTGCCAACCATTCCCGAGTCGCGCCACCGACCCGCTCCTCCGAGGAAGATCGGCTCTGTGACACCCAAATAGGCCAGCGCCGAGGACAATTCACCGATGCGGTAGCCACCCAGTTGATCGGCGCCGTCAACGGCGAGATGAGCCCATCGCTCACCGATGACCTCGCCTTCCTCACCGAGCGTGCACGTCACGACCCGCACCTCCGCACCGCGCGCCACGTAGTGGGCGATGGTGGCGCCGGTGGTCAGTGTCTCGTCGTCCGGGTGGGCATGGACGAACAACAGCCGTGGGTTCTGCATCCGCACAGGATAGATTCACCGCGTGACACGGCGCGCCGTTGAGTACGCAGGTGCCGTCGTCGTCATCGGTCTGCTCGCCGGTGTGGCTGGCGCGGCGACCACCGTGGTTCTGCAGGCCGTCGAACACCTCGTGTACCACTACTCCTTCGGTTCGCTGTTGACGGGCGTCGGCGGCAGCAGTCCGGTGCGGCGCGCCGTCGGGCCGATGATCGGCGGAGCACTCGCCGGTTTCGGTTGGTGGATTCTGCGACGGCGTGGCGACGTCCCGTCGCTGTCGCCGACGATCGCCGAACACCGACCGATCCCCCGGTGGCGGTGGTCCATCGACGCCGGACTTCAGGTTCTACTCGTCGGATCCGGCGCGTCGCTCGGTCGCGAGGGCGCGCCACGTCAGTTCTCGGCCGCGCTCGGCGATCTGGGCACGTCGCGCTGGTCGCTGACGGCCCGTGACCGCGAAATTCTACTGGCGTGCGCGGCGGGCGCCGGACTCGCCGCCGTCTACAGCGTCCCGCTCGGCGGTGCCGTCTTCGCGGTGCGCATCCTGCTCGGAACGTGGCACCCGAGGGCGGTGGGCACGGCGCTGATCACGTCGAGCCTGGCCGTGGCGGTGTCGTCGCCGGTCACCCACCTCGAGCACACATTGGTCTGGCCGGATCCGAACCTCTCCTTCCTCTTCGTGCTTCTGGCCTGCGCGATCGCACCGTTGGCCGTGGCCGTTGGACTCGTCTTCAACAGGCTGATGACGCGGGTGCGCCCGAAGCCACAGATCCGGTCGTGGGTGCTCGTACCCGCGATCGCCGTGGCCGGCCTGGCCACCGGGGTCTGCTCGATCTGGTGGCCGGAGTTGCCGGGCAACGGTCGCAGCATCCTGGCGGTCAGCGTCGACTCGGGCCTGACGCTCGGCGGCGCGGCCGTGATCCTGCTCTTGAAACCGTTGCTGACCGCGGTGTACCTGCGCACTGGCGCGGTGGGCGGCCTGATGACCCCCGCACTGGCCACCGGCGCCGCCGCGGGCACGGTCGTGACCATTGCCATCAACCACCTGGCCGGGATTCATCTGCAAGTCGCCGCGGTGTCACTCGCGTGCGCGGCCGGCGTGCTGGCGATCACCCAGCGCGGACCACTATTCGCGGCCCTGTTCGTCTGGGAGCTCGCGCGTCCGCCGCTGTGGTTGTTCCTGGTGTTCGCGGCGGCGGCGTTCACGGCGCACGGCATCCAGCTGCTCCGCGAGCGCAACCTCGCGCGGCGGTCGAGCGTCGCTCCCCGAGCAGCCGAAGAGCGTTGGGCTAGTGAGGCCCCTTGACCCACTCGCTTGCGTCGCCGACGATGCCCACGGGTACGGCACCGGACAGGCCGACGTTCTGCACGTTGGGCCCAGCCGCGACGATGGTGGTGTCCTGCAGGATCGGAAGAACCGTGGACAGGTTCCACAACCGTGGCTCGACGGCCGTGAGCACGTCCCCGATCGGCTGGCTGCCGTCCAGCGCGGCCTCGATGTTCGGTTGAATGCTGCGATCGCAGATGCCGGTCAAGTTACTGGGGGCCTGCACCAGTTGATCGAGTCCGGCGGGCGAAGGCGCCGCGGTCGGAGTGGTGCTCGACGTCGGCGACGGTGATGGCGTCGTGCTTGGCGGCGCGCTCACCGACGGCGTCGTGCCGGTCGGCGTCGGCGTGTCACTGGACGGCGCGGTCTCCACGGGAGTCGCCTCCAGTGCGGGGCAGCCATAGCGTGACGCGAGGGCCGTGGCCAGATCTCCACCGGCCTGATGCCAGCCGACGATCGCGTCGACCCGGTTCTGCGCCAAGGCGTCGCCGTACAGCGCGGGCGGGTCGAGCGCCAGCACGGACGCGGCGATGCCGACACTGCGGAGTTGGTCGGCCGCCGTGTTCGCAACGGCGACCGACGTGGGGTCGTTGGCCGCCACCCCGACCACGAACTGCATCTGATTGCCGTTCTTGCTGATCCGGCCCCTGGTCGGCGGTGCCCCGCTCGGCGTTGGCGTGGGCACCGGGTTGGTCGAGGACACTTCCTGCTCGACGGTGTAGCCGGAGTCCTTCAGCAGTTCGAGCGCCGCCACGCGGCTCAAGGCCGGAGGAGCGGTGGGCACGTAACCCGGATCCGACGGCGACCGCACCTGGGCCTGCGCCAGGGTCACCGTGTTGTCGCTGCCTGCTCCGACCGCGGCCAGCAGGTCCACGTCGAGAAGGCCGAGGATCGCCTTGCGCACCTGGGAGTCGACCAGATCGGGTTGCTGCGCGCGCAACGTCACCTGCATCACCCGTGGTGTCACGATCCGAGCGGTGCGCACGTCGGGGATCGCGCCCAACTGGATGAAGGCCGCCTGGCCGCCGTGAACCTGGGCGACCTGCGTGTCACCGTTGCGAATCGAGTCGGCGAGTACCGCGGGCGCTCCCCCGCGCCTGAACAGAATCTGGTCCGGTTTGGCGGGCTCGGCCCAGTACCGGTCGTTTCGCGCGAGCAGGATCTCGTCGCGCTGCGGATCGATGCTGTCGACGCGGAACTGACCCCCGGTCACCGGAAGCGTCCGCACCAGTCCGGCCGCGAATCCGCCTGGCACGTCCTTCACGATGTGCGCGGGCAGGAGGTCGTTGAAGAGCTCCCGCCACGCCGGGTACGGCTGGGAGAACGTGACGACGGCGGTCTTGCCGCCGTCGACCGACTGGACGCCGGTGATGAGGTCATAGCCCGCAGGGTCGACGACACCGGGCGCGCTGACCATCTGCCGCCAGAGGTACCAGTAGTCGTCGGCGGCGATCGGTGCGTTGTCCGTCCACTGCGCCTCGGGCCTGATCTTGTAGGTGACGGTGAACGGACCCTCGCTCGTCACGTCCGCCGACTCCAGCAGCGTGGGGTCGAGCTCCCAACGCGAGCCCGTCGACGACGCGAGGTCGGGTACCGGCCGGAACGAGCTCGGCAGAACCAACGAGGAGATGGCCGCGTTCACCGGCGACTGGTCCGATAGCAGGTGCGGGTTGAACCCGGCGCCGATCGAGTCGATGGCCATGATGATCTGCGTTGCCTTCAGCGGCGGCGGCGGTGTGCTCTGCGTCGTCTCGGTGCTCTGCGGGGCGGGTGGTGGGCTGACGGTGCATGCGGCAATCAGCAATAATGTCGAGGTCAACGAGCCGACGGTGCTGGCGAGTCGTCGCAAGTTCGTCGGCACACCCTTCAGGGTATCGACAGCACGGAGCCGCTCGCGGCCGGCGACATTCAAACTCAGTTGCGGGTTTTCTCGCGCGCCTTGGTGCGCGCCCGGGTGGTCGCGTTCAGCTCTGCCTTGCGCACCCGCACGAACTCCGGAGTTACCTCAACGCATTCGTCGTTCGCGCAGAACTCCATGGCCTGTTCGAGGTCGAATTCCAGCGGCCTGTCCAGGGTCACGAACACGTCTGCCGTCGCCGACCGCATGTTCGTCAGCTTCTTCTCGCGGGTGACGTTGACGTCGAGGTCCTCGGCGCGCGGGTTGATCCCGACGACCTGGCCCTCATAGGTGTCCTGGCCGGGTTCGACGAAGAACTGGCCCCGGTCCGAGAGCTGGATCATCGCGAACGGCGTCACCGTGCCGGTGCGGTCGGACACCAGGGAGCCGGTGTGGCGCGCCCGGATCTCGCCAGCCCACGGGCGATAGCCGTCGAACACGGCATTGGCGATGCCCGTGCCGCGGGTGATCGTGAGGAAGTCGGTCCGGAAGCCGATGAGCCCGCGGCTTGGCACGATGAAGTCCATCCGCACCCATCCGGCTGCGTGGTTGGCCATCTCCTCCATGCGGCCCTTGCGGCCGGCCATCAGCTGCGTGATAGCGCCGACGAACTCGTCGGGGCAGTCGATCGTCATGGCCTCGTACGGCTCGTGCAGCTTGCCGTCGATGGTCTTGGTGACCACCTGCGGCTTGCCGACGGTGAGCTCGAATCCTTCGCGGCGCATCTGCTCGACGAGGACGGCCAGCGCCAGCTCACCGCGGCCCTGGACCTCCCACGCGTCGGGCCTGTCAATGTCGACGATCTTGATCGACACGTTGCCGATCAATTCGCTGTCCAACCGGTTCTTGACCATTCGGGCCGTCAACTTGTGGCCGGACACCTTGCCCGCCAGGGGCGAGGTGTTGGTGCCGATGGTGACCGAGATCGCCGGCTCGTCGATGTGGATGCGTGGCAGCGCGTGCGCGTGCTCGGGGTCGGCGAGGGTGTCGCCGATCATGATCTCGGGCATGCCCGCCACGGCGACGATGTCGCCGGCGATGGCCTCGTCGGTGGGACGGCGGTCGACGCCCTCGGTGGCCAGAAGTTCGGTGATCTTGGCGTTGGTCACGACGGAGACCCCGTCGACCTCACGCATCCACGCCACGGTCTGCCCCTTGCGGAGCTTGCCCTTGTAGATGCGGATCAGCGCAAGGCGACCCAGGAACGCCGAGGCGTCGAGGTTGGTCACCAAAGCCTGCAGGGGCGCTTCCGGATCGCCCACCGGCGCGGGAATGTGTTCGAGCAGCACGTCGAAGAGCGCGTCGAGGTTCTCGCCCTCCGGGTTCTCGCCGTTGGCTGGCTCGATCAGGCTGGCGATACCGGCCCGCCCGGAGGCGTACAGCGTCGGCAGGCCGAGGGCGTGCTCGGCGGCCTTCTGTGCCTCGTCGTCGAGATCGGTGGCGACGTCCAGCAGAAGGTCGTGGCTCTCCGAGACGACCTCGGCGATCCGGGCGTCGGGACGGTCGGTCTTGTTGACCACCAGGAGCACCGGCAGATGTGCGGCCAGCGCCTTGCGCAGCACGAAGCGGGTCTGCGGTAGCGGGCCTTCGGAGGCATCGACGAGAAGCAACACGCCATCGACCATCGACAGACCACGTTCGACCTCGCCGCCGAAGTCCGCGTGACCCGGGGTGTCGATGACGTTGATCACCGTCATGCTGCCGTCGGGGTGCTGGCGGTGCACGGCGGTGTTCTTCGCCAGGATGGTGATGCCCTTTTCCTTCTCCAGGTCACCGGAGTCCATCAAGCGCTCGACCGTATCGTCGCCTCGATGCGAAAGTGCACCGGATTGCCGGAGCATGGCGTCGACCAGGGTCGTCTTGCCGTGGTCGACGTGAGCGACGATGGCGACATTGCGAAAATCCACGTCGTTGATTGTCGCAGTGTGGGCACCCGATCACGAAAACGAAGCCAACGAAGAAGGGCCGGTGTGAAGTCCTCCAAGCTGGCCGGTGTCAAGGCGAAGAAGAAGTGTCGTCGCAGCAAGCCGCGCTGCAAGCGGTGCCCACTGGTGCTCAGCAAGGTGGCTAAGGCCGAACTGTCGGGCATCCACGGCAGGGAGCTCGACAAGGTCTTCAAACGCGCCAGAAAGTCCTGACGACCTCGGCGGACGTCGGCGAACGGCGGCGTACGGTGAAGGTGTCCGTCGCTGGTTGGAGGTAATGATCATGACGCTTTTCGAAGTGGGGACCATCGTCGTGGTGGTTGTGCTGGCCAGTGCCGCCACCACGGCCATCTATCTTGGCCTGCTCAACTGGATGGGCGCGTTCTACGTCGTGCGGTGTGCGGCATGTCACCACCTGACCAGTTCGCCGGTCAACCAGGCGTCGGAGTCGTGCCCGCATTGCCGCCACCCGGCTCTGCTGCATCCGGTGTATGCGGTCCGCCACCCGCGGAGCCTGTCCGAGGTGCGCGTGGTGGGCGACCGACTCCGCTACTGACGCTCCTGGTTCGGATGGCGCAAGCTGGACTCCGCACTAGCCGGCGGACAGGGCGGCAATCAGGTCCGGCAACCAGCCACGGTCGGCGGGCACCCACGCCAGCCCGTCGAGTTCGTCGGCGGTCACCCAGCGCAGCGCCCGGTGATCCCGTGCTCGTGCGGTGCCCGCCGTCTGAGTGACGAGAAACGCGCGCAGCGTCATCTCCTCGCTCAGCTCGACATCGGGACCGAGCCGGGCGCCGACGGTGATCTCGACACCGAGTTCCTCGTCCAGTTCGCGCACCAGCGCCTCGGATTCGCTCTCCCCCTGCGCTACCTTGCCGCCAGGCAGCTCCCACAGCCCCGCCAGTTCCAGCGGTCGGGCACGCTGGGCGACCAGCAGGGTTGCGCCGGAGATGAGAGCGCCCGCGACGACGATCTGGTTCGGCACGCAGTGACGCTATACCTTCGCGCGGTGCGCCAACGCTCGGCGCTCATCAAACCGGCCGAGGGTAACGCGGTGGCCGCGGTGGCCGCCATAGCCGCCGGCAAGCACCTAAGGTGGGCTGAAGTCCAAGCTCGGCGCGGCGCCCGACACTCGCGCCGAGTGCACGCTTGTCGTACACGAATCTCGAGTGAGGCCGTCAACAAGCGTGCACTCGGCGGGCTAGAGCGCGACCCCGTCGTCACGCCTTCGACTGCAGGTCGTAGACGGTCGTGCCGCCGACGTCCTTCTTGGTGATGTTCTGCTCCACCCACGCGGTGATGTCGCGCAGGCGAAACTGCACGATCCGCAGATCGACCGGGCCATGGCGGTGGTGTGCACGAAATATCATGCACACTAATAATTTTCACGTTGGCAGCCATGCCGCTGACGACAATCAGCACTGCTGCACTTGGCTACGCGCCGCGACCTGTGGCGTATTGTTCCAGGTAGCAACGTTTTTCACCGGAGAGAAAGGTTACTAACATGGCTGTGTTGACCGACGAGCAGGTGGACGCGGCACTGCCCGAGCTCGACGGCTGGGAGCGTTCCGACGGGGCCTTGCGAAGGTCGATCCAGTTTCCCGCCTTCCTCGAAGGCATCGACGCGGTCCGCCGCATCGGGGAACACGCGGAACGCGAAGACCACCATCCCGACATCGACATCCGTTGGCGGACGGTTACTTTCGCACTCGTCACCCACTCCGAGGGCGGCATCACCGAGAAGGACGTGGCGATGGCAGGCGACATCAATCGGATCGTCGGCTGACTGAGGCGACGTAGGCCAGGGTCACGACCGCCGCCAGGACGTACAGCGATCCGGCCACGTCCGTGTACCAGTGGCTGCCGTGCAGCCAGCCGATGTCACCGGCCAGCGTCACCAACCACGGCGGCCCGACGTACGCCAGCACCACCCAGGCCCAGCCGACGATCCGCGTTCGGTGGCGCATCGGACCGAGCACCAACCACATGACGAGCGGCAGCAGCCACACCCAGTGATGCGTCCAACTGATCGGTGAGATCAGCAACCCGAACAGCATCACCACGACGATGCGGCCCAGCGGGTCGTCCGCGCCGATGCGCCGCCACGCCAGCAGGGCGAGCGCAGCAGTGACGACGACCGCGCCGACCAGCAACGGGCCGAAGCCGGTGTCACGTCCCGCCAGGTAGCCGACGACGCCGCGCAGCGATTGGTTCATCGGGGTGTCCACGACGCCGATGCGATCGGCGTTGCCGAGCAGATCGGTGAAGTAGAACCGCGCCTGCGCGCCGCCAAGGGCGACCGACAATGCCACGGTCGCGCCGAACACCAGGCCGGAGAACAGGACGGCCTTCCACCGGCGGGCACCCACGAAGTACAGGACGGCCACTGCGGGAGTCAGTTTGACGCCTGCGGCCAAGCCCACCAGCAGCCCGGACAACCACCACCGGTTGCTGTACACGGCGAACAGCACCGCGAGCATCAGCAACGCACCGATCTGGCCGAGTTCGAACACGTGCCGGACCGGCTCGAACCAGATGACGAGCGCAGTCCACGCCATCGCCATCCGCCGATCCGGGCTGTGCAGCAGCTTCAACACCAGCACTGCGGCGCCGTACAGCGCCGCGACGATGCCCAATTGCCAGCAGAGGCCGACGACCGGGAACGGCAGGAAGTGCAGCGGGTAGAACACCAGGCCGGCGAACGGCGGATAGGTGAACCGCAACGGGAGCGGCGGGATCGCCGGGTGGTAGACGAAGTCGTATAGGCCGCCGCGTGCCATGGTGGCCGCGCCGTCGACGTAGACGTGGAGGTCGATGAAGTTGGTGCCGTTGCGCATCAGATAGGTGACGCCGAACCGCGCGACCAGGCTGAGCGCGAGCAGATACGGCGCGATGACCGCGAATCGGCTCCGCGGCGTCGCGCCGACGCTGGCGGGTGCGACATCTGTCTGTCTGGCTATCCGTCCGACTCTAGTTTCCCCCGTCGCTTCGCTCGCCCAGGCAAGATTCCCCGGTCGCTTCGCTCGCCCAGGCAAGCCATTCGGTCACCATCGGCCGTCGTGTCAGTAACGGTTGCATAAAAGCCACACCTGTCACTTGAGTAACTCCCGTAACTCCGTAGCTTCGGTTCCAGACATGTCGTCAACCGATCGGGAGAACCATGCACCTCGCCAGAAAAGTCTTCGCCACCAGCGTGATTGCGGCCGCCTGCGCAGTCCCGGGTGCACTGCTGCTCAGCGCCACCGCGGCTGCCGACCCGGTGCCCGCACCGGCGATCCCCAACATGCCGAACATCCCGTTCCTGAGCTCGCTCACGCCAGGCAACGCGCCGCAGCTGTTGCAGGGCCTTGCCTCGGTGTTCTCGGGTACCGCCACCCCGGCTGCGGCGCCCGCCGCACCGGCACCTGCGGCCACCGCCTCCGTCACGCTGCCCCAGGCGCCCGCCGCCGCTGCTGCACCGCTGGCTGCCGCGCCTGTCGCGGCTCCGGCCGCGGCCGCTCCCGCAGGGTTGGTTCCGACGGCCGAAGTGCAGCTGCCTCAGGTCCCCGGGTCCCCGTTGCCGCTGCCGCAGCAGGTCAACTTTCCGGGTGACCTGGCCTCGCTGATGCCTGCTGGCACACCGCTGGCCAACCTGCTGCCGAAGTCCCCCACGGCTGTCCCCGTCGCCGCCGCGGCGCCGGTAGCGGCCGCAGCCGTGCCTGCAGCAACCGCCGCAACGGCCGCTGCGGCGCCTGCCGTTCCGGCAGCCACCGGCCCGACTGCACTGTCGCCACTGATGTTCCCAGTCGCAGGGCTGCCCTGACGCCCGATCGATCAGGCCACCGAACCGAACCGAGCACGGGAGAGTCATGCCTTCGAAGAGAACGCTGTTGGTCGCACTCGGAGCGACGGCCGCGCTGACGCTGGGCGGCCAACCGGTCGCCCATGCGGAGCCCACGCCGCCGCTGCCGTTGCCGATCAGCGGTCTGCAAGCTCCTGGGCTGCCCGCGATGCAGAGCCTGGGGCCTGCCATCCAGCAGGCGGCTGGTGACCCGTCGAATGCTGCCTCGATGTTGATGGCGGCCGCGGCGGCGTTCGCGGGTAACAGTGCGGTGCCGTCCGGTTCGAAGAACGTGGCCGCGGCGGTCAATCAGTTCGTCGCCGATCCTCAGGTGGCGCACGTGCCCGCGGTGGGTGCGATCCCCGGTACCGAGGCGCACCTGCCGATGGGGGTCGACCCCGCCCACGCGGCGGGTCCCGTGCCCGACGCGGCTCCGCTGGCCGCTCCGGCACCGGCCCCCGAGGCCGCACCGGCACCGGCCCCCGAGGCCGCCCCAGCCCCGGCACCAGAAGCCGCGCCAGCACCTGCTCCCGACGCGGCGCCCGCTCCCGACGCACTTCCCGCGCCTGCTCCTGACGCCGCCCCCGCGGCGGCAGCCGTCCCGGGTCCGGACGGGGCGCCGGGTCCCGCCTTCGGGCCGGACGCCCCCACGACGCAGGACTTCATGTACCCGTCGATCAGCAACGGCTGCCTCAAGGACGGCGGAAACGTGCTGGCGACGGCGATCTCGGTGGCGGGTCCGGCGACGATCCCGAATCCCGGTCCCGGCGCGGGTCAGACTGCATACGTGTTCACCGCGATGGGCACCCCGGGTCCGGCCGCCGAGCAGAAGCTGCCGCTGAACGTCACCTGGGTGAACCTGACGACGGGCAAGTCAGGTACGGCGACGCTCAAACCGCAGAGCGACATCAACCCCGAAGGGCCGACGACGCTCACGGTGATCGCCGACACAGGCTCGGGCAGCATCATGTCGACCATCTTCGGTCAGGTCACGACCACTGAGAAGCAGTGCCAGTTCATGCCGACGATCGGCTCGACCGTCGTTCCGTGAGCACCGCCTCCCCGCGAGCGTGCGTGTCTGCTGCGCGACACGCCGATGATCTCGGCAGAACGCGCACGTTCGCGGCGACCACGAGGAGTGGTCAGTACGCCATGAAGAGAATCATTTCCCGGTCGTACTCGCGACCGGGGTGCGCCTCCGACAGGTGCTCCTGAGCCTTCTCGACCAGGTCGTCCTCGTCGACGCCGGTGATGGCTTCTCCGCAGGGACAGCTCAAGTGTGTTTTCGCCATGCTTCACGATCCCACGAGGATGATGGGGGCATGGACCTGTATGACGTAATGCGCACGACAGGGGCGGTCCGCCAGTTCACCGGCGATCCCCTGCCCGACGAGGTTCTGACGCGCATCCTCGACAATGCGCGCTTCGCCCCGAGTGGTGGCAATCGGCAGGGCGTACGCGTGATCGCGGTTCGCGACGCGGCGACGCGCGAGAGACTGGCAGAGGCGTCGATCCCCGCCGCCCGACGCTATGCCGCGCAATTGGCCAACGACGAGTCACCGTGGAACCCGTTGCGGCCGTGCGGCGTCGATGCGCAGACCGTCGCGGCCACCGAGCCGCCCGCGCAGATGACGGCGCCGCTGAGAGAGGCCGCGGTCGTGCTGGTGATCTGCCTGAATCTCGGCGTGGTCGCGGCGACGGACCAGGGGCTCGACCGCATCGGTGTGGTCAGCGGCGCGTCGGTATATCCATTCGTCTGGAACGTCCTCCTGGCCGCGCGCAACGAGGGCTTCGGCGGCGTCACGAGCACCATGGCGATACCCGAGGAGCCACGGCTGAGGGAACTGCTCGGCATCCCCGACGAGTACGCGATCGCCGCCATCGTCCCGCTCGGCAAGCCCGTCCATCAGGTCAGCAAGCTCAAGCGCAAGCCGGTTGCCGAGTTCGTCACCCGCGAACGCTTCGACGGCAAGACTCTCTAGGCCCCCTCATCGCAACGGCGAGTTCGCGCTCGGCCCTTGGCCTTCGCTTCATCCATGGCTCAGGCTCTCGCCTTCGCTGCCGCCTTCGCCTGCTTCTTGTACGACCGCACCTTCTCCAATGACCCCTTGTCGACGACGTCCGCCACCGACATGTGCGTCCCCGCCTTGCCGTAGTCGCCCGCGGCGGCGCGCCATCCCGTCGGCGTCACGCCGTACTGCTTGCCGAGCAGAGCAAGGAAGATCCTGGCCTTCTGTTCGCCGAAGCCTGGCAGCGCCTTGAGCCGACGCAGCACCTCGGCGCCGTCGGGATCACCAGCCGTCCAGAGCCCGACGGCGTCGCCGCCGTACTCCTCGACGATCGCCTGCGCCAAGGTCTGCAACCGTTTTGCCATCGAACCCGGGAAGCGATGCACCGCGGGGCGTTCCGAACACAGGGCGATGAAGGCCTCCGGGTCGTAGTCCGCGATCTCGCGGGCGTCCACGCCACCGATGCGGTCCGCGATCTTCTTTGGCCCGGCGAACGCCACCTCCATCGGGATCTGCTGATCAAGCATCATGCCGACCAGCAACGCAAAGGGGTTGTGCTCCAACAGCTCATCGGCGGCCGGATCTTGCACGAGCTGCAACTTCGCCATCCGGGCAGTCTAAGGGAAAGGCCAAACTGTGACTTGACCCTCAGTATGCTGAGAGCCACTCAATACTGCACCACGAGGTCAGGAGTACTGCGGTGTCGACCACCGATAGCCCACCCGCCCACACGGCCCAACAGTTCCTCGACATGCAGGCTAGTCCCGAGTTCCAGGAACTCCGGACGCGCCTGCGCCGCTTCGTCTTTCCGATGACGGGGTTCTTTCTCGTCTGGTACGCCACGTACGTCCTGCTCGGCGCATTCGCCCACGACTTCATGGCCATCCGGGTGTTTGGCAACGTCAACGTCGGCCTGCTCATCGGTCTCGGCCAATTCTTGACCACGTTCGTCATCACCGGCCTCTACGTGCGATTCGCCAACCGCGAGCTCGATCCGCGCGCGGCGGCCATCCGCGCCGAGATGGAAGGCATCCAACGATGACGCTCCTAGCAGCCAGTGAGACCATCGGCAACCCGGTGGCCAACATCGGCATCTTCGCGGTGTTCGTCGTCATCACGCTGTTCGTCGTGATCAAGGCAAGTCGCAAGAATCAGACTGCCGATCAGTTCTTCACCGGCGGGCGGTCGTTCTCCGGCCCGCAGAACGGCATCGCCATCGCGGGCGATTACCTGTCGGCAGCCAGCTTCCTCGGGATCGCGGGGGCGATCGCCGTCTACGGCTACGACGGCTTCCTGTACTCCATCGGCTTCCTCGTCGCGTGGCTGGTCGCCCTGCTCCTGGTCGCCGAATTGCTGCGCAACACCGGCAGATTCACCATGGCCGACGTGCTGAGCTTCCGGCTCAAGCAGCGTCCCGTGCGGATGGCCGCGGCGACGTCGACGCTGACCGTGTCACTGTTCTACCTGCTGGCGCAGATGGCGGGCGCAGGCGGGCTCGTCGCGTTGCTGCTCGACGTCAAGAGCAAGAGCGGCCAGTCGATCGTGATCGCCGTCGTCGGCGTCCTGATGATCGTCTACGTCCTGGTCGGCGGCATGAAGGGCACCACCTGGGTGCAGATCATCAAGGCCGTGCTGCTGCTCGCAGGCGCCGCGATCATGACGGTGATGGTGCTAGCCAAATTCGGGCTGAACTTCTCCGAGATCCTCGGCTCGGCACAGACGGCCATCGCGGGTTCGGCGGACAAGGCCGTCGCGGCCCGCGACGTCCTCGCGCCAGGGGCACAGTACGGCGGCTCGACCGAATCCAAGATCAATCTGCTGTCCTTGGGGCTCGCGCTGGTGCTCGGCACCGCGGGCCTTCCGCACGTGCTGATGCGCTTCTACACCGTGCCGACGGCCAAGGAAGCTCGTCGCTCGGTCGTGTGGGCGATCGGCCTGATCGGCGCGTTCTATCTCTTCACCCTGGTGCTCGGCTACGGCGCCGCGGCACTGGTCGGGCCCGATCGCATCCTGGCGGCGGCCGGCGGTCAGAACTCCGCCGCGCCACTGCTGGCGTTCGAACTGGGCGGCGTGGTCCTGCTGGGTGTCATCTCGGCGGTGGCGTTCGCGACGATCCTCGCCGTCGTCGCCGGCCTCACCATCACCGCATCGGCGTCGTTCGCGCACGACATCTATGCCAGCGTGCTGAAGAAGGGCCAGGTCACCGAGAGCCAGCAGGTCCGGGTCTCGCGCATCACGGCGGTGGTGCTCGGCATCTTCGCGATCGCGCTGGGCATCCTGGCGAACGGCCAGAACGTCGCGTTCCTGGTGGCGCTGGCATTCGCGATCGCTGCTGCGGCCAACCTGCCGACCATCGTCTACTCGCTCTATTGGAAGCGGTTCAACACCCGTGGCGCGCTGTGGAGCATGTACGGCGGACTCATCTCGACGCTGGTGCTGATCGTCTTCTCGCCCGCCGTGTCGGGCGCGAAGGCGGCGATGATCCCCGGCGTGGACTTCGCCTGGTTCCCGTTGGCGAACCCCGGCATCGTGTCGATCCCCCTGGCCTTCGTCCTCGGCATCATCGGCACGGTGACGTCGAAGGTCCCCGGCAACCCCGCGCTCGAGGCGGAGATGGAGGTCCGTTCGCTCACCGGCGTGGGCGCCGAGAAGGCGATCGCGCACTGATGAGTAGCCCTGTGTCAACCCCGGATCGTTGAGGCCACCTTTTCGGTGGTGTTGTTGAGCAGGGCTTGGAGGGCGGCTCCGTGCTTGAGGGGGTCGTGGGCGAGGTTGCCTTGCCAGGCGCAGCGTCATGAGTGACGGCGAAGCGGTCCAGAACCTCCCCGGCGGGGTCGATGATGGCGATCGCATGGTCATCCTTGGCCCAGTCCACGCCCGCACACACTCGCCCCGGCACGCCTTGTTGGGTCACACTCATAGTTGTTACCTCCATAGTTGTTACCTCGCTGTTGGAGCAGTGAGCGAACACCCGGTGGTCCCGGGACCCCGCAGCCGGTCGCTCACTGATCGGCGCTCAATGGCGCACAGCCCTATAGCCAGTCTGGGTGTCCTGGGCCACCGGACCTCGCAGAACTCATCACGGACCTCGAGGGTCAAGCGCTCGTGGCGATGGCCCGGTGGGGACCAGGGGTGCATCAGCAGTCCATCTGGACCCACCGACACCAGGATGGTGCACCAGTGAGCGATTGCGCGAAGAACAGAGGGCACTGCGGGAAGCCCGGGCGGGCTTCCCGGCGTTGACCGCGACATGCCTACGATCGTCCCAGTGACCGAACCGCAGTCGACCTCCACCAGAAGGCGGTTCGGTTTCGCGTTTCTGGCCTACGCATTCGCCGCCGTTATGGCGGGCACCACACTGCCGACGCCCATGTACGCGCTCTACGCCGAACGCATGCACTTCGCGGTCCTCACCACCACGGTGATCTTCTCCACTTACGCGATCGGCGTGCTCGCCGCGTTGCTGGTGTTCGGGCGCTGGTCCGATGCCATCGGCCGACGCCCCGTCCTGCTCGCCGGGGCCGGCTTCGCGCTGACCAGCGCGGCGGTCTTCCTGCTGGCCGACGACGTGCCGCTGCTACTGCTGGGCCGGTTGCTCTCTGGCCTGTCCGCGGGCATCTTCACCGGGACCGCGACCGCGGCGATCATCGAGGCAGCCCCGGCCGAGCACCGCGATCGCGCAACCGCGATCGCCACC
Source organism: Mycobacterium sp. (assembly GCF_032162605.1). Classification (GTDB taxonomy): domain Bacteria; phylum Actinomycetota; class Actinomycetes; order Mycobacteriales; family Mycobacteriaceae; genus Mycobacterium. The sequence goes on along the minus strand of NZ_JAVROT010000075.1, from coordinate 8,694 downwards.
GTCGCGAACATCGGCGGCCTGGGAGCCGGCCCCCTCTTGGCCGGAATCCTCGTCCAGTACGCACCGCACCCGCTGCAACTGTCATTCGTCGTGCACATCGTGCTGGTGTCATTGGCCGTGGGCGCGGTGCTGCTGGCCCCCGAGACCTCATCGCGTACCGGGCGCCTCGGATTCCAGCGGCTCTCCGTGCCTGCCGAGATGCGTTCGGCCTTCGTCACCGCGGCAACCGCGGCCTTCGCCGGATTCGCGGTGACGGGCCTGTTCATGGCCGTGGTGCCGGCGTTCGTCAAGTCCGTGATGGGCATCGACAACCATGCCATCGCAGGCACGTTGGCCGGCTCCATCTTCGCGGCGTCGGCGCTCGCTCAACTCCTGTCCCGCCGCACCGACCCGCAGCGAGCCGTCGCGGCCGGCTGCGCCATCCTGGTCGTGGGGATGGTCATTCTCGCTGCGGCGCTGCAACTCTCGTCGCCGTACGTCCTGCTCATCGCGGCCATCGTGGCGGGCATCGGGCAGGGCATCAGCTTCAGTCGGGGGCTGGCCTCGATCTCAGAACGCGCGCCCGCCGACCGCCGCGCCGAGGTCAGCTCGACGTACTTCGTCGTGGTGTACGTCGCGATCGCACTGCCCGTCGTCAGTGAGGGATTCGCCTCCCAGCATTGGGGCCTGCGCACCGCCGGCGTCAGCTTTGCGATCGCCACAGCGGCGTTGGCCGCGGTCTGCCTGGTGGCCATCCTGATTCAGGGGCGACACTCGAATGGAATCGAAACCGCATAGGCGGCCAGTGGTTTTCGGCGATGCCACCGGCACTCACCCAGGCGGGCGTCGGCTAGACGCTCTTGCGCCGGAACTCCCGGCGGCTCTCCGCGGGGCCGGTCGACCGCGGACCGTGCTTGCGTCCGCCGTCCTTGTGTTCGGAGCCGCCGCCGGCGTTGGCCTTCTTGCGCTCCAGCGCCTCGCGGAACTTGCGCTTGTTCTCGTCGGAGGATTCGGTCTCGTCAGAGGTCTCTTCGGCCATGCCTCAGCGTAGCGCGCCTCGGCGCCGGCGTTAGCGCACGCCCGGTGGCATGCCATACAGATGGGAGATGGGCATCGTCATCAATACGCGCCGGTCGTCGACCATCGCCCGGCGGTATTCGTCCCAGTCGGGATGCTCCCTGCCTGCGATGTTGCGGTACAACGCAATCAGTCCCTCGACGGTGTCGTCGTCCGGCGTCGCCGCGGTCGGCGTGAGGATCGCATCACCCTCGGCGACCGCGTAGGCCCAGCCATCGTCGGAGCTGACGTGGATCGACGCGCGGGGGTCGCGGCGCAGATTCCTGGTCTTGGCGCGCGGTTCGGTGATCGACACCTGAATCGCCACCTCGCGGGCATCGAAGTGGTAGGAGACGTTCGACAACTGCGGCCGACCGTCGTGTTTGATGGTCGCCAGCACCCCCAGCGAGTTTCCACCGATCAAGGCCAACAGCTTGTCGTCGAACACCTGGCGGGTCACGGTCACCAGCGTACGACCGCGTTGCGCGAGGGTGACCCGATTCCGCAGTCGGATCCCTACCATGGCCAGATGACCACGATCGACGGAACCACACTGGAAGGTGTCTCCGCGACGACCCTGTGGACCCTGCACAACCGCGGCTCCGAGGCCAAGCGATCCGACGGCGTGATTCGCGATCCCTGGGCCATCACCCTGCTCGACACGATCGACTACGACTACCTCAAGTTCGGCAAGCCCAACCAGCCTCACGCTCTGCGCGCGGTCGCGTTCGACCTCGCCGCCGGCCAGTACCTGAGCGCGCACCCGAAGGCGTCGGTGGTGGCGCTGGCGGAGGGTCTGCAGACCAGCTTCTGGCGCCTGGAGCGCACCGGTGTACTGACCGAATCCACTTGGTACTCAATCGATCTACCTCCTGTCATGGACCTGAGGCGGCAACTGCTGCCAGCCGACGACCGCATCGTCGCACTCGCACAGTCCGCGCTGGACCGCTCCTGGATGGACCGCGTCGACGCGAGCAACGGCGCCTTCATCACTGCCGAGGGTCTACTGATGTACCTCGAACCGGAGGACGCCCTCGGTCTGGTCGCCGACTGCGCGACCCGCTTTCCTTCCTGCCAGATGATGTTCGACTCCATTCCACGCTGGTTCAGCGCCCGCACGCTGAAGGGTTTCAAACTCTCGGGGCGCTACGTCGCCCCGCCGATGCCGTTCGGCCAGTCCGCCGATGAGGCACTCGCGATCGCGGGCACACTTGCCGGCGTGCGGCTGGCTCGGGACATCGCGCTTCCACCTGGCCGAGGAGCCTGGAGGCTGGCGTCGGCACCCGTGTTGGACCGCATCGGCCTGCTGCGCCGCAGCCGACCCAGCGTCACCCTGTTGGAGTTCGGATGACGCGCTATGTCGCCTTCCTGCGCGGCGTCAACGTCGGTGGCGTGAACCTGAAGATGGCCGAGGTCGCCGCGGCCCTGACTGAGGCCGGCTTCACGGAGGTGCGAACGGTCCTCGCCAGCGGCAATGTGGTGCTGGAGAGCGGCGCCAAGGCGCCAGGAGTCCGCAAGAAGGCGGAGGCCGCGTTGCGCGAGGCGTTCGGATACGACGCATGGGTCCTGGCCTACGACGTCGACGAGGTGCGAGCGGTGTCCGACGCCTACCCGTTCGAGCGGGAGGTCGAAGGCCACCATTCCTACGTCACCTTCGTCACCGACGCCGACGTCCTCGACGAACTGGTCGAACTCGCCAAGGACGCGGGGCCCGACGAGTTGATCGAACGCGGCGAGGGCGTCGTCTACTGGCAGGTGCCCAAGAGCGGGACGCTGGACACCACCATCGGCAAGACCATGGGAAAGAAGCGGTACAAGTCGTCGACGACCACCCGCAACCTCAGAACAATCGAAAAGGTGCTGGCCAAGTGAGTTGACTTGGGTACAGCTAGCCGAACGCCGTTTCGACGTAGCGCAATGCTTCGGCCTTGCCGACGCCGAGCGCCCTGGCCGCCGATGCATAGGTGTGCGCCGCAGTCGCCATCGCGACGTCGGCAGGGTCCACCCGTGCGACGAAAGTGCCGAATCTGCCTCGAGTTTCGAGCAGCCCGGCCGCTTCGAGCTCGCGGTAGGCACGGGCCACCGTGTTGACCGCCATGCTCAGCTGGCTTGCGAGGTCCCTGACGGTTGGCAACCGGGTTCCCGGCAGCAGCCTGCCGTCCCGAACACCCTCGATGATCTGAGTACGCAACTGATCGAACAACGGCCTGACGCCGTCCGGGTCGACACGAACCCACTCCCCCAAATCGGTCACGCGCCCAGTATCACAAAAAGCGGCTAGTTTGGTGGCGTGCGCGTGGCGGTGCTCAGCGGAGCGGGGATGTCCGCGGAGAGCGGTGTGCCGACGTTCCGCGACGTCGAGGCGGGTCTTTGGGCGAAGGTCGACCCCTATGAGATCTCCAGCGCCGACGGCTGGCGACGACATCCGGAGAAGGTCTGGGCCTGGTATCTGTGGCGCCACTACATGATGAAGTCCGTCGAACCGAACGACGGCCACCGCGCAGTGGCGGCGTGGCAGGACGGCGCCGAAGTGGACGTCGTCACCCAGAACGTCGACGACCTGCACGAGCGCGCAGGCAGCACGAGGGTTCATCACCTGCACGGCAGCCTGTTCAGTTTCCGTTGTGACCGTTGCGGATCCGCGTACCACGGCGCACTTCCCGAAATGCCGAAGCCCGTCGAGGCCGTCGAGCCACCGACCTGTGCGTGCGGCGGCCTGATCCGGCCCGACGTGGTGTGGTTCGGAGAGCAACTGCCGACGGAGGCGTGGGACCGTTCGGTGGAGGCGGTCACCTCCGCCGACGTCGCGATAGTGGTCGGCACGTCCGCGATCGTCTACCCGGCCGCGGGACTGCCCGAGTTGGCGCTGGCCGAGGGCGTTCCCGTGATCGAGGTCAATCCCGAGGAGACCCCGCTGTCGGGGGGCGCCACCATTTCACTGCGCGAGAAGTCGGCCACCGCATTGCCGGGCCTCCTGCAGCGCCTCCCCGCGCTTCTCGGCTAAACCGGCCTGACCGCCAGACCGATCGCGGTCTCCGAGACGGGCAGCGGCACCCACGCGGGCAGCACCCACTCGCGCCGGGCGTCGCGCACCTCGAAGCCGGCGTCGCCGATGGAGCGCTCGGTGTCGCGGTGGGTGTGGCAGTTGCCCAGCAGTCGCGGCCACACGGTCGCGTCGGCCAGTTTCTGGATCGGAGCCCGCATCCCCGTGCTTGCGACGTGTTCGAGGTAGCGAAGCTCACCGCCCGGCCGCAGCATCGAGAACAGTTGCCGCAGAACGTCATCGGGATCACCGACCGAACACAGCACCAACGAGCAGATCACCGCGTCGAACGGCTCACCCGCTGCGTAGTGCTCCACGGTATCGGTGCTGACGGTGATCTTCACCGATGCGGCCTCGGCGGCCCGGCGGGCGAGTACCGCGAGCCGCTGTTCGGGCTCGATCGCCACCACCTCGGTGACAGTCGCGGGGTAGAAGGCGAAATTGGTGCCGGTACCCGCACCGACCTCCAGCACCCGACCTGTCAACGCGGCGAGGTTCTCCCGTCGCAGTCTGAGGATCGACTCGGGTTCGCGGGTCGACATCCTCGACCACAGCCGCGCGAAGAACGGGTTGTCCACGGTGCCTGCGCCCGTTTCAGCCATCTGCAAGTCCCTTCTTGATTCGCGCGACAGCCTCCTGCGGAGTGCGGTCGACTCCGATGATGCCAGTCACGACCTGACCGCAGCACGCCGAGCCCATCACCCGGTCGGCGAACTCCTCGACGTCGCCGAACGGCAGGTAGGGCCGCGAGATGAGCAGAGCGGCCACCCCGTGCGCGACGGCCCACAGTTCCAGCGCCGCCATTGTGGCGTCGCACCGCGGGTAGACGGCGTCGGCCATCAGCGACTCGATGGACGCTCGCATGTGCACGAACGCCGAGCTGTTCAGCGTCATGTCGACGTCGCTGCCCGGCCTGCCCTCCCCCATCGTGGCGATGCGGTACAGCTCGGGGTTCTGCATGGCGAAGCGGACGTACGCCAGGCCCTGGGCGCGGAGCCGGTCGACGGTGGAGGGTTGATCGCGCGCCACCTGTTGCATGACCTCGTCGAGAGACTCGAAGTACCTGGCGCACACCGCATCCAGCAGTGCGTCCTTGTCGGTGAAGTGCAGATAGATCGATGGCGGGGTGACCCCTACTCGCTGCGCCACCGCTCGGATGGACACCGCCTTGGCGTGTCCGGTCTTCATCAGCAGATCGGTCGCGGCGTCGAGGATCTCCTCGCGCAGGTGCTCACCGGAACCCCGCGCGGCACGTCGGCGTTTGAGCGGCTGGGCGGTCACCTCGACGAGTTTCCGTTGACCGTGGCCATGGTGCGATCGGGTTCGGGCGCATCGTCGTCCGCGCCGGACTCACTGATCCCGATCCGCCGATGAAGCCGGACCAACGGCTTGGGTGCCCACCAGTTCCACCCACCCAGGACGTGCATGAACGCCGGCACCAGGACCATCCGCACCAGCGTCGCGTCGACCAGCACGGCCAGCGTCAAGCCGAGGCCGAACATCCGCATGAACGACACCTCGGCGGCGATCAGCGCCGCGAACGAGATCGACATCACCAGTGCCGCCGCGGTGATGACGCGACCGGTGCGAGCCAGGCCGAGCGCCACGCTCTCGTCGTTGTCATCTCGGGCGGCCCTCATCGCCCGACGACCCGACGGTGTGGCGCCCTTGCCCGCCCGGGTCTTGAGCCAGTACTCCCGGATGCGCGCGACTAGGAACACCTCGTAGTCCATCGAGAGCCCGAAGGCGATGCAGAACAACAACACCGGCAGATTCGCGACCAGTGTCCCCGTCGAGGTGGTACCGAACGCGTTGAGGTGCCCATCCTGAAAGATCCACACCAGGGCGCCGAACGCCGCCGTCAATGACAACACGTTCAGGACAACGGCTTTCAGCGGCAAAACCACACTGCCGGTAAGCAGAAAGAGCAGTCCGAACGTGATCATGCCAATGACGCCGAGCACCCATGGCAGACGGGTGGTGATCGCCGCGACGCTGTCGCGGTTGATTTGCGCGATGCCGCCCAGCTTCACCGACCGCCCGTCCGGCCCCGGCACGTCGTGCAGCGCGTCCAGCTGCGCACTGGACGCATCAGAGAACAGGGGCGCAGTGCTGCCGACGGTGAGGAACGCGCTTCCACCGGAGACACCGGTGGCCGCGATGGGCGGTCCCACCGGCTTGCCGCCGACGAACGTCGCGGTCGGGGCGGACACCGACGCCACGTCGGGCACCCGGGACAGTTCGGCGGCGTACCGCTCGATGGCCTCCGGGGACAGCCCGTTGGCGTCCGGCACGACGACCGAGACGGCAGTCGAGGAGTCGTCGACGAAATCGTTGCGGAGCTGGTCGCCCACCTGGTGGGCGGACGCCGACGTGGGCAACACCCGGTCGTCCGGGAAGCCCCACCTGACGCCGAGGAACGGAGCACCCAAGGCCAGCAGGAGCACTATGACGGCCAGCCCGATGGGGATGGCCCGACGCATCACGGCCCTGGTGGAGCGGTACCAGAACACCTGCTCGACGGGTCTGGGAGCAGGCTCTGGCCGACGACGCACCCGGCGGAACAGTCTGCGGACGTCGAGAGCACCCAAGCGGTCGCCGAGCAGCCAGATCGCCGCGGGAGTGACGATGACCGCCGCGGCCGCGGCGAAGCCGACCGTCGCAATGCCCGCGTAGGCGAAGGACTTCAGGAAGTACATCGGGAAGATCAGCATCGCGACCATCGACAACGCCACCGTCGTCGCGGAGAACAGCACGGTGCGCCCCGCGGTCGACATCGTCCGTATCAGGGCCGTATCGCGTGGGACACCGTCGGCGAGCTCGTCGCGGTAGCGGCTGATGATCAGGAGGGTGTAGTCGATGGCCAGTGCCAGGCCCAGTGCGGTGGACAGGTTCAGGGCGAAGATCGAGACGTCGGTGCCGAACGCGATGAGCCTCAGCACCGACATCGACCCGACGATCGCGAGGCCGCCGACGACCATGGGCAGCGCGGCCGCGACGAGTCCGCCGAACACCCAGACCAGCACCAGGAAGCTGAAAGGGATCGCGATCGACTCCATCAACAGCAGGTCGCGCTCGCTCTGCGCGGTGATCTGCGCGTAGACCGTCGCCATGCCGCCGGATCGCACGGTGACGCCGTCACGGTCACCGACGACTTTGTCGGACAGTTCCTTGGCGTACTTCTGCGCGTTGTTCTCGCCACCGGTGATGCCGGCGATGATGAGTCCGGACGTCCCATCCTTGCTGGTGAGCTCTGCAGCAGCAGGCCGCGGCACGGTCCAGGCCGACGTGACGCCTGCGACGTGGGGCGACTGCTTGAGACGACCGACGATGTCATTGGCGACGGCGGAGGCCTCTCGACTGGAGGCACCGTCGGGCGACGTGACGGTGACGAGCATCTGCATGTCGCCTTGGTCGAACTTCTCGGCGAGCAGCGAGGTGACCTGGGACGATTCCGAGTCGGGGTCCTGGAAGCCACCCGCCGACAGGCTCTTCGCCACCGGGATGCCGAACACCGCCGCAGCCACCATGAGCAGTGCTGCGATGACCAGAATGCGACGCGGGGCGGCGATGGCCAGTAGTGCGATTCGGTGCAGCACGTCAGTCCTTCCGGGCACATCGGCGATAATTTATCAGCGATAACTTAGGGCTGTAAGCGGTTCTCATCTCGTTCCACGACGTGGAGGAGCCCGGGGTTCAGCCTCCCCGGAAAGTCAACAGGAAGTTCACAGACAACACCTAGGATGATCTGCGTGACCACGGCGGAAGTGAGTTACCCGGCCACCGAACATTCGTCTTCGTTGTCCGACCTCGGACTCCTCGTCCTACGAATGGCGATCGGCGCCTCGATACTGCAGGCGGGACTGATCAAGGCGTTCGACTTCGACTCCGCCATTGAATTCATGGAAGCCAACGGGTGGCGGATGTCCACCTTCGCCGCGTACCTGGTGACGGGCACGGAGGTGGTCGGCGGCATCGGACTGCTTCTCGGTTTGCTCACGCCGCTTGCGGCGTGCGGCGTGATCGCGGCGATGACCGACGCTTGGGCGGTGAACGTCTCCGGCGCGACTTTCTGGTCGGACCCGTTCAACGTGCCATTCCTGGTTGCCTTCGGCGCAACGGCCCTGCTCTTCACAGGTGCCGGCGCCTACTCGGTCGACGCGAGGGTGTTCGGCCGGGCGCGGTGGCCCGGCATCGTCACGGTGGGGTTGTTCGTCATCGCGGTGGCCGCCGCGGTCGTCACCTGGATCTTGCTGAACGGCACCAACCCGATCCATCTCGAGAGTCCGGCGGTCTAGAACCTACCCGCAGGTAAGAATTGCCAATGTAGTCACAATCGTGACTCAAAGAACTCTTAATGGTGATGGTTACTGTTCAGTACATGTGGATCGACGACACCAGTGCAGATGTCATCAAGGTTGATTTCGAAGCCTTCTATCACGGGGACTTCCTGGTCGAGGGTGATTGCTCCGAGCAGTTCCCCGACCTCGCTGAAGCAGTCTGACCGCTCGCACGTTCAACGCGTGCGGCCGACTGCTTGACCTGCGGTTCTACGTTTAGTTTCTACGCGGAGACTGCTGCGGCCGCCGACGGCGTGACCATGCCGTCGAGGCGTC
>NZ_JAVROT010000074.1:0-11337 GCF_032162605.1 Mycobacterium sp. | reverse complement strand
ACGGCGACCGCAAGCCGCTGCCAGAACTTCTCTTTCGGGCACGCGACGACGATCCATCCATCGCTCGCCTGGAACGCCTGGAACGGCACCAGAGACGGATGCGCGGAGTGGTGGGTCCTCTTCGGCTCGAATTCGCCGTTGAGATGCCAGATGGCGGGATAGGTCAGCATCGAGACGGCCGTGTCGAACAGGCTTACGTCGCAGTCCATTCCGACGCCGTCCCGCCTTGCCGCGTGAACGCCGGCAAGGATCGAGACGGCCGCGACGAGGCCTCCGGAGTAGTCGACCAGCGAGAGTCCCGATTTCGTCGGTGGTCCGCTCGGCTCCCCGGTGATGTCCATCCACCCGGCGATGCCCTGCAGAATGTAGTCGTAACCCGGCTCGGCCGCTCGCGGACCGGTCATGCCGAATCCGGTGAGGGCACAGCAGACGATTGTCGGATTCACGCTCTTGAGGTCGTCGTAGGTGATGCCGACCTTGGCGGGAACGTCGCCACGGAGGTTGGAGTAGACGACGTCGCTGACCCGCACGAGATCGTGGAACGCTTCGCGTCCTGCAGCGGTCGAAAGATCCAGGCTCACACTGCGCTTGTTGCGATTGAACACCTCGAAGAAGAGGCTGTCTTCGCCCCGCTGGTACGGCGGGATATAGCGCCCGACGTCACCGCCGCTGGCCGGTTCTTCGATCTTGATGACCTCAGCGCCGAGGTCGGCCAGGTGCACGCTGCCGAACGGCCCTGCGCCGTACTGTTCGATGGCGACGATCCGAAGATCCGCGAGCGGCTTCACGCAGCACGCTCGACCGGGCCGCCGGTCGCACTTCGGCGCGAGGCCACGAGAGCAGCCACCCTCGCCATCTCGTTGCCGACGATCATCATTCCCTCGTCAACACCCATGCCCGGCTTGGCCAGCACCTGCGCGGCGCCGCACGCCATGGCGACGTGCGCGCCGATCTGCGCCGAACGATCCGTCTCGTTGCAGGTACCCCCGCAGTATGCGGCCAGCCCGCTGCCGGCGACCAGGAGCAGAGCCTCGATGGTGTTGTTGATACCGCCGAGGTCCGGCGTTTTGACGTGGATCATGTCGGCAGCGCCAGCTGTGACAAACAGCTCGATGTCTTCAAGGGTGTTGCACCATTCGTCGACCGAGATCTGCACGTCACTGCCGCGAGCGCGCAATGCTGCACGGAGAGCGGCGGAGGCCGCGATCTGTGCGTCACGGCTGCCGGCGTCGATCGCGTGCTCGACCCGCAATCGGAACGGCTTGGCGACCTGTCCGAGCTCCGTCAGGTAGTCCGCCACTCGTTCGACATCGCCGTCGAACGCCTGGCCAAGGGTCCCGTAGACGTCGTAGTGCATGATCGGCTCGTAGTCGGAGCGGGTGCGAAGGGTGAGGATGCGATCGCGGACCCAGGTCACGAATTCCTTGAGCAGTTCGCCGTCCCGGCCAAGGCGCGTCTCCAGGTTGTTGATCAGCCCGTGCGGGAGCACGTCGGCTTCTTTGAGCACCATCTTGTCGACGTTGTTGTAGCGGTCGTCACCCGACTGCACGAACATCGGCACCGGTACGATCTCGATCCCCGTCTCATACTCGTCCTGGATGACCTCCGCCATCGTCACCCTGCGCGCCTTCGCCACGGCGTCGAGAAGCGCTTGCGTGACGCCGTACCGAATCGCCGTATGCAGCGGACGATCGTCGATCACCAGCGCGTCGACCACCGCGGCGACGCTGCGAAAGTCACTGAGCTCTCGCCCGCGGAGAATCGGGGCGACATGCGATCGGATGGTCTCTGCCGCCACCGCCGAATCGAACACGACGTCGCGGCCACCCACGCCCGAATATTGGACCGCGGCGCAGTCTCCATGTCCGATCTGGCCATCTTCCAGAACGAGCATGACCGAGACCGCCTCGCCGGCCTGCCGGACGGAACGGAAGCCGGGCGTGACGGGACCGCCCACGTAGCCGAAGCCGTCGTGAACGGCTCCCCCGAGAATGGCGGCCTGATCGTCGGCGAAGAAGCCCGATCGGACCGGCACGCAGAGTACCTCGGAAATGAACATGAACTGCCTCCTCAAATAGTCAGGGGGTTCGGTCACGGGCGATGTCGGCCATGGCGGATGCAGCCTTCAGCCCCGAACCGGTGAGCACCAGCACGACCGTCTCGCCGGCGCGGACAAGTCCGCGGGCGATGAATCCGGGGATCGCCGCAGCGACGATCGAGCTGGTCGGCTCGGCATAGAGACCCTTGGCAGCGAGCGAAAGGACCGCGCGCGGAATCTCGTCCTCCTGGACGGTCTGAAAATCCCCTCCCGAACTCGCCACCGCGGCGAGGACTTCGCGGTCGCGCACCGGCCGCGCGATCGATGCCCCCTCGGCCAGGGTCGGTTTCCAATCGCCGCCCGCTGCGGCGGACAGGCCCGCGCCGAATGCGGCCGCCAGGGGGCTGCAGTTCGCCGGTTGGGCGACGAGGATCCGCGGAATCACGCGGATGGCTCCCGAGGCGGCGAGTTCGGTGAACCCGAGGAAGCATCCGAGCACCAGGCTTCCCGATCCTGCAGGCACGACAACACAATCGGGCGCTGCGAACCCCCCGTCCTCCCAGATCTCGTACGCCAGGAGCTTCGTCCCCTGCAGAAAGAACGGATGCCAATTGTGGCTTGCGTAACGTCTCCCCGCGGCCTGACGAACCGCCTCCTCAGACGTCGCGGTGCGGTCTCCAGGAACGAGTTCGATGTCGGCCCCGTGTATTCGGGTCTGCACGATCTTCGGCGCAGAGGTGTTCGCCGGCGCCAGGATCTTGGCGCTGATACCCGCGGCGGCGGCGTATGCGGCGACCGACGAGCCGCCGTTGCCGGAACTGTCCTCCAGCACCTCGATGACACCCTGGTCGCTCAGAACCGACATCATCACCGTGGTACCGCGATCCTTGAAACTCGCAGTGGGATTGAACCACTCAGGCTTGACGAGCACCGGGAAGCCGGCGACCTCGGTGGCCAGCATCGGCGTGCATCCCTCGCCGAGCGACACCGGACGCTCGAAACACACCGGCAGAGCCGCCCGGTACCGCCACTGCGAGCGCTCCGCACGGTCGACGTCGTCTCGAGTGATCCCGCCGAGCGGCGAAACCATCAGCGGAGAACCGTCGTCTCCCCGCCATCGCGTCTCCTCGATGGGATAGTGCGCACCGCTTCGGTCATACAGAAATGGCTGTGCCGCGCTCACAGTACCGTTGCAGCAGCGCTCGGCACCTGCTCCGCGAACGACTCTGCAATGTCGATTCGACGCATGAACGACACGTCGTCAAACTGCTGCGCATATTCGATGAATCGAGCTAGCGCGTCCGCGCGGGCCGGGTTTCCGGTAATCCGCGGGTGGAGCCCGATCGACATCATTCGGCCGATATCGTCGCCGTCGTTGCACAGGCGGTCCAGAGTCGCTTTCGCGGTTTCGAAGAACTGCTCCGGGCTGCCGTAACCGGTTCCCAAGATGTAGCGGGCGTCGTTCACGACGAGGGAGTACGGGACGACCAGGTGGCTGCGGCCCTGAACTGACGTCCAATACGGGATGTCCTCGTTATAGGTGTCCGAGTCATAGAAAAACCCGCCCTCTTCGACGACAAGTTCCCGCGTGTTCACGCTCATTTCGCGGCAGTACCAGCCCACTGGACGCGAACCCGTCGTCTTCTCGATGGAAAGGGTCGCGCGCCTGATCGCCTCCCGCTCTTCCTCGCGAGTCATTTCGTAATGGTTGCTCCAGCGATAGCCATGCCCCGCTGCCTCGTCTCCCCGTTGCGAAAGCTTTGCCGCCACTTCGGGATTGCGCTCCAACGCAACGGCGGAGGCAAAAAAAGTCACGGGGATGTCAGCCGCGTCGAACACGCGGAACAGCCGCCAGATCCCGGCGCGCGAGCCGTACTCGTACATTGACTCGACGGCAAGGTCGCGTTGATCGTCGACGGCGAACGGCAGTTCATACATGCCATCGTTTACCCCGTCGCCCATGGCGAAGGTCTTTTCTGACCCCTCTTCGTAGTTGACGACAATCTGCACGGCGACTTTCGCATCATTGTGCCAACGAACCCGTGGTGGATGCTCTCCGTAGCCGATCAGATCTCGCGGCGGTCCAGGGATACCCTCGACGTCGGTCTGCCGGAAGAATTGCGGGTCAAGCGTCACAGTTCGTTCTCCTAGCGTGTCAGTTGGGGGAGATTCAGTCGAGCCCCGCGAGGCTGCGCGCCCCGTCGGCAACGATGAGCTGCCCAGTCACATACGAGGCTTGAGCGCTCGCCAGGAACTGGTACAGATACGCGATGTCTTCGGGCGCGCCGACCCGTCCTGCCGGAATCTTCGCGACGACTGCATCGACTCCGTCCGGACCAAGCGAGTTCACCGGGTCGAGGGACTGCGGTGTTCTGATGACGCCGGGGGCGACAGCGTTGGCGGTGACGCCATCGGGACCGAACTCGACCGCGAGGGAACGCACGAGTCCGACAAGCCCGGCTTTTGCCGCAGCGTAGTGCGAGTGCTCCGGCCACGCGGACACCGTGCCGGCCACCGAGGAAGTGGCGATCAACCGGCCGTAGCCAGCCTTCCGCATGTGCGGGAGCGCTGCACGGAAGCATCGCCAGGCCCCATTGAGGTCCACGTCGATGACGGCGTTCCACGCGTCGTCGTCAAGATCTTCCAGTTGCACTTTCCTGGCGATGCCAGCATTGGCGACAACAATGTGCATGCCACCGAGTTCGCTCACGGCCTCGACGACCAGCGCGTCGACATCTGCTCTCTTGGTGACGTCGACGGCTGCGACGACGACTCGGCGCCCGGCGTCTTCGACCGCCGCACGGACGGGCTCGATGTCGTGGCCGTCTGGCGGATACCAGGCGAGCGCGAGATCTGCGCCTGCTTCGGCGAATATCTTCGCCGTCGCGGCGCCGATGCCGGACGCGGCTCCAGTGATAAGTGCGACTCGGCCGGTGAGATCGAACATGGTTGCCTTTCTAGCGTTCGTCTTGCGGTGTTGCGAATTCGGATGCGCAGACGTCGACGAATGTCACAGCATCACGTCCCCGCCATTGGGGCCGAGCGTCTGGCCGACGTAGTAAGACCCGTCGGCTGAAGCCAGGAGCACCGCGGTCGGAGTGACCTCGTCGACAGTTCCGAACCGGGCGATGGGAAGTTCCGCCAGCTTGCCGCTGCGCCATTCCTCCGACTCACTGTCGAGCAGGGGTGTCTCGATGGGACCCGGGGCAATGGCATTGACGAGCACACCTCGACGTGAGACCTCGCGCGCAAGGGACTTGGTCAGACCGATGATGCCGGCCTTGCTCGCGGCATAGTGCGAGACAGACCCGCCGCCGATCTGGCCCAGCTGCGACGCGATGTTGATGATGCGCCCGTCGCTCCGCTCGAGCATCTGGTTGATCAGCGCGCGTGTACACAAGAACGTGCCACGCAGGTTCGTGTTGACCACACGGTCCCAGGCGTCGACCGACATGTTCTCCAGCAGCGATTCGGTGAAGATGCCGGCATTGTTCACCAGAATGTCGACTCGCCCGAAATGGGCGAGCGACTTCGCGGCCATGCTGTCGACGCTTGCCTCGTCGGCGACGTCCGCGTGTACGAATAGCGCTTCACAACCGTGTTCCCTGATGCCTTCGATGACTTCGGCGGCGCGGGACTCGTCAACCTTGTCCGCAACGACGATGTCGGCGCCTTCGCGCGCGAACGCTATTGCGATGCCTTTCCCGATACCGGATGCCGCGCCGGTCACCACCGCGATGCGGCCTTCTAGCTTTTTCATGTGCACTCCGCATCAGCGCCGGAGGCGTGGTCATCCCACGCCTGCTGGATTCGATCGCCGGTCGCCAAGTCGAATCGGTGCCGCATCAACAGCATCGACGCCTCGTGCTGCGCCCGATCGTCGCTCGCGACGCAGTCCTCAGGGATGACGACGTAGTAGTCATTGAACATCGCGTCGCGGGCGGTCGACTCCACACATCCTTCGGTCGTGCACCCACCGACCACCACGGTTTCGATTCCGTTGCTGCGGAGAAGCAGTTGGAGATTGGTCCCCCAAAAGCCGCTCGAGCGGTACTTCCGCACCACAAGCTCATCGGCAAGGGGTTCGAATCCTGCCGCGAAGCTGTGCCCGGGGCTGCCGGGCACCGTGTAGCGCAGTGGCGGCCCGTCGCGCCTCGCCGCCTCGTGCATCTTGAGGTTGAAATGGATCTGCGCGGGCGAATCGCTCATCCGGCCGGGCAACGCCGTGTTCTGGATGTGAACGACGAGGATGCCGCTGCGGCGGGCGCCGGCCAGCAATGCCCCAAGACGCGGCCGAAATTCGGCGTACATGGACAGGTCGATTCCGAGCTTGCCGAAAAGGCCGTCCGCATCAATGAAGTCGCGCTGCATGTCGATGAGGAGAAGCGCGGTGTGCGCTGGATCGACGAGTTCGGCAAGCTCGGTGAAGACGCTCTTCCCCTCGACCTCTATCACTCGCCGCCCTTGGTGGTTTCTTCACGCATGGCTTCCAATTCCGCCACCGTCGGGTGCTGAACCGACGGTGCTCTGGCGGTCAGGTTGCTTTCGTGTTGCTCGGCAAGTGGGAGGTCGTCCTCTGCCACGAATGTGCCGATGGCGGCGATCTTCTCCGGAGCGGTGGCACGGTAGTACAGGTACAGGCCGAGGCCGAGAAGGATCCAGATGATGACGACGATCGAAACCAGGTTGTACGGATATGCCTGGCCGGGTGCGGCCACGGCGTACAGCGGGTAGGCGAGGGCCAGAACTCCGAGAATCGGAGTGATGACGTGGGTGGCAATCGTGCGCTCCGGCCTGCGCCAGAAATAGCGGACGAGCGCGATGTTGCTGATGATGTACACGATGACGATGGCGACGGTGCCGATCGCCCCGGTGAATCCATAGGCGCCAGTAGCGCCGGGCCCCAGCCAGATTCCCACGCCGATTCCCAGGACGATGGTGAAAACGGTTTGCGCAGCGATCGCGCGGTGCGGTGAGTACCAACGGTCGTGCACCTTGCCCAAAGACGCCGGGAGTACGTGGTCACGGCCCATCGAGAACATCACCCGGGTGGTCGTGTTGTGGATGGCGAGGAAGCAGCTGAAGATGCCGGCCACGGCCGCGATCTCGATCGGCTGCAGGAGCCATGGAGTCACATGCTGACCCAGGGTGACGAACGGATTCGCGTCTTGGAGGAACGCGGCCATCTGGTCGGGGTCGTTGAGGCGGTATCCGGCGGTGAGCGCGTACATCATGAGCACGTAGAACACCCCCACGGCGCCGAGCGCGCCGGTGATGGCGAGCGGGATGCTGCGCCGTGGGTCGCGGGTCTCTTCGCCGAGCGTCGCCGCAGCGTCGAACCCGATGAAGGACAGAAGTCCGAAGACCACCCCGAGTCCGACGCCGGTGAAGCCCGTGGGTGCGGCCGACGGGAGGAATACCTGGGCGGTGTTGCCGGGACCGGCAGTGGCGATGGCCGTCACACCGAGGATGAGGAAGATGACGACCTCGAGGGTAAGCAGGGCCAGGTCGAGATTGACGGACGCCTTGATACTGCGCAGTGACAGCCCAACGATGATCGCCAAGGCGGCGAGACTGAACAACCACCACTGGACGTCCAGATCGAACGTCGCCAGCACGTAGTCGTGCACGAACGCCCCGAATGCGCAGAAGAGCCCCGGGGCCAGAACGGCATATCCGATCCAGAACAGCCAGCCGGTGAAGAAGCCGGCCCCGGATCCGAGGCCCTGTGAATTGAACGTGTAGAACGACCCTGCCGAGGGAAGTTGCTTGGAGAACTGGACAACCGTGTTCCCCACCAGGGCGGCGGCGATGAACGCGATGAGAAACGAGAGCGGGAGTGCGGCGCCCGCAGCGGCGGCTGCAGCAGGTGCATTCAGCACTACCGCGAGCACGGGCGCCATGGCGGCAGCCGAGAGTGCGATGGCATTGGGCACTGTCAGGACGCCACGCTGCAGACTGGTCGGCTTCTCAGCAGCGGCAGGTCCTCGTTGTACTTCGGTCATTGTTTCCCGCTCCTCTGCGTTGACGTCTGTTATATCACCGGTATTTCAAGGCGCAACTCGAAAGCGAAAATGTGGTCTAGCCTGAGAGGCCGGCGATGGTGGGCTCGAGAGCGGCAGACAGGACGAATCAATCGATGGACAGTGGGCGCAGTCATTCCTCATCACGAGGGGTCAAGGGAGCTCCGCGTGGTTGCTGAACGGGCCAGCGACATCGCGTACGCCCGATTGCAGGAGATGGTTCTCGATCTGCGCCTGACGCCGGGCGCGTTCGTCAACGAGCAGTCACTCGCCTCGGATCTCGGTCTTGGCCGGATGCCCGTGCGCGAGGCGTTGGCGCGGCTCGCAAAAGATCGGTTCATCACGATCGTTCCCCGACGGGGAATCATGGTCACGCCCCTCGCCTTGGATGAGATATTGGACATGTTCGAGGCCCGGGAGGCCATCGAGTGCGGTGTCGCCTACATCGCGGCTACTCGGGCAACGGACGCGGACCTGCGCACGCTTCGGGGGCTCGTCGAGACCGTGGACCAGGCGCGAATCAGTGCGGACTCCGAACAGTTCCTGAAAGACGACCACGCCGTTCACACATTTCTTGTGCACATGATCCGGAACCCGCTGCTTCAGGATGCCGCCGACCGGCTCCTGCTACATACGCTGCGTTTTTGGCGACTCTATTGGAAGAATCTGCCGGCAAAGACCGAGGCTATGCTTTCCCACGCCGACCTGTTGTCCGCGATTGAGGGCCACGATCCAGGTAAGGCGGAGCAGGCGATGCGGAATCACCTACAGTCATCGCGACAACTCGTCCAACTTCTGTTCTGACAGCTGTCATCGAACGACGCCGACCTCAACCCTGAGAGCTGGGACTGTGGATTTAACGGTGCTTCCGGCCTGACACGCTGAGCGATGCTCGGCGAGAAAGGTGCCGTGATGACGACATACAGCGAGGTCGTCAACGCCGATCGGTGCAGCAGGACCTGACCTACCTCCGCCAGCGGGCTGCCGGCGCGCAGCATCGCCGTGGCCGCGGTATGTCGCAGCCGGTGGGCGCGGATCGGGCCCAGCCCGGCCCGGTGCGCGCAGTCGGAGACGACGTTGCTCACTGCAGCGCTGGTCAACGCCCGGTGCGGAAGACCGTGACATGAGCGGGTTTGCCACGTTGCGAGGTGCCGGAAATCGGTTGGGCTGGAAGAGTTCTTGGATCGAGACGGTACTCGGCGAATGTCTGGCGGTGGTGCTGGCTTGGCACTGGATGGTTGCCGACTTGACCAGCGACGCACTCGAGGAGTTCGACATCGCGCTGTCGTGCACCACGGTGCCCCCATCGTCGCGGCGAGCCTATCGGGCGCGGCTGGCCAGTCTTCGTCAGCTGTTGTTCGAGACCGCAGTCATCGACACCGCGCCCCGACGCCGACGGCGGACTCGTAGCCTCGAGCAGCGCTTCACCGAGGTGGCGATGCCCAACCCGATCCGCCAACGAAGATCCCGAACCCCTGGGAAACAACGAGCGCCGTCCCAGCATGACCTACGGAGAGCCGGATGCGGTGAAAGTCGCACGTCCGGTTCGGGGGCGCGGCGGCGGGAAATAGCCTGGGCGCAAGCCCGGACACTACGCCCACCGTCGACGCCTACTGGGCCAAGAACAACGGCCAGACCAACATCGACGAAGAAGTCCTGGCCTGCGGCCCCGACAACCGCCTCGCCGAAGACGGATGGACCGTCCAGATCCGCAACGGAAACGCCGAATGGATCCCACCCCCACACCTCGACACCGGCCAAACCCGCACCAACTTCTTTCACCACCCCGAACGCCTCCTCGCAGACCCCGACGACGACCCGTAGCGGTCAGTTCGAAATTGCTTGCGCTCAACGTCGTTCGCGTGACACTCATGCCGCCGTCGCTGCGGCGTGACGGATCGCCCACGATCGAGGGGACCGTCTCCTCATCTACGAAACTGTGCAGGTTGCGCACGGCAAGTCAGGCGGCATCGTGGAACACCAACCCCAGGGTGAACCGGGTGCCCGAGCGCACCGTCGAAACCCCGTGGCGCACTGGAGCCGCCGACCACCCACGCTTCGACTGCACCGGACGGTCCCGCGTGGTGAACACCAGTCCATGCCCGTGTGGGATGAGCGTGGCCGTGCCACGAGACTGCGCCCTGGCCCGCTGCTCGTAGAGCAGGAACTCCCCACCGGTGTGGTCGACTCCTGGCTCGTTGAGATTGACGACGACCTGCAGGGGGAAGACCAGTTCGCCGTACAGGTCGCGGTGCAGGGCGTTCCAGTCCCCAGGTCCATACTTGAGTAGGATCGGTGTCGGCTTGGTCTGCCCCGCGGTGTGGCACATTCGCAGCCATTCGGAAAGGCTTTCAGGCCAGGGTGTTTCGCGGCCCAGTCTGGTCCACCAGTCCCTGGCAATCGGCAGCAGCTTCGGATAGAGGGCGCGCTTGAGGGCGTCGACGGCCTCGGGGAACGGCTCCGCGAAGTACCGGTACTCGCCTTCGCCGAAGCGGTAACGCGCCATGTGCACCGTCGACCGGAATCGGGCCTCGTCCCCGTAGAGCGCGGCGATCTGGGCGGCTTCGCGCGGGGACAGCAGCGGTCCGGTCAACGCGCACCCGACGGCGTCGAGGTCGGCGCGAACGGCGCCCCAGTCGGTTGCCTCCACCCGGCGCCGCCACGGATCGGCCGTGACGCTCATGCCGCCGCCTCCAGCGTGAGCAGGGTGCGCTTGGCCTCGATGCCGCCGAGGTAGCCACCCATGCCGCCGTCGCTGCGGACCACCCGGTGGCATGGCACGACGACGGGCAGCGGGTTGGTGGCACACGCAGAGCCGACCGCGCGGACGGCCTTCGGGTTTCCTGCCAGTTCGGCGACGGCGGCGTAGCTGGCGGTGTGCCCGTAGGCGATCTCGGGCAGGTGGTGCAGGACGACGCTGCGGAACCCGCCTGACAGGCGCCAGTCCAGGGACACGTCGAATCCCCTTCTGGCTCCGGCGAAGTACTCGTCGAGTTCACGGGCGACCCCGTCCAGCCGAGCGGGGGCGAGCAGGATCCGGGGACTCACCCTGTCGGCCAACTGCTGCAGGACGGTGTCATGCCCCTCGGCGGCGTAGCCGACGCGGACGAGGCCGAGCTCGGTGGCGGCCACGAGAAGGGATCCGACTGGGCTGTCGAGGATTCGGTAGGCGACGTCGAGGACGCCGCCCTGCTGTGCGGCATCGACGAGGCTGGCGTGCAACGCGTTCAGTTCGTCGACGCCCGGATCGGTGATCCGCGTCAGGTCGCGGACGAG
>NZ_JAVROT010000073.1:0-3751 GCF_032162605.1 Mycobacterium sp. | reverse complement strand
TCATGAATCCGGCCGGATGCGGCTGGACCGCACGCTGTTCACCTCGACCCAGTACCCCGCCGACTACGGCTACATCGAGAACACCCTCGGCGACGACGGGGATCCGCTCGACTCGCTCGTACTGCTGCACGGTGATCCCCTGTTCCCCGGCGTGCTGGTCAAGTGCCGCGCGATCGGGATGTTCAAGATGACCGACGAGGCCGGTGGCGACGACAAGCTGCTGTGCGTGCCCGCCGGCGATCCCCGGTGGGATCACATCCAGGACCTGGCCGACGTGCCGCCGTTCGAGCTCGAGGCGATCAAGCACTTCTTCGTGCACTACAAGGACCTCGAGCCGGGCAAGTTCGTCAAGGCTGCGGACTGGGTGGGCCGCGAAGAGGCCGAGGCAGAGCTGAACCGCTCGGTGGAGCGTTTCAAGGCCAACGGGCACTAGCCGGCACTGATTTAGCACTGCCGTAACACTCAGTAACCTGCACGTGGCTTGAGCCTCCGATCATGGCTATGTGCTGTTGCATCAAGGGATTGGCTTGGACGCGTTCAACGCGTTCCCGGAGCGCAGGGCGGTGCACGCGCTCTACGAGTGCTGCAACAGCATGACGATGGCCCGCCACCTTGCGCACGGCCGCGCCTACCTCGATCACGACGCCCTCTTCCGTCGTGCCGATGCCCTGTTGTTCGCCCTGCCGGACTCCGCGATCGACCAGATTCTCGACGCCTGCCCGCACGTCGGTCGTCGGCCGCGCAGCGCGAAGTCCCAAGCCGAGCAGTGCTCCGTGTGGGACGACGACGCCGACGTGATGGCCGAACTCGGCTCCTCTTCCCGCACCTACGCGGCGACCTTCGGGTTCGGCTTCGTGATGTATGTCGGTGAGCGCTTGCGCGAAGAGCATGACCTCGGCGGGGTGAGCGCGCGCACCGTACTCGGGACCGTCGCCGATCGCATGCACAACGACGTGGAAACCGAACGCAAGGTGGTCCGCAACGAGCTGGCGAAGATCAACCGCTCGCGCCTGGAACGCATGCTTGGTCCCGAGGGCGGCTACCACAACTGGTGACGGGTTCCGTCTCGCTTAGGCTCATCTGAGTGAGCACACCGTCGGAGAAGAACCGCGCACATTCGCACTTCCTGTCACTCCCCGATCTGGCGGCGCGGTCCGCGGGCGGCGCAGTGCTCTGGGCCAACGACGATCTGTTCGCCGAGAAGGAGAACCTCATCAAGCCGGGCTCCGCCGAGTTCCGGCCTGCCACCTTCGGCCACAAGGGCCAGGTCTATGACGGCTGGGAGACTCGGCGGCGCCGAGGCCTGACGCCCGATTCGTCCGACTCGGCGATCGTGCGGCTCGCGGTGCCGGGGATCGTGCGCGGTGTGGTCGTCGACACCGCCTGGTTCACCGGAAACTACCCCCCGCAGATCTCCGTCGAGGCCGCGTACGTCGCGGGGTATCCGTCGACCGAGGACCTGGTCGCCAAGACCGAGTGGACCACGCTGGTGGAGCGCACCGGCGTCAACGGCGACACCCGCAACCCGTTCAAGGTCGAGTCGTCGCAGCGCTGGTCGCACGTGCGGTTGTCGATCTACCCGGATGGCGGGGTGGCACGGTTCCGGGTGCACGGCGAGGGTCTGCTGAACCCGGACTTCGCCGATGGCATGACGCTCGATCTGGCGGCGCTGGAGAACGGTGGCCGAATCACGGCCTGCTCCAACATGTTCTACAGCTCGCCGAACAATCTACTGCTGCCGGGAACGGCAAGGACCATGGGCGACGGGTGGGAGACCTCACGCCGACGCGACAGCGGAAATGACTGGGTGCAGGTGCATTTGGCGACCCGGGGGACGCTCAACGCCGCTGAACTCGACACGTCGTACTTCGTCGGCAACGCACCGGGTGTCGGTCGCCTCTCCGGCCGCGACGGTGACGGCGACTGGTTCGAGATCCTGGCGCCCACCGATCTGCTGCCCGACACCAGACATCGCTTCGTGATCAAGGACGACCGGCCGGTCACCGACACCCGGCTCGACATCCACCCCGACGGCGGGATGGCGCGCCTGAGGTTGTTCGGCAGCCTCACCCCGGACGGCCTGCAGCACATCCGGGATGTGTGGGACGCCAGCGCCTGAACCACTGCCGGCGTCCCGCGTCGTCACAGCCACGGTGCAGAACTCGCGGGGTTTGCGCCCACTTCTGCGCAATGGTCGCGATCCGGCCAAACCACAGCCATGGTGCAGAACTGGCGGGCTCAGTGCCCGTTTTCGCCATCGACATCGACGGCACGGCCCGGTACACGACGCTGATCTACGACGCCGTGTCCTGATCGGTCCCGGTGGCCAACCCTGCGAGGTGGCGCCCGATGGGCAGCGCAGCGGTCGCCGCGGGCGACGGGGAGTTAAGGACGTGGATCATCCGGTCGGTGCGCTCGACGACGAAGTCGTGCACGAGTGTGCCGTCGCGACGCACCGCCTGGGCCCGGATGCCCGCTTCGCGTGGCAACAGGTCGCGCCTGGTCAATCCTGGTGCGTACTTTCGGCATTCGCGTAGATAGCTCCGCTTCGACAGCGAGTTCCTGATCTCCTTGAGACCGAGGCGCACGTTCGCCCTCGCCACGTGCCACAGCCCGGGGAACGCCAGCATTCTGGCGACGTCGCGAGGGTCGACGGAGAACTTCGGATAGCCCTCGCGGGCCAGGCCGAGAATCGCGCTCGGCCCGACCGTGATGTCACCGTCGATGGTGGGGCTCAAGTGGACGCCGAGGAATGGCAGCTCGGGGTCAGGCACCGGGTAGATGAGCCGCCGCACGAAACCCGATCGTGCACTTGGCAACTGGAAGTACTCGCCACGGAATGGGATGATCTGGACGTCGATGGGGACTCCTGCCATCTCGGCGAGCCGGTCCGATTGCAGACCGCCGCAGACCACCAGCCGGTCACAGCTCACGTTGTCCGACTCCGTCGAGATGGAGACCCCCGCCGAGGTTTCGGCGATGTCGACCGCCCGCTGATTCGTTCGAACCTCACCGCCGGCCCCGATGATGAGGTCGACCAGCTTCTCCGACACCAGCCGGTAGTCGACGATGCCCGTGCGGGGCAGATGCAGCGCTCCGAGGCCGGTCACGTTGGGCTCGAGCTCGGTGAGCTCGTCGCGGTTCACGCGTCGGCAGGTGATGCCGTTGACGGCGGCGCGCTCCTCGAGGGCGGCCATCCGCGGCAATTCGGTATCCGAGGTGGCGACGATCAGCTTTCCGCACTCGTCGAAGGCGATCCCGTGTCGACCGCAGAACTCCTTCGTCGCTCGCTCACCTGCCTTGCAGAACGTCGCCTTCAAGCTGCCGGGCTGGTAGTAGATGCCCGAGTGGATGACGCCGCTGTTGTGGCCCGTCTGGTGCGCCGCGACGGATTGCCCGCCCTCGAGGACGACGACGGACGCATCGGGCTCCGCCTGGAGCAGGTGGTGCGCCGTGGACAGGCCGACGATGCCTGCGCCGATGACGCAGTAGCGGTGATGACTCATCACTGCGCACTGTACAAACCGGCGGCCACTATCGCGCGACGATGTTCATCTCGCAACGATGTTGCGCAGTGTCTCCCCGCGGGCGAGCCTGCCGACGTTGGCGGCGACGTCGTCCACCCGGCCGGTGAACGTGTCGGCGGTGACGCCGGAGGAATGCGGGGTCATCAAGACGTTCGCCAACTCGCGGAACGGCAGATCACTTGGCGCGGACTGGCCACCGGGACCCGGGTAGGTGTACCAGACGT
>NZ_JAVROT010000072.1:0-6958 GCF_032162605.1 Mycobacterium sp. | reverse complement strand
GTCACCGTCGAACGCACCCGCCAGCGCGATCAGCTTGGCGCCATCCTTGTCGGCCTGCGCCTGGGCGGCCTCACGCAACTTCACGAAGTACGGGTTCGAATCGGTCTTGGTGATCAGTCCGACCTTGGCGCTGCCCGAATCCGATCCGCCGCAGGCGGTCAGACCGAGAACCAACGAGCCTGCCACGAGAACCGTCCCGACCGTGAGCGTGCTTCTGTTGCGCTTTCCGAACATGTGGACTCCCTTGTCCCCGATGCGACGCCGATCGCGCCGCGTGTTCTGCAGGAGCCTAGGGACATGGCAAGCGCTTGCGCATGCGCTTCCGCGAAATAGTTCCGCCGTTTGTAGTGCCTGTGGCTTCGCCCTTGATGTCGATGGTTCGATCCCGACTCCGGTTCGATCTACGCGCATCTCATCGGGCAGGGCATCGACCTGCACGGAGGCAGGCACACCATCGACAACACCCAGTCCGCGCCTCACGGGGCCGCCCACGATCTACGCATCGTCAAGGAGATCTCATGACCTCACACCCATTCGACCTCGTCAGCCCGGACATGGCCGGAACGACCGTCGACGAGGGCGGGCTGGTGCAAGAACAATCCGTGGAGGCGTCCGGTCCACCCCAAGCGTGCCCTGGCCCGCTAGTGCCGGGTCCGCCGAGGGCAGGGCGAGGCCACTGTTTTCGTGCGGGCGCGTCCCTGCGGCTTGACGCAGGCCTCAAACATCACCGGTCATTGCTGTGCCGATAACTCGTCGGCGACTTCGACGGCGATCTCGATCGTCCGGACCGCGAGCGGTGATTGGGTGCGTCCGGCCGGCCAATGCAGATAGATCTCGCGGGCCGGCGATGGTCGCAACTCGTGGACGCGCAGCCGGTCGTCGGACCAGACGTCGGCACCGTGGACGGCGAGCCATGGTAATACCGCGACTCCCATGCCTGCCCGCACCATCGACAGGATTGTTTCGTTGCCCGCGGTGCGGAACACGATCCGGGGCTGGGCGCCGCAGTCGGTGAGTACCTGCTCCAGCCTGGGCTGGTCGCAGGTCGCCGGCCAGGCCACCAGTGGCGCGTCGTCGAGATCGCGCACCCGGGCCGGGCCGTCGTCGTAGTCTCCTGGTCTAGTCACCAGGAGGTACGGATCATCCAAGAGCTTTCGGTGCTCGACCTCGCCGCCGATCCGACCGTCGTAGAACAGCAAGTCGAGATCACCGATCCTGGGGTCATCAGGTTCTTCCTCGCACAGCCTGACGTCGCAGTTGGGACGCTCGTCACGCAGTTTGCGCAGCACTGTCGGGAGGATCACGGTGGACACACTCTGCAACGTGCCGATGTCGACGCGGCCGTCACCTGCCCTGAACCGGTCGACCGTTTCGGTGAGGCGTTGCGCGTCGGCGAGTAGGTCGCGTCCGTGGCTCAAGACCACGGAGCCAAGCGGTGTGATCCGGACCTGTTTCGGACCGCGCGGTCGGTCGAACACGGCCCCACCGACTGCCCGCTCGAGCGCGGCGATGTGCTGACTCACGGTCGACTGCGTGTAACCGAGCCGGGCCGCCGCACGCCCGAAGGTCTGCTCATCGGCGATCGCGGCCAGCGTTGCCAGGTGTCGGAGCTCGATGCCGCGCATCCCCGTGATGATAAGCCAATACGATCAAAACGATCGAAGATCATCGCTTTTCTGAATGCATGCGCCGACCTAGCCTGATTGGCATGATTGCACTTCAAGGCCGTAGCTCGCTGGCGGGTTCCCGCGCGACTGCCACGCCTGACGCGCGCACGTCAAGCCCATGCGCCGGGCCGCCCGGCTCGACGGCTTCTTCCCGGCGAACCTCGACCACCCGGACCAACTCGCCGAAGTCGTCGCAACCATCACCGATCTTCGGAAGCAGGACACTATGGCCTACGACTTCGCGGTCGGCCTGCCGGTCGGTGTCGACCCAGTGCCCTTCGCTTCGGCCGGCGCCACCTGGTGGCTAACGGAGTTCGAACCCGGCGTCGCACTAGACACGGTGCAAGGCGTGCTCCGGGACGGCCCTGGCCGCTGGACCGAGTGACATGTTCGACTACGACGCCGAGCTGCGCCACTACCATGCACGACTGCTGGAGGCGGTCGACATCGATGTGGACGCCCGTGTCCTCGACATCGGCTGCGGAACCGGACAGACCACCAGGTCGGCCGCGCACGCCGCGCCCGGCGGCTACGCGCTCGGCATCGACATCTCGGCGTCGATGCTGGCACGGGGCCGCCGCCTGACAAACCTGGAAGGGCTCGCCAATGCACGGTTCGAGCTTGGCGACGCGCAGGTCCACCCGCTTCCGGCGGAACGCTTCACGACTGGCCTCAGTCGCTTCGGCACGATGTTCTTCGCCGATCCGAGTGCCGCGTTCGCCAACATCGCGAGGGCGCTGCGCCCGGGTGCGCGATTCGTCCAGCTGGTCTGGCAGGACAGCAGCCTCCAAGCCTGGCACACCGCCGTGCAACTGGCGCTAACCGACGAAGTGGGTGCACCATCGACCCCGGTCGGAGACGCCGCCTTCTCCTTGGCTGACCCGGCGAAGGTGCACGCCATCCTGAGCGGCGCCGGCTTCGTCGACGTGCAGCTGGCTGAGGTACGCGAGCCGGTCTACTACGGTGCAAGCGCCGCGAGCGCACTGCACTCCATTCGTTCGCTGCGAATGACGAGCGAGATGCTCGGCGACCAGGACGACGCGTCGACCGATCGCGCACTCAGCCGTCTACGAACCATCCTCGACATCCGCGACGGCGGCGTGTGGTTCGACTCGTGTGCCTGGCTCGTGACCGCCCGCCGTCGCTAGCGCCGCGAAGAACGCGATGCTCGTCGTGCGCGCGACGCCGACGAAGATCGTCGCCCGATCCGGGCTCGACCAACAGTCAGGTGAAAGGAGCCGACGTGCAGCGCACGATCAACGACGTAAGGATCCATTTCGTCGAGCACGGTGCTGGCATACCGCTCGTCGCCCTGCACGGATCAGGTGTTGATCATCGCGAGATCGCCGCGGCGGTCGAAGCCGTTGTTCGGAGCACGGGGTTACCGAAGGATCTACCCTCGCAGGAACGTGCTGGGTCCGTTTCGGCCGATGCTGCCGCTAGCCCATTCGACGAATCCTGAATAGTAGATGTGGACTTCGTCGCGCGCCCGCCCCGCGCCTTGCTGTGAGTACGACGACAAGGGTTCACGCTCGTTGACCAGTTGGAGCAGCGCCTCTGCATGCAGCCGTAGCTGCTCGACTGCAAAGTACTCCCCTTTCACGCGGAGCGGGCGGAGCCAGCCGAGCAGGAAGTACATGAGTCATGGACTGCGCCTGGAGCTGACCTGGGGCCACCGCTTCGAGGTAGGACGCTTGGAGCACGTCACGCACAAGGGGATGAAAGCCGACGGTTTCGCTCGCGGGCGTCGTGTGCCTTGCTCGTCATTTATGAGCCGCCGTGCGATGACCCGGTCGTCTGCCGCCACGTCGGCGAAGCTGCGGTAGCGCTCCCACAAGACCGACGTGCCCGACAGCGCCGCAGCGATCTCGTCGGCGGTGTGGCCGGTGAACCACACGGTGAACAGCCCCGTCAGCGCGTCACGATGACGGTACTGCTCGCCCTCGTCGGCGAAGTCGGCGCCGAGCGCCTCAGCAAGGGCGGCAACGGCTTTGGTGGTGCCAGTGACTTCTGTCAGGTCGCGGAAATGCCGTCCGGTGAGTGTGACCGCCATGAACGCGGCGCCGTCGCTGTGGTGAAGTGCTGCCCGTACGTGCCGTAGAGCGAGTTGCCGATCCGCTGGCGCGCAACGCCGTTCACCATCACCTCGGTGAGGAAACTGAGATTGCCCGCCGTCGCCAGCGCCACGTTCTCCAGCGGAATGCTGATCCGGGCACCCGCACCGCTGGCGTCGCGGTGCCGCAGCGCGGCGGTGACCGTGTAGTCCACGCCCGTCCCGCCGTCCGCTCGGCCCGACACCTCGACGTGGATCAGATCGGGCGCCAGCTGCACCAAGGGTAGCGTAGGAATGCCAGTGCCGCCCAGCGACGTTGGTGATCAGCGCACCGCTGGCGGCGATCAGGCGCTGCACCAGTTGCTAACCTTCGGCAGACCGCATGTCCGCCGCGACGAAGCTGGAGATCTCGACGATGCGCACCCCGGCCAGCGGGCGGGTGGGATCCGATGGGGTTTGGCCATCCGCTCAAGTGAGCAAGGCGCGAACGGGCGCCCGGTCTAGGCGCGGGCCAACTTGACCGCGGCGGCCTCGATGGTGTCCTCAGACAACAGCACCTCCAACGCCGCGTCGCCGAGCGGGATGAAACTGTCCTTGCTGGCCACCCGGTTCACCCGGCCGGTGAAGCCGTGTGCGACCAGCGCCGCCAGCACACCCTCGCCCACGCCCCCGGTCTGGCGGGTTTCGTCGACGATGAGCACCCGGCCGGAGGCGGTCGCCTCGCGAACCATGTCGTTGACGGGCAGGGGTGCCAGCCACCGCAGGTCCACGACCCGGGCTGCGATGTCCATGCCTTCCAGGCGGCGGGCGACCCGCAGGCTCATCCACAGCCCGTTGCCGAACGTCAGGATTGTCAGGTCGGTGCCGTCGCCGTAGGTGCGGGCACGTCCGATCGGTGCGGCCCGACCCGGATAGCTGGCCAGCCACTGCTCGTCGCCGTCCTCGTGCAGGTCGCGGGTGTGATACAGCGCGATCGGCTCGAGGTACACGCACACCGCGCCCGCGGCGGTCGCGGCGGCTACGCACGCGTGCATCATCGCCGCGGCATCGTCGGGCCTTGCCGGGGAAGCGATCACCACGCCGGGGATGTCGCGGATGGCCGCGATGGAGTTGTCGTTGTGGAAGTGCCCGCCGAAGCCCTTCTGATATCCGTAACCGGCGACGCGGACGACCATGGGGTTGCGGTACTGACGGTCGGCGAAGAACTGCAGCGTGGCGCCCTCGCCGCGGATCTGGTCTGCAGCGTTGTGGAAGTAAGCCAGGTACTGGATTTCAGGGATGGGCAACAACCCCGATACCCCGGCGCCCAGCGCCAGCCCGAGGATGGCCTGTTCGTCGAGCAGTGTGTCGAACACCCGTGCCGGACCGGCCTTGTTCTGTAAGCCACGCGTCACGCCGTACACACCGCCCTTGCGGGCGACGTCCTCACCGAACACCAGCGCTTCCGGGTGCCGGTCGAGGACGTCCCGCAGTGCGCGGTTGATGGCCAGCGCCACCGTCACCGGCGCATCCCGGGACGTATCCGCCGAATCGAGAGGTGTCGCGGACGCCTTCACCGCCTCGTCGAGGGTGTCACGCAACGGCTGCATCACCGCCGTCGAATTGTCGAGCTGCGCGAGTTCACTGGCCTCGCGCGCCAGCCCGATGACCTCCGCGCGCTTGGCCTCGTACCGGTCGAGTACCTCGGCGGGCATCAGGATCCCCTGGGCGATCAGAAGTTTCGCGGTGCACAGCACCGGATCCCGGTCGAAGTCGGCGGTGATCTCGTCGGGCCGCCGGTAACCCGGCTCGTAGTCGGAACCAGCGTGGCCCATCAGCCGGACCGTGCGCAGATGCAGGAACGCGGGGCGGCGGTGGGCACGCGTCCACGACGCAGCGGCCTGCGCGGTGTCGAACGTCGCCACGGGATCGGAGCCGTCGGCGGCGAAGTACTCCAACCCGTCGCGGCGCCCATACGTGCGCTCCACCCAGCGGCGTGGCGTCTTGGTGCTGATACCGATCCCGTTGTCCTCACAGACGAACAACAGCGGCATCGGCAGGCCCTGGTAGCCGGAATGGATCGCGGTGTTGATCGCGCCGACCGCCGTGGAGTGGTTCACCGACGCATCGCCGAAACTGCACACGGCCAGCGCATCGTCGGGCCACAGGCAGCTGACGCCGAGTTTCCTGGCCCTGGCGATCGAGAACGCGACACCGACCGCGCGTGGCAGGTGCGAGGCGATGGTCGAGGTCTGCGGAATGATGTTCAGGTCGTGGCGCCCGAAGACCTTGTGCCGTCCGCCGGAGATCGGCTCCTCGGTGGCGGCCACCAGGCCAAGCAGCACATCGCGCAGCGCATCCGATCCGGAGCTGCGGCCGCCCACCTGTTGGGCCCGGGCCAGGAAGAAGCCACCGGAGCGGTAATGCAGTAGCGCCGGATCGGTGGGCCGCAGCGCCGCAGCCACCGCGGCGTTGCCCTCGTGTCCGGACGAGCCGATGGTGTAGTAGCCCTTGCCCTGCGACCGCAGCCATCGCGCGGCCAGATCGAGGTGTCGGCTGCCCAGCTGGGCGTCGAAGATCGCCAACGAGTTCTGCACCGTCAGCGCCGAACCGTTCCGGAGGGGTTCGGCGCCGGCAGCCCCGCGCCGAGGTGTGGACCCGGTCAACGCGGAAACGGTCGTGGTGAAGTATTCGTCGATGGACTCGGCCACAGGGCCTCCTGAGCTAGCGGCTGATTGTCGATGCGCCCACAACTGACGCCGTCAGCGGAACGCGGCCATTCCCGTCAATGCCTGCCCGATGATCAGAGTATGCATCTCGCTGGTGCCTTCGTAGGTAAGCACCGATTCCAGATTGTTCGCGTGCCGCATCACCGGGTACTCGGCCGTGATGCCGCTGGCACCGAGAATGGTGCGGGCGGTCCTGGCGATCGCCAGCGCTGCCCGCACGTTGTTCAGCTTGCCGAGGCTGACCTGGTGACCGGCGAGCCCAGTGGAGTCCTTGAGACGGCCGAGGTGGAGCGCCAGCAGCACACCCTTGCCGTCGTCGAGTGAACCGGGCGGCGACTGAAACGTACCCATCACTACGGCTGTACCCCTCAACCGGATGGGCCGCCCAGACGAGATCGCGGCCGCGGCACTGTTCTTGGCCTCCGATGACAGCAGTTTCGTGGCCGGTGCCGAACTGAGCGTCGACGGCGGCATGGCACAGGTCTAGCGACCGACGACACCACCGAATGGCGAGAGATGACTATGAACAC
>NZ_JAVROT010000071.1:0-16989 GCF_032162605.1 Mycobacterium sp. | reverse complement strand
GCGACCTCGTCTCCTTCACCTGGAACATCAAGACCGTCGAGGGCCGCGACGGCGTCGCCGACATGCTGGGGGCCCGCCTCGCGGAGACCAGCCCGTCGGGGTTCCGGACGCAGGGAGCACCGACCTTGGAAGGAGAAGACGGTGACGTGACCTCGGCGTTCATCGAGTTCGAGACGGCCGTCGGCCGCGGCACCGGGCATCTGCGGCTCAAGGGTGACCCAGAAGGAAATGACGTGGCCTGGACACTGCTGACCGCGATGCAGGAACTCAAGGGCCACGAGGAGCGCCGGGGCGCGACCCGCGTCATGGGCGCGGTGCACGGCTCCGACCCTGACACCCGGTCGTGGGCGGAGAAGCGCCACGACGAAGAGTCCTCGCTCGGCTACGGCACCCAGCCGTACACGCTGGTGGTCGGCGGCGGTCAGGGCGGCATCGCACTAGGCGCCCGCCTGCGCCAACTCGGGGTGCCCGCGATCGTCGTCGACAAGTACGAACGCCCCGGCGACCAGTGGCGCCAGCGTTACAAGTCGCTGTGCCTGCACGACCCGGTCTGGTACGACCACCTGCCGTACATGCCGTTCCCCCAGAACTGGCCCGTGTTCGCGCCCAAGGACAAGATCGGTGACTGGCTGGAGTTCTACACGCGGGTCATGGAGGTTCCGTACTGGTCGAAGACCACCTGCCTCTCCGCATCGTTCGACGACGCGGAGAAGCAGTGGACCGTCGAGCTCGACCGCGACGGCGAGCGCGTGACGCTGCATCCCCCGCAGTTGGTGTTGGCCACCGGCATGTCGGGCAAGCCGAGCATTCCGACGTTGCCCGGCCAGGACGCCTTCGGTGGCGAGCAGCACCACTCCAGCGCCCACCCTGGCCCGGATCGCTACGCCGGCAAGCGTGCCGTGGTGATCGGGTCCAACAACTCCGCCCACGATATCTGCAAGGCGCTCTACGAGACCGGCGTGGACGTCACGATGGTGCAGCGGTCCTCGACGCACGTCGTGAAGTCGGATTCGCTGATGGAGATCGGGCTCGGCGACCTCTACTCCGAGCGCGCAGTCTCCGCGGGCATGACGACCGAGAAGGCCGACCTGACCTTCGCCTCGCTGCCGTACCGGATCATGCACGAATTTCAGATCCCGATCTACGACGCCATCCGGGAACGCGACAGGGACTACTACCAGCGATTGGCCGATGCCGGATTCGAATTGGATTGGGGCGACGACGATTCCGGGCTCTTCATGAAGTACCTGCGGCGGGGATCGGGCTACTACATCGACGTCGGGGCCTGCGATCTGGTGGCCAACGGCAGCATCAAGCTGGCGCACGGCCAGGTCGACCGGCTCATCGAGGACTCGGTGGTGCTCACCGACGGCACCGAGCTGCCCGCCGACGTCGTCGTCTACGCCACCGGATACGGCTCGATGAACGGCTGGGCCGCCGACCTCATCGGCCAGGACGTCGCCGACAAGGTCGGCAAGGTCTGGGGCCTCGGTAGCGACACCGCCAAGGATCCCGGACCGTGGGAGGGTGAACAGCGCAACATGTGGAAGCCCACGCAACAGGAGAACCTGTGGTTCCACGGCGGGAATCTGCACCAGTCACGGCACTACTCGCTCTACCTCGCGCTACAACTCAAGGCGCGCTACGAAGGTCTACCCACCCCGGTGTACGGACTTCAGGAGGTCCACCACCTGAGTTAGATGCCCGCGCCCGGGCCGACGGGGACGAAACCGGAGCCCGGCCGGTTCTTGGCGTTGATGTCGTCGAGCACCGCGGTCATCGACATGGTGACCGCCGGGGTGTGCAGCGGGATGAACTTCACCACGCACGTCGGGAGGTCCTCGCTGAACGCGCCGTGGATCATGCCGACCAGCTGGTTGTTCACCGTCACCGGGGCGCCCGAGTCGCCGGGCTGCCCGCACACCTGATTGATGATCGTGCCCGGCTTGTCGCCGGGCCCCCAGGTGACGCCGCACGAAAATCCCGTCGTGCGGCCGAGCTTGCAGGCATTCTCGCCGAACGCCGGATCGGGGCCGAGGCCGTCGATCTCGAATCCATCGATGGTGTTGACCGGCTGGACCTTCTGCGGGTCGAACTCGATCACCGCGTAGTCGAGGCCCTCGTTGCCCGCGACCATCGTGCCGACTACGCCACTGTCCTGCGCCCGCTCGGACGCGACCTGCGCTCCGGGTTCGCCGCAGTGCGCCGACGTGAAGCCGATCAACTTGCCGCGGTTGTCGTTGCCGATGGTGGTCAGCGTGCAGAAGGTACCACCGTCGATCACGATCCCCGAACCCCCACCGAGGATGACGCGGTCGTCCGCGCGAGAGGTCGCGAGGTTCAGCGTGCTCAGGGCTGCGAACAGCAGGACGACCAGCAGGACGACGACTGCGGACGCCTGGAATTGCCAGTGGTGACTCCGTGCTCGCTGCAATATGCCCCCATCGACAGTCCATGACCGAACTCATGTCAGTCTATCGTCGGCCGGAATCGTTGCACCGGCCGCGACATGGCAACATGAACCCCGAACTCAACGAAGCGGGAGGACGTGTCCGTGAGCAATGGCGACCGCAAGAACGGCGTTCCGACTACGGTGACATCGATTCCGCTGGTCGATCCGCATGCGCCGAAGCCCGATCCGTCCATCGGAGACCTGGTCAAGGACGCCACGTCTCAGGTGTCGACTCTGGTCCGGGCTGAGGTCGAACTCGCCCGCGCGGAGATCACGCGCGACGTCAAGAAGGGCGTGACGGGCAGCGTCTACTTCATCCTGGCGCTCGTGGTGCTGTTCTACTCGACGTTCTTCTTCTTCGCCTTCGTCGCTGCGCTACTCGATCTGTGGCTGCAGACGTGGGCCGCAATTCTGATCGTCTTCGGCGGGATGATCGTGGTGACCGTCTTGCTTGCGCTCCTCGGCTTCCTCAAGGTCAGACGGATCAGGGGCCCGCAGAAGACGATCGAGTCCGTCAAGGAAGCGCGGGTCGCGCTGATGCCCGGCGGGGACAGGGGGCCGGACAAGTCGGCAGTCTCCACCAACGGCGCCGCGTCGACCGCAGATCCATCCGGCTGGTAATGGGCCGGAGCCGCGACCGCGGCGAGATCAGACAGCCGCCGCCCGATCCATCGGTCACGCGGATCGCAGGCCCATGGCGTCACATGGACGTGCACGCCAACGGCATTCGCTTCCATGTCGTCGAGGCGAATCCCCGCCGGGACGAGCCGGCGCGAGCCGGCGATCAGCCCCTGGTGATCCTCCTGCACGGCTTCGGGTCGTTCTGGTGGTCGTGGCGCCATCAGCTGCGGGGCCTGTCGGGCGCTCGTGTGGTGGCTGTTGATCTGCGCGGTTACGGAGGCAGTGACAAGCCGCCACGTGGATACGACGGCTGGACGTTGGCGGGAGACGCCGCCGGCTTGGTGCGCGCACTCGGGCACGAGACGGCAACGCTGGTCGGACACGCCGACGGCGGACTCGTCTGCTGGGCGACCTCGGTGCTGCATCCCCGGGTAGTGCGGGCCATCGCCGTCGTCAGCTCGCCGCATCCGGTGGCGCTTCGCGCCTCGGCGTTGACGCGCCGCGACCAGGGCCGGGCTCTGCTGCCGTCGATGCTGCGCTATCAACCGCCCCTGTGGCCCGAGCGCGTGCTGACGCGTGCCGGCGCCGCTGAGCTCGAGGCGGTCGTGCGGAGCAGGGCGGGGGCCAAATGGCTTGCCTCAGAGGATTTCTCGGAGACCATCCGCCACCTGCGCCGGGCCATTCAGATACCGTCGGCCGCGCACTCCGCGCTGGAGTATCAGCGCTGGGCCGTGCGCAGCCAGCTGCGCAGTGAAGGGCGGCGCTTCATGCGCGCGATGAAACGGCCGCTCACGGTTCCGGTGCTGCACATGCGCGGCGACGCGGACCCGTACGTGCTGGCCGATCCGGTGTTGCGTACGCAGCGCTTTGCTCCCCAGGGCAGATACCTGTCCATTGCGGGCGCGGGACACTTCGCCCACGAGGAAGATCCCGAGCATGTCAACGAGCAACTGAGGAGGTTCCTCGACGGGGTCTACGGAAGCTGACTCAGGAGATGCAGGCGTCGGTGGACACGCGCTGAGTGTTGCCCACCCTGGCCATCTGCTTGGCCACCTCGTTGGAGGTGAGCACGAAGCCGGTGTCCGCGTCGTCAACGGCGGCGCCGAACACCACGCCGAGCACCTTGCCATCGCGGTCGATCAGCGGTCCGCCCGAATTTCCTTGCCGGACAGTGCCTCTGATGGTGTAGACCTCACGTGTCACC
Organism: Mycobacterium sp.; assembly: GCF_032162605.1. Taxonomy (GTDB): domain Bacteria; phylum Actinomycetota; class Actinomycetes; order Mycobacteriales; family Mycobacteriaceae; genus Mycobacterium. Next base: position 12,712 of record NZ_JAVROT010000071.1, on the reverse strand, counting down.
GTGGTGGTGTGATAGATGTCGGGGCCGTTGAGCTGGATGATCTCGCGGATGCGCCCGGGTGTGGCGGTGAACTCCCCGCCACCGGGATACCCCATCACCACCGCATCGGTGCCCGTCTGCGCCTCTTGCATGTCGAACTGTAGTGGCGTCGACGGCAGGTCGGGCACGTCGAGGATGGAGATGTCGGCGCTGGGGTCGTACGACACCACCGTCGCGTCGTAGGTCTTCCCGTCGGCCTCGACCGTCACACTCTCGGAACCGGCGACGACGTGCGCGTTCGACATGACCCTGTTGGGCGCGACGACGAACCCGCTGCCCTCGAGCACCTTCTGACAACTCGTCGCCACCCCGCGGATCTTGAGCACGCTCGGCCGGGTGGCCGCGACCACGGGGTCGGCCGCCAGCGCCGCGTCGGGCACGTCCACGTTCACGATCGGGGTGCGACCGAATGGTTGCAGAACGTCGGGCAGTCCAGACGTGCTGAGCAGCCCTGACAGGCGCGTCGGCACTCGCTTCAGCCAAGGGGGCGCCACGTCGTTCACGGTCGACAACACACGCGAACCACGCACGGCCGCAGCGAGATTCGGCTGATCCGACGACGTGAGCGGCGTGGCGAGCAGCCATGCGGCGACCAGCACCGCGACGAGTTGCAGCGCAACCCCGACGGCCGAGTCGAAGGTGCGCAGCGCCCCGTTCTGAATGGCGCCCCGCACAGCCCTGCCGAGCACCACGCCTGCGATCTCGCCGATCACGACGAGCCCGAGAATCAGGAAAAGGGTCACGAAGAGCTTCGTCCTCGGCCCGTCGAGGTGGCCGACCACGTGCGGTGCCAACAGGACTCCTGCGACCGCGCCGAGGATGACCCCGACGAAGGACAGCAGGGAGCCAAGCGCCCCGGAACGCCAGCCAGAGATGGCGGCGACGAAGGCGATGGCGAGGACGGCCAGATCAAGCCACTGCGACGATGTCATTGTTGGCCCTCACGGTAATCGCTGCCGCCGCCGACGAGGGCCATTGCCGCGTCCAATTCGCGGACGTCGTCGCCGTCCCACGGCTGCGCCCAGCCCGCGACGTCGAGGATGGCCGAGATGACGTGCCCGGTGAAACCCCAGACGAGCATCTGGTTGAGCAGGAATGCGGGCCCGGCGAACCGCTGGGTGTTCTCCTTGCGATACACCATCAACCGGTTCTCGGGATTGATGAACGCGCGGACCGGGACGCGGGCGACGATCGCGGTCTCACTCTCGTCGACGACGCCGACCGGACCCGGGTCGGGCGAGTAGGCGAGAACGGGCACGACGTGAAACCCCGACGGCGGGATGAACATCCGATCGAGGGTGATCAGGGGCTGCAACCGGCTGGTGTCGATGCCGGTCTCCTCGCGAGCCTCGCGCAGCGCGGTGCCGACGGGCCCGCCGTCGCCGGGATCGGCTGCGCCGCCGGGGAAGGCGGCCTGGCCCGCATGTTGTCGCAGTGTCGAGGCCCGAACGGTGACGAGGAGGTCGGCGCCCTCGGGCAGACCACCCGACGGCGAGTCGAACGGTCCCGAGAAGAGGACGAGCACCGCGGCGTCACGCTTGGCCCCGGTCACCGTCGCCGTCGCTTCGTCCGCTTGGCTGGCCGCCGTGATCGCCGCAAGCACGTCGGCGGGCACTCGGCTGCCATAGGCGCGCGGTACGTCACCGACGTTCTCGAGCAGCGGTTTCAGCCACGCCGGAGCGGCTGCGGCACCGAGGGGAGCCAGCGGTCGCCCGTCACCGTTGGACGTCAAGCCGGCTCCCTCGTCTTCACGCCGATCTTCGGATCCACCGCCGCCGCGATCTCATCGGCGTTGGTGAACGAGCGCGGCAGGATTTCGGCCACCGTACCGTCTGACTTCAGGATCACCGTGGCGGGCATGACGTTGGGCACCTCGAGCGCCGCGGCGATCAACCGGCGGCCGTCCTGCAGCGTGGGCAGCCGTACGCCCAACTCGGCGAGCCGCGCCAGCGCGGCGGCCTCGTTCTCGTCCTGATGCACGGTCAGCACCGTCACCGCCGATCCCATGCGGCGCTGATACTCGGCCATCGCAGGCAGCTCGTCGGCGCAGGGGCCACACCAGTAGGCCCACAGGTTCAGCACCACGGTGCGGCCGCCGACCACGCGTCCGACGTCGACCCTGGCACCGTCCGCAGCGCACTCCACGGCGACGTCGCGAAGCGCATCGGGCGCAGGCCCCGCCGACGGAGCCGGGCAAGGCGGCAGGTCGGCACGTGCCCGCGGGCCCGCCAGCGCTTCTGCGGTATCGGCATCGCGGTGCTCGCGGGCCGCGCCCGCGGAGGATGACGGGCCGCTGGCGGGGCCGCCCGCAACGTCCGAGCCGTCGACCTCCCGCCACAGCGCGACCGCCAGCGCGACGATGACGATGAGTACCGCCACGGTCCACCTGGTCGACGTGCGCATGGGGCCGGTGCCGCTCAGAGCCCAGCCAGCGCCAGCAGATGTTCCGTCTCGGGGCCCTTGACAAGGGGGGCGGCAGTCAGTGGGTCCGTCGGGCCCAGCCCGTACGACGGACAGTCCTTGGCCAGCACGCACACACCGCATGCCGGCTTCTTGGCGTGGCAGACCCGTCTGCCGTGAAAGATCACCCGGTGACTGAGCAGCGTCCACTCCTTGCGGTCGATCAGCTCGCCGATCGCGTGCTCGACCTTGACCGGGTCTTCCAGTTCGGTCCAATGCCATCGGCGCACCAGCCTGCCGAAGTGGGTGTCGACGGTGATGCCTGGAATGTCGAACGCATTGCCCAGGATCACGTTGGCGGTCTTGCGGCCGACGCCGGGCAATGTCACCAGCTCGTCGAGGGTCTGTGGGACCTGACCGTCGAAGCGCGCGACGAGTTCCTCCCCGAGTCGCATCAGCGAATTGGCCTTGTTCCGATAGAAGCCCGTGGGCCGGACCATCGCCTCCAACTCGGTTCTGTCGGCCTTGGCGTAGTCCACCGCCGTGCGGTACTTCGCGAAGAGCGCGGGGGTCGTCAGGTTCACGCCTTTGTCGGTGCTCTGCGCGGACAGAATGGTGGCCACCGTGAGTTCCAGCGGATTGGTGAAGTCGAGCTCGCAGTACACGTGCGGAAATGCTTGCGACAACGTGCGATTCATCCGGCGAGCACGACGTACCAGCCCGAGGTGTGTCTCTGCGTCGAACTTGGTTGACCACTTCTTCGACGTGCCGCTCGGCACCGCGCGTACTGCCACGGAATCAGCGTACTGAGGAGAACCGACAAGCATAGTCGCGGACCGGTGGCATTTCGTGATCCTGCCGAGACCTTCGGCGTGTTTACTTCTGCTCGTGTCGTGGTTGCTCGTAGCGTTCATCCCGGGGTTGCTGATGTTGGCGACCTTTGGGTTAGGCCGCCTCGAAGCGGGCCTCGAGGACGACACCGTCTCGCCAAGGGACGTCGCCGCGTTTCTCGAACAGGCCAAGGCAGACTGCGCCAAGCCCGCGGCACGCACCAGCGGAGAGGAGACGTACCCGTTGGTCGACGACGACTACGTCCCCCGATATCGAGAGCGCATCGTCGGCGACTCGGCGCGGGATTTGCCGGCACGGGTCCTCACCCACCACGAATCCAATCCGGAATTTCAGCCGACTCGTCACGCCTTTCGTGTGTAGCGTTGGCACGTCGCGGAGCCTCGTACGCTTAGACTGATTTCGCCATCCAGCACCGGGTGGGCTTCGCGTGTCATATTTTTCCAACTGCTTAAGAGGGGCAACGTGGACGAGATCCTGGCCAGGGCCGGAATCTTCCAGGGAGTCGAACCGACCGCAGTATCCGCGCTGACCAAGCAACTGCAGCCCGTGGACTTCCCCCGTGGGCATACCGTGTTCGCCGAGGGCGAGCCCGGTGATCGGCTCTACATCATCATTTCGGGCAAGGTGAAGATCGGCCGCCGTTCGCCGGACGGTCGCGAGAACCTGCTTACCATCATGGGCCCGTCGGACATGTTCGGCGAGCTCTCGATCTTCGACCCAGGCCCTCGCACGTCCAGTGCCACCACCATCACCGAGGTGCGCGCGGTGTCGATGGACCGCGACGCCCTGCGCGCGTGGATCGCCGACCGGCCCGAGATCGCCGAGCAGCTGCTGAGAGTCCTGGCCCGTCGCCTGCGACGCACCAACAACAACCTCGCCGACCTGATCTTCACCGATGTCCCCGGTCGCGTCGCCAAGCAGCTGCTGCAGCTCGCCCAGCGCTTCGGCACGCAGGAGGGCGGCGCGCTGCGCGTGACGCACGACCTGACCCAGGAGGAGATCGCCCAGTTGGTCGGCGCATCGCGCGAGACGGTCAACAAGGCGCTCGCCGACTTCGCCCACCGCGGGTGGATTCGCCTCGAGGGCAAGAGCGTGCTGATCAGCGACTCCGAGCGCTTGGCCCGCCGCGCCCGCTAGCTCCCCACCTTCGCCGAAATAGCATTCCCTGTCGTTGAATCGTTGATTTCACGACAGGGTATGCTATTTCGGCGCCGAGTCAGGACCGCAGGTAGTTCAACTGCGCCTGCACCGACCACTCGGCGTGGTCCCACAGCTTCTCGTCGACGTCGGTGTAGACGTGCTCGACGATCTGCCGTGCGGTGGCCTCCTCGCCGAGCACCTCGAGCGCGTCGCGCACCTGGGCGAGACGCTGCTCGCGGTGGGTCAGATACATGGCGGACACCGCCTCGAGATCGTCGAGATCCGGCCCGTGCCCTGGCAGCACGGCCCGACGCCCCAATCCGTGCAGCCGGCGCAGCGATTCGAGATAGTCGCGCAGGCTGCCGTCCTCGTTGTCGATGACGGTGGTCCCGCGCCCCAGCACCGTGTCCGCGGTGAGCACTGCGTCGTCGACCAGGAACGATAGTGAGTCAGCGGTGTGCCCGGGGGTGGTCATCACCGTGATGCGCAGACCCGCCGCGTCGATCACCTCACCGTCGGACACCGGACCGCCGAGGCCACGAAGGAATCCGCTACCGACCGCGCGCACGACTGCGCCGGTGCGTTCGACCAGCTTGTCGATCGCGTCCGTGTGGTCGCCGTGCTTGTGGCTGATCAGCACCAGCGGGATCTTCCCGAGGCTCGCGATCCGGCCGATGTGTTCGTCGTCGTCGGGTCCCGGGTCGACGATCACCATCTCGTCGCTGCCCGGCCCCTGCAGCACCCAGGTGTTGGTGCCGTCGAGGGTCATCAAGCCGGGGTTGTCGCAGAGCAGGACCGACGCCGTGTCGGTCACGCGACGCAGCTTTCCGTAGGCGGGGTGCTCCAGATCCGGGTCTGCCGTCACGCGACCTCGACGATGATCTCTACCTCCACGGGCGCGTCCAGCGGCAGCTCGGACACCCCGACGGCGGAACGGGCATGGGCGCCTGCGTCTCCGAAGACTTCGCCGAACAACTCCGACGCGCCGTTGACGACCCCCGGTTGGCCGTTGAAGCCGGGCGCGGACGCCACGAAGCCGACGACCTTGACCACGCGGGTCACCGAGTCGATGCCGACAAGGGAGTCGACGGCGGCCAGCGCATTCAGACCGCAGGTCCGCGCCAGCGCCTTGGCTTCCTCCGGGCTTACGGTGCCACCGACCTTGCCCGCCTGCGGGAGCGCTCCCGCGACCATCGGCAGCTGTCCCGACGTGTAGACCAGATTGCCGGTCCGCGTCGCGGGGATGTACGCGGCCACCGGGGCGACGACCGCGGGCAATTCGATGCCGAGCTCCGCCAGTCGCTGCGAGGCGCTCACATTCCCCGAGTCGCTTCGCTCTCCCCCGCAAGCGGGGGGACCCCCAGCCCCGGTCACTTGGGCCGCTTCATGTAGGCGACGAGCTGCTCCCCGGTGGGACCGGGCAGCACCGAGACGAGTTCCCAGCCGTCCTCGCCCCACTGATCGAGAATCTGCTTGGTCGCATGCGTCAGTAGTGCCACCGTCACGTATTCCCACTTGGTCAGTTCGCTCATGTGGCCGAGCTTAACGGTGACTGTGCGCGCCACGGATAGCATGCTCTGGTGACCACCGACGTTCCCGAATCCAGCGGCCGCAGATCCGTCGGTTGGCCGTCCCGGCTGAGCAAGGCGCGGCTACACTTCGTGACCGGCAAGGGTGGCACGGGCAAGTCGACGATCGCCGCCTCCCTGGCGCTCGCCCTCGCCGCGGGCGGCCGCAAGGTGCTGCTGGTCGAGGTCGAGGGGCGCCAGGGCATCGCGCAGCTCTTCGACGTACCCCCGCTGCCGTATGAAGAGGTGAAGATCGCGACCGCGGACGGCGGCGGACAGGTCAATGCGCTCGCCATCGACACCGAGGCCGCGTTCCTCGAATACCTCGACATGTTCTACAACCTCGGCATCGCCGGGCGGGCGATGCGACGAATCGGCGCAATCGAATTCGCGACGACGATCGCGCCGGGCCTTCGGGACGTTCTCCTCACCGGCAAGATCAAGGAGATCGTGGTGCGGTCCGAAAGAGAAAGAGCGAAGGACAAGGCGAAGGGCAAGCACCTCGGGTATGACGCCGTCGTCGTGGACTCGCCGCCGACGGGCCGCATCGCCCGGTTCCTCGACGTCACCCAGGCCGTGTCCGACCTGGCCAAGGGCGGGCCGGTGCATTCGCAGGCCGACGGCGTGGTCAAGCTGCTCCATTCGGAGCTGACCGCCATTCACCTCGTCACCCTGCTCGAGGCGCTTCCCATCCAGGAGACCCTGGAGGCGATCGACGAGCTCAAGGGTCTCGACCTGCCGATCGGCAGCGTGATCGTCAACCGCAACATCCCCGCCTACCTGGGTCCCGACGACCTGGCCAAGGCGGCCGAGGGCGACGTGGACGCCGACACCGTGCGGGCCGGCCTTGGCAAGGTCGGGATCACGCTGGCCGACGACGACTTCGCCGGTCTGCTGACGGAGACGATTCAGCACGCGACGCGGATCCGCGCGCGTTCCGAGAGCGCCGTGGAACTCGACGCCCTCGACATCCCGAGGCTAGAACTGCCTGCGATCGCCGACGGCGTCGACCTCGGCAGTCTGTACGAACTCGCAGAGGCCCTCAGCCAGCAAGGAGTGCGGTAATGAGCACGACCCCCCACCCCCTGGACATGGGCGCGATCCTGTCCGACCGTTCCAACCGGGTCGTCGTGTGCTGCGGGGCCGGCGGTGTCGGCAAGACCACCACCGCCGCGGCGATGGCGCTGCGCGCGGCCGAATACGGCCGCACCGTCGTCGTGCTCACCATCGACCCGGCCAAGCGGCTCGCCCAGGCGCTCGGCATCAAGGACCTCGGCAACTCGCCCCAGCGGGTTCCGCTGGCGCCCGAGGTCACCGGCGAGCTGCACGCGATGATGCTGGACATGCGGAGGACGTTCGACGAGATGGTGGTGTCGTACTCCGCCGACGGGCGGGCGGACGCCATTCTGGAGAACCAGTTCTACCAAACGGTCGCGACCTCGCTTGCTGGCACGCAGGAGTACATGGCCATGGAGAAGCTGGGTCAGCTTCTGGCAGAGGACAAGTGGGATCTCGTCGTCGTGGACACTCCCCCGTCGCGCAATGCGCTCGACTTCCTCGACGCACCGAAACGGCTCGGCAGCTTCATGGACAGCCGCCTTTGGCGCCTGCTGCTAGCCCCTGGCCGGGGCATCGGTCGCCTGGTCACCGGCGCCGTCGGCTTGGCCATGAAGGTGCTCTCCACCGTGCTGGGCTCTCAAATGCTTTCGGACGCAGCGGGTTTCGTCCAGGCACTGGATTCTACGTTCAGCGGGTTCCGCGAGAAGGCGGACCGCACCTACGAGTTGTTGAAGCGACGGGGTACGCAGTTCGTCGTCATCTCCGCCGCCGAGCCGGACGCATTGCGCGAGGCGTCCTTCTTCGTCGACCGTCTGTCGAGCGAGAAGATGCCGCTCGCCGGGCTGATCCTCAACCGCACGCACCCCACCCTGTGCAATCTGCAGACCGACAAGGCCCGCGACGCCGCCGATCAACTGGATGCCGAAGACGACGGCGCCCACGCCCTGGCGGCGGCGGTGCTGCGCATTCACGCCGACCGGGCACGCACGGCCAAGCGGGAGGTGCGACTGTTGTCCCGATTCACGGGCGCCAACCCGCACGTGGCCATCGTCGGCGTACCTTCGCTGCCGTTCGACGTTTCCGACCTGGAGGCTCTACGCGCGATCGCCGATCAGATCACCGGCGACGTGGAAGCGGCCTGACGGCCTCGCGTGTTCGGCCGGTCTAGACGGCGCTACGGTGTTTGCGCTGGGCAGCGAAGAAGTCCGCCCACGACACCACCTCGGGATGCTGTTTGAGCAGGGCGCGACGCTGACGCTCTGTCATGCCGCCCCACACGCCGAACTCGACTCGGTTGTCGAGGGCGTCGGCCCCACATTCGGAGATCACTGGGCAGTGGCGGCAGATCACTGCCGCCTTTCGCTGGGCGGCGCCACGGACGAACAGTTCGTCCGGGTCGGCTTGGCGGCAGCGTGCCTGGGAGACCCACGCGATGCGGGCTTCCGCCTCGGCGCTTTGAACCACCACACCATTGACTGGGGAACTCATGACTGTCCTGCGCGCCGCGGGCCGTGTACCTGACACCAGCGATCCCTTCGTCCAGCCGCCCCCTGCGACGGCCCATTCCACGGTGTAAATCGCATGTGCGACCTACGCCACATTGCAATCGGCAGTGTTACCTGGATCGCACTGTCAGTCAAAGCTAGGTGGTCAGGGGGGTTTTGCGCAACAGTAAGTTCACGAATTTTTGGGACGACCGTGCAGTGATACATCTTCGCGCACTACCAGCGCTTGCGCAGACCGTCCCCACCGGCTAAATAGACCGCCGCGGGGCCAGTGCCGATCAACATAGCTACTCTGTTATCCATGTCAGATCGACCGCAGGCGACCAGGCCGCCGGGCCGCCCGCCCGCCACGGTCACCGTCATCAAGCTGGCGTGGTGTGTGCTACTGGCCAGCGTCGTCGCCGCGGGACTGATGTTCCCGCTCGTCGGCGGCTTCGGACTGGTGTCCAACCGCGCCTCCGACGTCGTTGCCAACGGCTCCGCCCAGTTGGTCGAGGGCGAGGTGCCCGCGGTCTCCACGATGGTCGACTCGAAGGGCAACCCGCTCGCGTGGCTGTACACCCAGCGGCGGTTCGAGGTGCCGAGCGATCAGATCGCCAATTCGATGAAGCTGGCGATCGTCTCGATCGAGGACAAGCGGTTTGCCGAGCACAACGGCGTCGACTGGAAGGGCACGCTGACGGGCCTATCCGGTTACGTGTCCGGCGCCACCGACACCCGCGGTGGCTCCACCATCGAGCAGCAGTACGTCAAGAACTACCAATTGCTGGTGATCGCGCAGACCGATGCCGAGAAGCGCGCGGCGATCGAAACCACCCCGGCACGCAAGCTGCGCGAGATCCGCATGGCCCTGACGTTGGACAAGACGTTCACCAAGCCCGAGATCCTGACCCGCTACCTGAACCTGGTGTCGTTCGGCAACGGCGCCTTCGGAGTGCAGGACGCCGCGCAGACCTACTTCGGGGTCAACGCGTCCGAGCTCAACTGGCAACAGGCGGCACTGCTGGCTGGCATGGTGCAGTCAACCAGCACGCTGAATCCCTACACCAATCCCGACGGCGCACTGGCCCGTCGAAACCTGGTGCTGGACACCATGATCGACAACGTCCCACAGGAGGCCGACGCGCTGCGCGCCGCCAAGGCACAGCCGCTCGGTGTCCTCCCGCAGCCCAACGAACTGCCGCGCGGATGCATCGCCGCGGGCGACCGCGCCTTCTTCTGCGACTACGTGCTCGACTACCTGGCCCGCGCGGGCATCAGCAAGGAGCAGGTCTCCAAGGGCGGCTATCTCATTCGCACGACGCTGGACCCCGACATCCAGAACCAGGTGAAGTCGTCGATCGACGGCATCGCGGCTCCGGACCTCGAAGGCGTCGCGAGCGTGATGAACGTGATCAAGCCGGGCAAGGACTCGCATCCCGTCGTCGCGATGGCCTCCAACCGCACGTACGGCCTGAACACCGACGCCGGCGAGACCATGCAGCCCCAACCGTTCTCTCTGGTCGGCGACGGCGCGGGGTCGATCTTCAAGCTCTTCACCACGTCCGCGGCGCTTGAGATGGGGATGGGTATCAACGCCCAGCTCGACGCCCCGGCACGCTTCGAGGCGAAGGGGCTGGGCAGCGGTGGGGCCAAGGGTTGCCCGCAGGCCACGTGGTGCGTCCTGAACGACGGCAACTATCGCGGGACGCTGAGCGTCACCGATGCCCTGGCGACGTCGCCCAACACCGCGTTCGCGAAGCTCATCTCGCAGGTAGGCGTGCAGCGCACCGTCGACATGGCCGTCAAGCTGGGCCTGCGTTCCTACGCCCTGCCAGGCACGGCACGTGACTACGACCCGAACAGCAACGAAAGCCTGGCCGACTTCGTCAAGAGACAGAACCTGGGGTCGTTCACGCTCGGCCCCATCGAGGTGAACCCCCTCGAGCTGTCGAACGTCGCCGCGACACTGGCCTCCGGCGGCACCTGGTGCCCACCCAACCCCATCGACAAGGTGTTCGACCGCAGTGGCAAGGAGGTCTCGGTCACCACCGAGACGTGCCAGCAGGTCGTGCCAGAGGGGCTGGCCAACACTCTGGCCAACGCGATGGGCAAGGACGACACCGGCGCAGGCACGTCAGCCGGATCCGCCGGCGCGGCGGGCTGGACCCTTCCCGTCTCCGGAAAGACCGGAACCACCGAGGCCCACCGCTCGTCGGGCTTCTTCGGGTTCACCAGTGCCTTCGCCGCGGCGAACTACATCTACGACGACTCCTCGTCTCCGTCGGACCTCTGCTCCTTCCCGCTGCGGCAGTGCGGCTCGGGCAACCTGTACGGCGGCAACGAGCCGGCCCGCACGTGGTACACCGCCATGAAGCAGTTCACCCCCGACGACGTGGTGCTGCCGCCGACCGATCCCCGCTTCGTCGACGGAGCGCCCGGTTCGAAGGTGCCCAGCATCGGCGGGATGGGCCAGGACCTGGCGCGCCAGCGCCTGAAGGACGCCGGCTTCCAGGTCGCCGATCAGGCCACACCGGTCAACAGCAGCTCACCGGCGGGCGCCGTCGTCGGCACTTCCCCGTCCGGCCAGACGGTTCCTGGGTCGATCATCACCATTCAGGTGAGCAACGGCATCGCCCCGGCACCGCCACCACCGCCGCCTGGAATGCCACCGTTCGACCCCAACGACCCCAATGCGATCCCCGCCCCGGTCGGTTCGACGGTCGTGCTGATTCCCGGCCTGCCTCCCATCACGGTCCCGGTGCTGGGGCCGCCACCCCCGTGAACGGGATGTGGGGTTGGTAAGGCACCGCTGAGACGGGCAGTGACCGCGGTGAAGTGGCAGTAGGCTGGCGTTCATGCTCGCCCGTTCGACGGTTGTGAAGAAATCCGCCACCCTGGCCTGTTCGGTGGCCGCCGGTTCGCTGGCCGCGGGGATCGCGTACGCGACGCTGATCGAACGCAATGCGTTCGTGGTGCGGGAGACGACGATGCCGGTCCTCACACCGGGATCCTCGCCGCTGCGGGTGCTGCACCTCAGCGACTTCCACATGACGCCAGGACAGCGTCGCAAGCAGTCCTGGGTGCGCGAGCTCGCCAGCCTGGAGCCGGACCTCGTCATCAACACGGGTGACAACCTGGCCCACCCGAAGGCCGTGCCATCGGTGGTGCAGGCCCTGAGCGACCTTCTGTCGGTGCCGGGCCTCTTCGTCTTCGGCAGCAATGACTACTTCGCCCCGACGCCGAAGAGCCCGACGAACTACATCTTCAAGCCGTCACACCGCATCAGCGGCAAGCCGCTGCCGTGGCAGGACCTGCGCGCGGCGTTCACCGAGCGCGGCTGGCTGGACATGACGCACACCCGTCGCGAGATCGAGGTCAAGGGACAGCTCATCGCCGTGGCAGGCGTCGACGATCCCCACCTGTCCCGCGACCGCTACGAGACCATCGCAGGCCCTGCCAGCCAGACAGCCAACCTCACGCTGGGCCTGACGCACTCGCCGTACACCCGCGTGCTCGACCGTTTCGCCGCCGACGGTTACCAGCTGGTCATGGCCGGTCACACCCACGGCGGACAGCTCTGCGTGCCGTTCTACGGCGCCATCGTCACCAACTGCGACATCGACCCGTCCCGGGTCAAGGGGCCTTCACGCTGGGGCGCCAACATGCAGTTGCACGTCTCGGCTGGGCTAGGCACGTCTCCGTATGCCCCCTTCCGGTTCTGCTGCAGGCCGGAGGCGACGCTGTTGACGCTGGTGGCAGCACCGACCGGAGGCGGGAGCCTCGGCCGTAGGGCGGGCGTGTCCCACCCGGCAGTATCGGCGCGGTGACGAACCGGACCTCGGTCGCCGTCCGCCGCCACCCGCGCGAATGGGTGAACAACGCGGTTCGGCTCATCGAGGCCGACGCGCGGCGTAGCGCCGACACCCATCTGCTGCGTTACCCCCTGCCGTCGGCCTGGTGTGACGGGGTCGACGTGCAGCTGTATCTCAAGGACGAGACCACCCACATCACGGGCAGCCTCAAGCATCGTCTCGCGCGGTCGCTGTTCCTCTACGGGCTGTGCAACGGCTGGATCGGTGAAGGAACCACGGTGGTGGAGGCGTCATCGGGCTCCACCGCCGTCAGCGAGGCCTACTTCGCGCGCATGCTCGGGCTGCCCTTCGTGGC
>NZ_JAVROT010000070.1:0-8570 GCF_032162605.1 Mycobacterium sp. | reverse complement strand
CGACGCATGAAGGCGACGTCGGCGAACTGCTGGGCGTAGTCGATGAAGCGAGCCAGTCCGTCGGAGCGCGCAGGGTTGCCGCTCATCCGCGGATGGACACCGATCGACATCATCCGCCCTAGGTCGTCGCCGTCGTTGCGCAGCCGATCCAGTGTGGCCTTCGCCGTCATGAAGAAGTCCTCAGGACTGCCGTACCCGGTGCCCACGATGTACCGCGCGTCGTTGACCACGAGCGAGTACGGCACCACGAGGTGGGTCCGGTCGCTCATGCGCGTCCAGTACGGCAGATCGTCGTTGTAACAATCGGAGTCGTACTCGAACCCGCCCTCCTCGATCACGAGTTCACGGGTATTGGTGCTCATCTCGCGGCAGTACCAACCGACTGGTCGGCTCCCCGTCGTCGCCTCGATGGATTGGATCGCGCGTCGAATTGCCTCACGCTCCTGCTCGCGGGTCATCTCGAAATGGTTGCTCCATCGGTAGCCGTGACCGGCGGCCTCGTCACCACGGCTGGCGAGTTTGACCGCCACATCCGGGTTGCGCTCCAGCGCCACGGCGGAAGCGAAGAACGTGACCGGGATGCCCGCGGTATCGAATATCCGGAAGAGCCGCCAGATGCCGGTTCGAGAGCCGTACTCGTACATCGACTCGACAGCCAGGTCGCGTTGACCTTCGAGCTTGAACGGCAGCTCGTAGAGGATGTCATTCTCGCCGTCGCCCATTGCGAAGGTTTTCTCTGAGCCTTCCTCGTAGTTCACGACGAGCTGGATCGCGACCTTCGCGTCGCCTGCCCACCGAATCATCGGGGGATGCTCGCCGTAGCCGACGATCTCCCGTGGCGGACCGGCCACCTCCACGTCGTCGCCGCGGCGGAAGAATGAAACGTCCTCAGTCATGCCTTCTCCTCATGTTCTAGCGTTAGGCCCGAGATCGGCGGGACACTGCGATTAGTCCAGCCCGGCGAGATAGCGCGCGCCGTCGGCAGCGATCACTTGCCCACTCACGTGTGAACCTTGCTCGCTGGCCAGGAATTGATAGATGTAAGCGATGTCCTCCGGTCGACCCAACCGTCCCGAAGGCATCTTGGCTGCGACCTCCCTGACCCCGTCGGGGCCGAGTGAATTGACCGGGTCGTTGGCCTGCGGAGTGTCGATGACGCCTGGCGCGACCGCGTTGGCCGTCACCCCGTCCGGCCCGAACTCCACGGCGAGTGTCTTGATGAGTCCGCCTAGCCCGGCCTTAGCTGCGGTGTAGTGAGGATGCTTCGGCCACGCTTGCACGGTGCCGGCGGCCGAGGAGGTTGCCAGCAACCGTCCGTAACCCGCCTGACGCATGTGTGGCAACGCGGCTCGGAAGCAACGCCACGCCCCGTTGAGATTGACGTCGATCACTGCCTGCCACGCGTCGTCGTCCAGGCTCGCGAGATCCACCTTGCGGGCGATACCGGCATTGGCCACGACGATGTCGAGGCGGCCGAACTTCGACACCGCCTGTTCGACGATCGAATCGACGTCCGCTGTGCTACGTACGTCCACCTCGACCGCAATGCTCTGGCCCCCTGCCTTGGACACCGCGTCTTCGACTAGGCCAATGTCGTGGCCATCTGGCGGATACCAGGCCAACGCCACGTTGGCGCCCGCCTCGGCGAAAACCCTTGCGGTTGCGGCGCCGATCCCAGAAGCAGCGCCGGTAATGAGTGCTACCCGGCCAGTGAGTTCAAACATGGATGTCTCGCTTTCCCAAGGGACTGGCTTCCTCAGAGCATTACGTCTCCGCCGTTGGGGCAGAGCGTCTGGCCGACGTAGTAGGAGGAGTCGTCGGAGGCGAGGAACACTGCCGTGGGCGCCACTTCGTCCGCTTCTCCGAAGCGTGCCATCGGCAGCTCGGAGAGTTTGCGGGCGGCCCACTCCTCGCTCTCCTCGGCCATCATGTCCGTAACGATCGGGCCGGGTGCGATCGCGTTGACCCGAACTCCTCTGGTGGCGACCTCCCGAGCCATCGCCTTGGTCATCCCGATGATCCCGGCCTTGCTCGCGCAGTAGTGGACCATGTCCAGCCCGCCGATCTGGCCGAGCTGCGAGGCGACGTTGATGATCACGCCGCTCTTGCGCTCGAGCATGCCCGGGATCACGAATCGGCTGCACATGAAGGAGCCGCGAAGGTTCACTCCGACCACCCGGTCGAACTCTGCGATCGAGAGGTCTTCGCATCGGTGCTCGCTGAAGGTCCCGGCGTTGTTGACCAGGATGTCGATCCGCCCGAATGCGGCGACGGCGGTGTCGACCATCGCGCGCACCTGTTGCTCGTCGGCCACGTTCGTGTGCACCAGTAACGAGCGGCGGGCGGACTCGGCGATGGACGCAATCACCGGCTGGGCCGCGGCCTCGTCCAGCACGTCTGCGATGACCACGTCGGCGCCCTCGGCGGCGAACGCCATCGCGATGTGGCCCCCGATCCCTCGTGCACCACCGGTGACGATGGCGACCTTGTCGGTGAGTTTCTTGGTCATGGTGTTCTCCGTCAGGGCTTCTCGAGCGCGGGATCCACGTCGGGCAGGCCGTCCGGCGACAGGCTGGGCGACTTCCCCTCTGCGAAGTCGATCCCATCGGTGGCCATCGTCGCGCCCATCGCGGCAAGTTTCTCGGGCGACGTGCGTTTGATGTAGACGTAGACGAGCAGCCCGATCACAAGCCAGACGAGAACCATCTCGCTGACGTAGTTGTACGGGAACGGCTGGCCAGGCTTAACCGTCGACCACAGCGGGTAGAGCAACACCGCGGTGCCGATCACGGGCGCGACCAAGTGTCGCCAGACGTTGAAATCGGGTGACCCCCAATAGAATTTGACGAGGCCGACGTTGGCCATCGCGTAGACAAGGATGACGCCGATGGTGCCCATCGAGCCGGTGAACCCGTAGACGTCGGTGAGGCCGGCGCCCACCCACAGTGACAGCGCGATGCCGACGACGACGGAGAAGCCGACCAGGGCGTAGATCGAGATGAACGGCGAACGGAACTTGGGGTGGATCCGCGAGAGCACCGGCGGGAGAATCCGCTCGCTCGCCATCGCGTACATGACCCGGACTGTCGTGTTGAGCACTGCGAGCATGGCGGAAAACAGTCCGGCAACCGCGGCGAACTCCACGGGCTGCTTGAGCCAAGGTGCGTTCTGCTCGGCCAGGGAGGTGAACTGGGCAGGGCTGGCGAGGAAGTCCTGCATTCCCGCTTGGGTGTTCAGATGGAAGCCGGCCGCCAGGCCGTACAGAACGAAGACGAAGAACACGCCGACTCCGATCAGCGCACCTCGGATGGCAAGCGGCACATTGCGTTTGGGGTTGGCGGTCTCCTCGCCCAATGTCGCCGCCGCCTCGAAGCCGATGAAAGACAATAGCCCGAACACGACGCCAAGGCCGACACCCGAAAGACCATTCGGGCCGGAGGTCGGGTTGAAGTACGAGAGGCTGTTGCCGCTGCCCGCACGGATGATGGAGATGAGCGCCAGCAAAGAGAAGATGAACATCTCCGCTGCCAGAAGGATGAGGTCCAGCCGCACCGACGTTCTGATGCTCCGCACCGACAGGATCATCGCCAGTCCGATCAGAATTATCCCGAGGAGCCACCACGGGACATCCCAACCGAACGTCGACTGTAGGTAGCTCCGCATGAAGGCGCCATTCGCGGTGAAGAGCCCGATCATCAACACCACGAATGCCGCGGCGTAGATCCACCCGGTGAAGAACCCCGCGAGGCTGCCGATCGATTTGGTACAGAACGTGTAGAAGGAGCCCGAAGACGGAAGCTTCTTCGTGAACTCGATTACGGTGTTAGCCACAAACAACGCGGCAACGAACGCCAGTAGGAACGCGACGGGCAGGGCCGCGCCTGCGTCGGCCCCGGCTGCCGGCGCGTTCAACACGACCGCGAGTACCGGCGCCATCGCAGCGGCCGACAGCGCCAGGCAGTTCCGGGCTGTCAGAATCCCTCGCTCAAGCTTCGGTCCGTCACCAGACGCACTCGATGATGCGGGAACGGTATCGGTCATCTGTCTCTAGCCTCTCGCCAGTAGTACCGGTATCCAAGACGCGCTGCACAGCGGGCTATCGCAGGTCGTTGTGTGGTATGGCGCTGGAAAAAGTATGTGAAATTAGAGCCCGGGGTGGATCGGTTGTCAACCCGAGGGTGGAGCAGATCGCGGCCTAATATGACCAAATCCCTTGCCGTGTAAGTGAAAGCATGGTCCGAAATAGTTGCCGAATCTGTTGCATTGATTAACGGATCTGCAATCAACGTTGCATTACTCGACCTTGGCAGGATCCTCGCGGCCTGTCGAACTACGATCATGCATAGAATGTTGCACACTATGGAGGATCGTGCAGTGCGGATTGCAACGGCTGAGGAACTCGGTTAACGTGAACCTCCGGCAGCTTGTGCAAGCATTCCGCGGACGGGTGCCAGGCTCTAACGGGCACAGGGTCTGTCGTACCGGCTGTCGACGTGGCCGACCGCCCAACCCCAGTGGCCCGGAGCAGCGGGAAAGCGGTGCTCCGCTCGAGTATCCGAATGCAGCTGTACACCAACCGATCCGTTGAGGAGTCCTGATGGCGCGGGTTGTACGTTCGACCAACAAGCCCGAGCCCGAAAGAGGTTCTCCCACCAGGACGAAACCGAAGAACGCACGTCAAGCGGCCGCCTCTTCATCGGCGCAGAAGAAGGGGGAGTCGAAAGCAAAGGCGAAGCAGTCCCCCATGCTGGCCGAAGGCTCGGCGACAGCCGACTTCGAGGTTCGGATACGCGATCGGATGCCGTTCCTGACGCCGAAGCGACGAGTGCTCGCCCAGATCATGCTGACGGACCCCGCTGCCCTGATGTTGCGTACCGTTGAGTCCCTTGCACAAGAAGCCGGCGTCGACGGCGCAACTGTCGTCCGGCTCTGCAACGAACTCGACTACGACGGCTTCGCCGGACTCAAATGCCAACTGCGGGACGACTACACGCGATTCCGCACTGCCGCTGAGAAGATATCCCGAACGTTGGCTGCCGGGCAGGCCGAAGAGGACATCGTGCCCGGCGTCTTCAGCCGGGACAGCGCCAACATCGCGCTTGCCGCGGAGTGGAACAGTGCGGCGAAGATCGCCGAACTGGCCGAGACGATCACAGCCGCACGCCGCACGGTGATCGTGGCGTCTGGACTCTCTGCGCACGCAGCATCACTGGCTGCTCACCTGCTCCGCCTCGCCGGAGTCGACGCGATCGCACCCAACACCGAAATCGAAACGGCCATCCACATCGCCGACCTGGGAACCCACGACCTAGTCATCGGTATCTCGTTCTGGCGCTACATCGCATCGAGCGAACGACTGCTCATCCGCGCCGCCGCCGCCGACATCCACACGGCTGCCATCACCGACAGCTCAGAATCAGGCGTCGCCCGCGCGTCCCAACAAGTGCTGCGAGTGCCAACCGACTCGACCGAGCTCAGCAACTCGCTGACCGCGACCGTGGCGCTGATCAATGCCATCGTCACCGCGGTAATCCATTGCAATCCCGAACGTTCCCTATCAGCCCTAAAGCGCATCGACTCGGTTTTTAGCGACACCCAGATCACTTAGGAGAATCATGCTGACCATCCGACGCGCGCAGGTGCGTGAGACCTTGGACGAACTGGTCGAGCCGGGCTCGACCGCGCTCGTCGTCATCGACATGCAAAACGACTTGTGTCACGCTGACGGCGCTTTTGCTGCTGCCGGCGCCGACATCAGCGCATATCCGCCGATCGTTCCGACCATCGCGTCGCTTGTCGGCGCAGCGCGCGCGGCCGGCGTATTGATCATCTGGGTTCGCGTCACGAGTTCGCAGACCGAACTCTTCCAGTCCCCGGCGCAGTTGCGCTTCGAACTGCGAATGAAGAACACCTACGGACGATCCGAACAGTCGGAGTTCGACTTCGCCACGCCGGGCACCTGGGGACATGAGTTTCTGGAAGGTCTCGGCTACCGCGACGGCGACGCCGTCGTTGACAAGCGGCGCTCGAGCGGTTTCGCCGGCACAGACCTCGACATGCTGCTGCGTAGCAACGGTATCGAGTCGATCGTCGTGACCGGTTGCACCACTGAGGGGTGTGTGGACTCGACAATCCGGGATGCCGTCTCGCGCGACTATTACGTCACGCTGGTCCGCGACGGTGTCGCCAGCGACGACCGGTCGCTGCACGAGGCCGCGATGCACGTACTCACGGCCTACCGCTGCGATCATGCGACGGCCGCGGAAATCAGTGAGGCGTGGGCACAGGCTGGAGCCTCGCAGTGAGGCTTGGCCGCATCGCGAGCGGCAGTTGGATCGGGTTCGCCGTCTCGACGGATTCTGAGCAGTGGCTGCCGATGCCGTGTCTGGGCGTCGACCCAGCGGATACGGGCACGGCCATCGCGGTCGCGCGGCTCTGGGAATCGTGGGGCTATCCACAGCCCGCGGACGAATTGGTGCACGCGGACGCGTTGCACTGCCCGATCACGTCCAACCAGCGGATCGTGGGAGCGGGCGCGAACTTCGCTGCCCACGCCGCTGAGGTCGGGATGTCCACGTCAGCGGTCCCTCATCTGTTCGAACGATCACCGAGCACGCTGGCAGCGAACGGCGACACACTGATGATCACCTCGACTCCGGATCAGCATTGTGACTACGAAGTCGAACTCGCCGTCGTGGTGGATTGTCGACCGTCCGCATCGGTGCGTAACCCTTCGTCCGTCTTCGGCTACGCGGTTGCGAATGACCTGACGCTGCGCGCGCTGCAACAGACGGATCCGACCGTCACGTGTGCGAAGTCGGCGCCACGATCGTGCCCGATCGGCCCGTACATCACGACCGGCGACGAATTGCCCGAGCTCGGACAACTGGAGATGAGGTCATACGTCAACGGTGTGCTGCGACAGCACGTCTTTCTGGACGAAATGGTGCACTCGGCAACGGAATTAGTCGCCGCGATCGAGCGTGCCGCACCACTGCGAGCCGGGGATGTCGTTCTGACGGGCAGTCCCGGGGGGACGTCGGCCGGCGATTCGTCGGTCGACTTCCTCCAGAGCGGCGATGTTGTCGAATGCTCGATCGCACAGATCGGCTCGATCCAGAACACCGTCCGACTGCGCAAGCAACTTCAAGGAGCACTGGCATGACAACTCTGCAAGCACCGCCGACCGCACGTCCGGTGCCGAAGTCGGCAACCTACGAAATCGGGCGCCGCGTGGCCGCCTTGCGTGCCGCCGGTAAGACCGTCCTCGACCTCGCAACCGGCGAACCGAGTTTCGCCACGCCTGTGCGGATCGTCGAAGCAGCCGAGCAGGCGCTCAGGGCCGGTTACACCCGCTACACGCCGAGCGCCGGTTTGCCCGAAGCACGTGAGGCGGCCGCACACGCACTCGCGCGCGACCATGGTGTCGACGTGCCCAGCTCCCGGGTCTACGTGGTGCCGTCGGCGAAGTACGGCGTCTACGCGAGCCTGGCCGCGATCCTGGAGCCGGGTGACGAAGTGGTGGTGGTCGGACCGCATTGGGTCAGCTACGAACCGATGGTCACGTTGCTGTCGGCGACCGTGCGCCGCGTCCTGCCCGACGCCGCCAGGGGGTACCGCTTCGACAGCACCGAGCTGCTCGCAGCGATGAGCGACAGGACGCGCGCCATCGTGCTGAACACGCCGGGCAACCCGACTGGACGCGTACTGGGCGAGGGGGAGATCGCGGCCGTCGCCGAGGCATGCCGACGGAGTAGCTCCTGGGTCGTCTCGGACGAGATCTACGCGCACATCCGATTCGATGGGGTGGTGCATCGCGCTCCCGCAGCGCACCCGGAACTCGCCGACCGTACGTTCACCGTCGGCGGCCTCTCGAAGTCGCACGCGATGCCCGGGTGGCGCGTCGGCTACATCGCAGCCCCGGAGTCTGCCCAGGAGGCGCTCGACGGGGTTATCCAGAACTCTGTGGGTTGTGCGCCCGCGTTCGTCCAACGCGCGTCGGTCGTCGCGCTGAGCGACAGCGGAGTCCAAGACGAGATCGGCGCGATGGTCCACGAATACGCCCGGCGACGCGATGAGCTGTGCCACGCGTTGGACATCGTCCCAGGGTTCAACGTGTCGGTGCCGGAAGGTGCGCTTTACGTGTGGGCAGACATCGCGGCGACCGGTTTGAGCGGAGCTCAGGTTGCCGAATCCCTACTCGATGTTGCCGGCATAGCGGTGGTTCCCGGCGAAGCATTCGGCCCGGAGTACGTCGATCACATCCGATTGACATATGCCCCGAGCGATGCCGTGGTCAGCGCTGCGTGCCGCGCGCTCGCCGCTTGGACGCCACGCTGATCCAGCCATGCGGTGCCCGGGGCATCCACGCCTTCTTCCGGCAGCAACCAACTACTGCGGAGGAGGAGCAATTCCCAGCTCGAGAAGCCGAGCGTGGTAGGCGTCGACACTGGCGAGTTTGATGTCCTCGTAGCCGCGCACCATGTCTGAGAGCGCAGCCACTTCCAACGCTCGGTCGTAGTTGGCGGTATCGAGCTCGGCGGCGAGTGTGGCCACGATGTTCTCGTACT
>NZ_JAVROT010000069.1:0-4162 GCF_032162605.1 Mycobacterium sp. | reverse complement strand
CCGACCTCATCGAACTCTACCGAGGCTACGGCGACACGTTCTTCCTCGACCGCTGCTACGACCTGCGTGTGCACCAGTCGCCGTCGACGTCGTCGGTGGTGCTCGAATACTCCTCCGAGGGAAGGGTTGTCGCCAACGGGCAGCCCTACGGCAACCGATACATCTCGGTGGTCGTCATCAACGACCGCAAAGTCACCGCGTGGCGCGACTACCTCGACCCACTGCGAGTCTTCGCCGCCCTCGTGGGACGCCCCTTCGAACCGTCGGCCCGGCCCTGCGACTGGTTACCTGGAGACGAGGTGTTCGATGAGCGCTTGCCAGCTATCGGCGAGTCGATCGGCAGCCCCAGGAGGCGCAACGGTCGGGGCCTCCGATGTGGCGAGGTACAGCAGCATTGGGCCTTCTAGTGCCCCGGTGAGTTGGATGGCGAGGCTGTCCAAGTCGGGGAAGGTGAGGTGGGCCTGAGTCAGCAGTGCGCGCAGGTGGACGCGGGAGATGGTGTCTTCGCCGGCGGGGATGGGCTGGTTGCGGTCGAGGGCGGCGCGTGCGATGACGTGGTGATCTAGCAGGAACGCGATTCGGGCCCGGCCGTAGGCGATGAGGCGCTGCACGGGGTCGGCGCCCGGGCCAAGCGGTGGAGGCCCATGGAGCACCTGCTCTTGGAAGTGTCGTTCGTCGGCGTCGAGCAGCGCCCGGAATATCCCGGCGCGCGTGCCGAAGCGGCGGAAGACGGTGCCCTTGCCCAGGCCAGCGCGTTCGGCCAGACCGTCCATCGTCACCCTGTTGGCCCCAAGCTCCGCGAGCATCTCACGTGCCGTACGCAGCAGTAGTTCGCGGTTGCGCACCGCGTCAGCACGTTCGGGCCGCGGCTTTCCCAGGGGCACTACCGCTGGGTCCATCCCGTCAACCTACCGCGACGGAATATTAAACGGGGTGAAGTCCGTTTATGCTAGTGTCGAAACTCGGTGCCCCAGCGCGTCGGGTCCGCGGCACGCAGACGTCAGGTGACGGCTGAACGTCTACGCCTTGCCCCAGAAGCTCCGTCACGAAAGGAAATGATCACGATGTCCACACAGGATTCAGCGGCGCACGCGACGCCCAAGAAGCAGTCGTTGGCCAAGCGAGACCGCAGCATCCGTCTGCACCTGCCACCCGCGGATCGTCTCGAGCTATCCGGTCGGCACCTGGTGGTCGTGGGGGGCACCAACGGTCTGGGCCGGGCCATCGCCGTCCAGGCCGTGGCCCGCGGAGCCCACGTCAGCGTGGTCGGGCGCACTTTGCGTGACGACCCGTCGCGTCGCCTGGACTTCTATCCCGCAGATCTGTCCTCGATGCGCGAGGCGATCAGGATTGGCAAGGAGCTGCCCGTCGAGGACAGCGACGTGCTGCTGTTCACCACTGGGATCATCGCCGCCAAGACCCGCGAGCAGACACCAGAGGGCGTGGAGCGCGATATGGCCATCAGCTTCCTGAGCCGCCTGGCCATCATGACGCAAGTCGCCGGTCGCCTCGGCACGCGGCGAGCCGAGGTGGGCACGCGGCCGCGCATCTTCGTCATGGGTTCGCCCGGATGGGGTGAACTGGGCACGATCACCGACCTGAACACCCAGCGCGACTACACGTCGATGAAGGCCCACGGCAACTCCATCGCCGGAAACGAAGCACTCGTGGTGGCCGGGCAGCGCCGATTCCCCGGTCCCGCTTACTTCGGACTGGCGCCCGGTCTGGTCAAGACCGGCATCCGTTCCAACCTTCTCGGCGACGGCAGCGCGGCGCACAAATTGACTGAAGGCCTCATCGGACTGTTCCTCCAGTCCGCCACTACCTACGGCAAGCGCATACTGCCCCTGCTGTTCACCCCCGAGCTCGACGGCCACGACGGCGTCATGTTCAACAGCAAGGCCCGACCCATCCTCCCGACACGGGGCTTCGACACGGCCTACGCCGAACGCTTCCTCAACGCGTCCGAGGAGCTTTTGCGCCACGCCCTGAAAGCCGATTCCGTACGCTGACAGAACTTCGTCAGATCCACTCACAGCCGCACGACCGCCCCAGGTCGTCATCGTGGTGCGCAAACCTGGTGGTGTGTGGTGCGCGGGATGGCGGTGAAATGTTGCGCCGAAGGCGTACGCGACGAGTAGCCGTATGCCTTCGGCGGTCTGGGCGAGAGTTACCGGGTCGCTATGCAGCAGGTCGCGTGCCAGAGTCATGCGCCAATCCGTCAGGTCCGCGCCGCTGGGGTTGATCCCGTTGAGCGAGAGGGGTGTTGGCTGGAGAGGAGAGTGATGCAGGAGGCCGCCCTAGGGGTCGGAACGACCGCCGGTGGTTCGCGCGATTGGCGGCCCTCGGACGGCAGCTAGACATCCCAGGTCCGTAAGTTCCGACATGAGCGGGGTGTACTAGTCGTCGACGTTTCACCAGCGGAGTTGAGGGTCATCGGCAGCCTTTCGAAGTGGGTCGCGTCCAGGATGTGACATTGGCTGGCGTGAACCATCGGCCAAAACGCGTAGACCGATTGCCCAGGGGTCGTAGAAGCGGCCCCGTTAGGCTGGTCCGCCCGGCACTGCGCACCTGACCCCCAGCCCGTGCAGGCGCTGGGATCCGTGCGTGCTGACCCTAGGGAATCCAGCGCTTTGTGAGACAAATCGGTGGACGATTGCGGTGAGGCAACGCGAAACAGCGCACGTCACGGCGCCTGTCGGATCGGATCGAAGGCGAGAACCTAATCGCGGATCCTCATTTGAGATGGCGGATGATGGCGGGGCCGCGGTGCGATTGCGGTGGTGTGAAAGCTGAGGACACCTGCTGAATACGCTGCCGCGTGCAGACACCCACACCCCGGCTGCCTGCGAGATCAACAGAATCCGGAACAAAGAACGCGACTCTAGATCCGGGTGGACTCGGTATCGGGGACTCGCCACGACAACAACGTCGGACAGCGCGATTCCCGACCCGATAGCTCCACGGGGCCAGCGCATCTCGCCACGCGGACACGTAGCGCGATTCGAGCGACTGGGTGATTGACGCGAGGATAGGCCGGCGGCTTTGCAACAGATGCCACGTGACGAATTGCTGGCTGGAGGGTAGTAGATGCGCGGACCGAGGGAACTGATGCGACGGACAGTCCCGATGTGTCAATTCCTTGGTGCGGCAGTGCCCTTGGGGACGGCGGCGGACTCTTTCCCAGTGGTTGGCGTTCCCAATGGTTGGCGCTGATCACGCTGCACTGGTTGCGTCGCGTACCGCGGCATAGAAGGTCTCGAGCTCGCCCGGGATGTCGGGCCCGGTCGGCTGGTAGATGATCTCGGTGACGCCTTGGGCGGCGATGTCGCGGACGCGGCGGCCGATGTCGTGGGCGGTGCCGGTCAGGGTGGTTTGGGTGATGGCGTTCCAACTGCCGGCCGCCCAAGCGGCGGTGTCGGCGTGATTGAGGCCGATGAGGTGTTGGTCGTGCACGGCGAGATGGCGTTCCGCGAATGGGGTTTGCTTGATGGTGTCGAGCCACACGTTGCCGCCCGGCAGGGTGGTGACATCGCCGCCAAACTCGTAGGCGGCGTGGTAGGCCAACGCGTTTCCTGGCCCCGCCGCCGCCTGCACGCGCGCCGTATCGTGAGGCTCGCCGTCTGCCAAGACGGTGCCGTGCACGCCGAGTGCGGTCCAGTCGAACCGCGACGCAAAGCGGGTCTGGCCGTTGACGGTGAACAGACCGTCCGCCAACTCGGTTGCCACGGCAATACCCTTGGGGCCCAGCGCCGAGATGAGGATGGGAATGTCGATCGGGCGTGCGGGTGCGTGTCCGTTCGGGTGCATCATGCGGATACGCGTGTCGCGCCAGTTCACGGTTTCACCATTGAGCAAGGCCCGGAACGCGATGAGGTAGTCGCGCAGATACGACCAACTGGTGGGAGCCTCGCCGAGCGCGCGGGCGCCAGCAAAGCCGGTGCCGAACGCGACGGCTACACGTCCGGGGGCCAGCGCCGTCAACGCCGCGGTGGCGGAGGCATTGACCATCGGGTGGCGCAGGTCGGGCACGAGCACACCAGGACCCAGACCGATGGTGGTGGTGCCTTGGGCCGCCAACGCGAGCATCATCCACACATCGGGGCCTTCGTGCGGGATGTCGAACAGCCATGCCCGTTCATAGCCGAGGCGCTCGGCGATG
>NZ_JAVROT010000068.1:0-10825 GCF_032162605.1 Mycobacterium sp. | reverse complement strand
TGTCCTTACCTTTCTTGCAGGGTGTTCGGGACCGTCGGTCGTAGGCTTCGGATTGCCCAGGGACGTCGGGTATGGCTTTCATGGTTGTGCTGCTGTTCATGGCCGAGGAGGATTGGCCGCCCGGTGTCCCGCGACGACTCGACCGCTAATTGAGAGATGCGATGTGATCGCTGTGTAAGGACACGCCGGCGTGGTCGTCTGCTGGGTTGGTAACGACGACGACAATCATGGAGGTGGTTGTGGCGCAACAACTGTGGGCCGGCATGGATGCCGGAAAATCTGAACATCACTGCGTGGTCGTCGACGGCGACGGGCAGCGATTGTTGTCCCAACGAATCGCCAACGACGAAGCGGTCTTGCTGGATCTGATCAACACGGTCACCGTGCTGGCCGACGGTGGGGAGGTCACCTGGGCGATCGACCTCAACCACGGCGGCGCCGCGCTGCTGATCGCCCTGCTCATCGCCCATGAGCAGCGCCTGCTCTACATCCCCGGCCGGACCGTCCATCACGCCTCCGGCGGCTACCGCGGCGACGGCAAGACCGACGCCAAAGACGCCGCGATCATCGCCGATCAGGCCCGCATGCGCCGCGACCTGCAGCCGCTGCGACCCGGCGACGAGATCGCGGTCGACCTGCGCATCCTGACCGCCCGACGCACCGATCTGGTCGCCGATCGCACCCGGGCGATCAACCGGCTGCGCGCCCAGTTGCTGGAGTATTTCCCGGCCCTCGAGCGGGCGTTCGACTACAGCGCCAGCAAGGCCGCGCTGATCCTGCTGACCGGCTATCAAACCCCCGACGGGCTGCGCCGCGCCGGTACCGCCCGAGTGGAGGCCTGGCTGCTCAAACGCAAGGCCCGCAACGCCTCTGCCGTCGCCGCCAAGGCAATCGAGGCCGCCAACGCCCAACACGCCACCGTGGCAGGCCAACAGATCGCCGCATCGATGGTTGCGCGGCTGGCCAAGGAGGTGATGACCCTCGACACCGAGATCGGCGACACCGAAACGATGATCGAGGACCGATTTCGCCGCCACCGCCACGCCGAGATCATCCTGAGCATGCCCGGCTTCGGCGTCACCCTGGGCGCCGAATTCCTCGCCGCCACCGGCGGTGACATGACCGCCTTCGACAGCGTCGACCGCCTCGCCGGCGTGTCGGGCCTTGCCCCGGTGCCTCGAGATTCCGGGCGCATCAGCGGCAATCTCAAACGCCCGCGGCGCTACGACCGGCGATTGCTGCGGGCCTGCTACCTGTCCGCACAAATCGCCATCCGCACCGACGCCGCGTCGCGCACCTACTACGACCGCAAGAGAGTCGAAGGCAAAACCCACACCCAAGCCGTCATCGCCCTGGCCCGCCGACGCCTCAACGTCCTGTGGGCCATGCTCCGCGACGGCAAGGCCTACCAGGCCACACCTACTGCCGCGGCGGCTTGACAACGTCATTGAGATTCCTCCTTCGTTGGGGATGTGTCATGGACACGTCCGAGGGGGCCCTTCGGTTCACTCAGAAGTACCCGTTCGCGGGCGGCCACGTGGCGTTGACCGCGTAGTGTCCCGCGGCATACGCCTTGTACGCGAGCGGATTGTGACTTGCGACCGTTCGGGCGTTGCGCCAGTGCCGATCGAAGTTCAGCGCGCGCGGCCAGGTACAGCTGGAGAAACGTGGTGCTGTGGCCGAGGTGTGCGCCGTCGGAGACGGTCGTCACCTCGACGGGATGGACCTCCACGTCGGTGAAACGCGTTCCGCCGCTTGCCGTCAGGCGTTGCCCGAAACCATCCAGTCGTCGAACAGCTCGGACACCGGCGCGGTCGGTGGGCACGATCGCCTGCAAGTCGCGTCCCTCGGCATCGATCGCAGACACGGCGATCACGTCGGCGAACAACGTGCCGGTGGAGCGCCGGCGTTCCCCGTCACTGACCTGTCGGGTGTAGGCATCCCACTCGGTTCGGGCGATTGCCGCGAGGTCGTGAACGGACTCGACATCGAGGCCCGGACCGTCGGAACCAGCCCCTACCGCAGGGATGCCCTGACCATCGACCGCGTCTATCGGGACGTCTGGGTCGATGGCGAGCCGGTGCACCTGACGTTCCGAGAGTTCGAACTGCTGTCACATCTGGCGGTGATGCCGGGACGTGCCGTCTCGCGCGAGAATCTGCTGCGCGACGTCTGGCGGGACGGGGCGACGGGTTCGCCACGTGCCTCGTCGCGTACTGTGTCGACACGCACGTCCGGCTGCTGAGAGTGAAACTCGGCCGCTACGAACACCTTCTGACGACGATGCGTGGCCAGGGTTACCGATTCGACGGCCACCCCGACGTCCACTTCGTCGGAGCGGTGCAGCGATCGCGTCCCGCCTGACCTACCGCAGCACACGCTCGTCCACGACGAACAGGACGAGGGTGGTCGCCAGGATGGCGGCGGCCAGCCAGATCGCGTGCGCGCCCCACGCCCGGCTGGCGAACGCGCCGACCAGCGCCCCGCCGACGAACGCGAGGATGACGGTGCCGTAGATCCCGCATGCGCGCCGCGAGGCGGACTGCCGCTGGACGAAGCCGTCGTAACCGGATTCGACGAACCTCATGAGATTCCCCGTCGTCGCCACCGGTAGGTAGGCCAGATCGCCGATGTTGCGGAACAACCCCATCTGCAGCGCGGCGAGGAATGCGATCGGCACCGTGACGTAGCTGTGCGCCACCGTCACCGGAACGAAGCCGATGACCACCAGGGCGACCACCTGCACGGCCATGGTCCAGCGCAGCGGATGAGTGACGGCGCGTTCGGCGCGTCCGGACTTGATGTGGGAGGCGAGGAGGACGCCGACACCGAAGGCGAGGATCGGCCAGACGTGGGCCATTGCGGCCGCCGCCTTCCGCTCGGAGGCGTCGATGGCGAAGAAGATGACGTTTCCGGTCTGGACGTTGGCGAACACGCCGCCGCGCACGAAGAACGTGTGAGCGTCTATGAACCCGTTGGTCAGGGTGAGGAGCAGTGCGAACCACAGCGTCCTGGCGCGGTCGAAGTCCGTCGGGCCGGGTGTCGGGGCGCCCATTCGAACAACCTAGTCGGCACCGAGGGCGCTGAGCATCCCCGCCGCGGACGTCGGCCAGGAGAACTGTTCCGCACGCCTGCGCGCGCTGTGCCGCCGCAACGACTCTGGTCTGCCGATGACCGCGGTCACCGCTGCCGCGATGGCACGGGGATCGTTGTCGGCTGCCACACCACTGTCGGCTGTGACGATCTCGGCGAGTGCCGACGTTCTCGAGGCGACGGCAGGCGTGCCGCAGGCGAGCGCTTCGAGGGCGGCCAACCCGAATGTCTCGTGCGGACCGGGGGCCAACGCGACGTCGGCGGACGCCAGGATGGAGGCGACCGTGTCGCGGCAGCCGATGAACCCGGTGAAATCGACCGGCAGACGGGTGGCCTGGCGTTCCAGCTTGGCCCGCAGCGGGCCCTCCCCCACGACGACGAGCCGGGCGTCGACACCTGAATCCCGAAGCGCGGCAACCGCGTCGATGCTGCGATGCGTGTGCTTCTCGACGGACAGCCGTCCACAGTGCACGAGAAGTGTCTGCGCCGGCGTGGCCCATCGACTGCGCACGTGTGATGAGCGTCGGCGCGGATGGAACTGGTCGAGGTCGACGCCCAGGGGAACCGTGACGACGTTCGGCGCCTTGATGCGATCGAACTCTTCCCGTGCGAACGCCGTCGTGCACACCACCGCGTCGTAGTTGGCGGCGGTCCTGCGGTTGGCGACGTCGGCAACGGCGCGTGCGACGCGGCGCGGCAGGAACTGCCCGGCAAGACGGTCGAGTCGCTCGTGGGAGATCATCACCGTGGCCACGTCGTGCCTGCGCCCCCACGGACCGAGCGAGCGCAGCGTCAACCGGTCGGACACCTCCAACGCATCGGGTTCCAGCTCGGTCAACAGGGAGGTGATCGGCCGCGGCGACACGGCGCGGTAATCGCCGGTGAAGGGAATCCTTCTGGCGGGCAACGAGATTCGCAACACGCCGGAGGGCAATCGCTGCCTTGCAGCGATGGGGCCCGGAACCAGAAGGTACACGTCGTGGCCGACGGCGCAGTACTCCGCACCGAGACGGTCGACCGCGGTTCGCAGCCCCCCGGAGCGCGGACCGTAGAAGTTCGCTACCTGAACGACCCGCACACCTCATCAGACCGGGATCGCACGAGCGTCCGCGAACAGTGCGTGAACGGTCACCTGAACGCGGCGTGAACAGCGCGCCTAGCCGACGTACTTGGTGAACCAGTCCTGCACCTTCTGCCAGGCGTCGGCTGCGGCAGTGGGGTCGTAGCGCTCGCCCGTGTCGTTGAAGAAGGCGTGGTCCGCGCCCTGCTCGACGACCAGTTGGTTCACCAGCCCGGCCTTGTCGAGTGCCTGCTGGGCGGCGTCCTTCGTGCCCGTGACGCGCGCGTCCTTGGAGCCATAGAACCCCAGCACCGCGACGTCCTTGGATCCGCTGAAGTCCGCGCCGTCGGGCAGCGGGCCGTAGAACGGGACGGCGGCCGCGAGCTGAGGTTCACCGGACGCGAGCAGCTGCCACACCAGGCCGCCGCCCATGCAGAATCCGACGGCCGCGACCTTGGCACCCGGGGTCCGACGCTGAAGTTCCTCCACTCCGGACTTCATGTCCGCCGTGAAGTCCTCCGGCGAGATCTTGCTCAGTGCGGCGGTCGCCTCGGCGGGGTCCGTGAACGTCGCCGTGCCACCCTGGGCCGAGAGCAGATCGATCGCGAGGGCGGAGTATCCGATACCCGCGAACCGGCCCGCCACCGAACGCACCCAGTCGGTGAGTCCCTTGTTCTCGTGGATGACGAGGACGGCTCCCTTGGGCGTCGCGGCCTCCGACCACGCTGCCTGAAGCTCACCGCGCGGGCCGGCCCAGGTGATCGGCGTGGTCTGCAACGCGTTCTCGATACCGGGCGGAGGAGCCTGCGCGGTCGCCGCGCCACTTGAGGTCACCGGCGCGGCGGCAGTGGGTTTGCCGCCGCCACTTTCATTCGCACAGGCAGCGATGAGGGTGGTCGCGGCCGCGGCACCGACACCGATGAGGGCCAGACGCCGCATCGCTTCGCGTCTGGACATCAGGCCGTCGACATGGTCGGTCGCGATCTCTTCGGCGATGTAGCGCTGCAGTGGAGTCACCCATGAGAGTATGCCCCGAGATTCTGAACTTGCGATGGAAGACGGCACTGACGGCGATACTCGACGTCATGTCACCGCAGGTCAGCCGAACCGCTCTCGCGGGCCGCGTCGCCGTGGTCGCGGGTGCGACCCGTGGTGCGGGCCGCGGGATCGCGGCTGCGCTCGGCGAGGCGGGAGCCACGGTCGTGTGCACCGGTCGCACCAGTTCCGTCGTCGAGCTGTCCTCGGACTACGACCGACCCGAAACCATCGAGGAGACAGCGCAACTCGTCACCGAACTCGGCGGCGTCGGCATCGCCATCCCCATTGATCATCTCGACATCGCACAGGTTGGCGCCTTGGCCGATCGCCTCGGCCGTGACTACGGCGCCATCGACGTTCTCGTCAACGACATCTGGGGAGCCGAGATCCTCAAGGGACCGCCGTCGACGTGGAACCGGCCGATGTGGGAGCACGACCTCGACGACGGGCTGCGGATCCTGCGCCTCGGCGTCGACACCCACCTCATCACGTCGCACCGCCTGCTGCCGCTGCTGATCAGTCGGCCCGGCGGACTCCTGGTCGAGGTGACGGACGGCACGGCCGAGTTCAACGCGCACCACTACCGACTGTCCGCGTTCTACGACCTTGCGAAGGTCTCGGTGAACCGGATCGCGTTCAGTCAGGGACACGACCTCGCTCAGTTCGGCTGCACCGCCGTCGCGGTGACGCCGGGCTGGCTGCGCTCGGAGATGATGCTGGAGAACTATGCCGTGACCGAGCCGACGTGGCGCGACGCCCTGGAACCGGGGCGGGCCGACGGGGGCCCGACCGCGCCCGCCGCCTTCACGGAGTCCGAGACGCCCCGCTTCGTCGGCCGTGGGGTCGCAGCCATCGCGGCGGACCCCGACCGGGCCCGCTGGAATCAGCGCTCGGCGAGTTCGGTCGAACTCTCCCGCGAGTACGGATTCACCGACGTCGACGGCCGCCGCCCCGACGCCTGGGTAGAGCAGTAGACATTTTTGAGAAAGTGTTCACGATTTCGTTGACACCGGTGCTGCGCGGCTGTTCTATGGCGGAGTGAGCTACGACATGATCATCCGGAACGGCCGCTGGTTCGACGGCACCGGCGCCGCCTCCGCGATGCGCACCCTCGGCATCCGCGACGGCCACCTCGTCGCGATCTCGGCTGAGGACCTCGACGAGACGGGCTGCCCGCAAGTGATCGACGCGACCGGCAACTGGGTGCTCCCCGGCATGCTGGACATCCACACCCACTACGACGTCGAGGTGCTCAACGGTCCCGCGCTGGCCGAATCCCTGCGCCACGGCGTGACCACCGTGATGCTCGGCTCCTGCTCGCTGTCGACCATTCACGTGGACGGCACGCAGGCGGGTGACCTGTTCGGCCGCGTCGAGGCCATCCCCCGCGAGCACGTGATCGCCGCGGTCCAGCAACACAAGACCTGGCGTACCTGCGACGAGTACGTCGACGCGCTGGAGGCGCTGCCGCTAGGCCCGAACCTGGCGGCATTCATCGGACACTCCGACATGCGGACCGCCGTGATGGGTCTGGACCGCGCGACGCGCAAGACCGAGCGCCCCAGCCGCAGCGAGCAGGCCGAGATGGAGCGCATGCTCGCCGAGGCGCTCGAGGCAGGCTTCGTCGGGATGTCGTCGATGCAGCTGCTCTTCGACAAGCTGGACGGTGACGTCTGCCGTTCCCGCACGCTGCCGTCGACGTATGCCAAGCCTCGCGAACTGCGCAGGCTGAAGTCGTTGTTGCGCAAGGCAGGACGCGTTCTGCAGTCCGGCCCGGACATCGAGAACCCGCTGAACCTGGGGTCGCAGATCGCCCAGTCGCTCGGGCTCTTCCGCAACCCGCTCAAGACCAGCCTGCTGTCCGCGGCCGACGTGAAGTCCAACCCCTACGCGATCCTGATGATGGGCCCGGTCGCGCGGTTCGTCAACCGCCTCGGAGCTGACTTCCGATGGCAGCACCTGCCGGTGCCGTTCGAGGTCTACGCCGACGGCATCGACCTGGTGATCTTCGAGGAGTTCGGTTCGGGCGCTGCGGCATTGCACCTGAGCGACCAGGTCGAGCGCGACGAGATGATGCGCGACGAGGAATACCGGCGCCGGTTCCGCAAGGACTACGAGAGCAAGTTCGGGGTGCGGGTCTGGCACCGCGACTTCTTCGACGCCGACATCGTCGACTGCCCCGATGCGGCAGTGATCGGCAAGTCCTTTGGGGAGGTCGGCCTGGACCGCGGTCTGCATCCCGTCGACGCGTTCCTCGATCTGGTGCTCGAGCACGGCAAGGCGCTGCGGTGGCGCACCACCATCTCCAATCACCGCCCGGCGGTGCTCAAGAAGCTCGCCCGTGACCCCGGCGTCCAGATGGGCTTCTCCGACGCTGGCGCCCATCTGCGGAACATGGCGTTCTACAACATGGGGCTGCGGTTGCTGCGCCACGTTCGCGACTCGGAAGCATCGGGAAGGCCGTTCATGACCGTCGAGCGGGCCGTCCACCGCCTCACCGGCGAATTGGCCGACTGGTACCGCCTCGACGCTGGCCATCTGCGCGTCGGTGACCGCGCCGACGTGGTGATCATCGATCCCGCCCGCCTCGACGAGCGACTCGACGACTACGCGGAAGACCCCGTCGCGCAGTACGGCGGACTGTCGCGAATGGTCAACCGCAACGACGAAACGGTGAAGGCGGTGCTCGTCGGAGGCCGCGCAGTCTTCCTGGACGGCGACTCCACCGAGCTGGTCGGGCGCCACCGTACGGGCCGGTTCCTGCGCGCCGCCCACAGGGCCCCCGCACTTCCCACGCAGAAGGACGAATTGACAAATGTCGGTTGAGGATACGGTTCTCGGCATGTGGGCCGCGCTGTCGGCGCGCGATTGGGAGTCGTTGAAGTCGTTCCTCTCCGAGGACTGCATCTATCTCGACATGCCGGTGGGGCCGACGGCCGCCGCGAAGGGCCCCGAGGACATCGTGAAGCGACTGAAGATCGGCCTCGAACCGCTGGCCTCCTACGAGAACTTCACGGGATTGCTGGTCGCCGACGGTGTCGATGCCATGTACGAGCACCACGAGGAATGGCATTGGGAGACCGGCGAATCCGCGGTACTTAGATTCGTCACCGTGCACCGGGTCGAGAACGGGAAGATCACCGTCTGGAAGGACTACTGGGACATGAGCGCCCTGGCCAACCACGCTCCCCCGACGTGGATGGAGGACTTCGCCAACGCCGACATGTCCTGGATCTTCGACGCGACCGGCGTGGTGTAGCCAGCCGTCAGACCCTCCTAAACACGCTTACACACTCCAAGCCAGCCGGAACTTCTCGGCCAGCTCGTCGGGGCCGAGGTCGCCGTAGTTCTCGTGTTCGTAGCGGCGCACGGCGACGATGGCGTCCACCGCGGCATCGCCGAGAATGCTCCGCAGCAGAGCGGATTCGGCAAGCGCATCGATCGCCGCCGGCTGACTGTCGGTGAGCAGGCCGATGCCTGCATCGGTCCGCTGGTCGTCGGTGAGCGTGGCGGGGTCGACCGTCGTCTCCTGCGGAACGAGGAGTTCGCGCTCGATGCCGTCGAGAGCCAGGCCGAGGATGGCTGCGGTCGCGAAGTACGGATTCGCCGACGGGTCGACGACCTTCACCTCCACGTT
Organism: Mycobacterium sp.; assembly: GCF_032162605.1. GTDB lineage: Bacteria > Actinomycetota > Actinomycetes > Mycobacteriales > Mycobacteriaceae > Mycobacterium. The sequence goes on along the minus strand of NZ_JAVROT010000068.1, from coordinate 1,997 downwards.
CGCGCCGTAGGGGTTGGCCGGCCCCCCTTGCAGGAAGCGGATGGCGGCTTCGCGGTTCTCGGTGCCCCAGCAGACGCTGGCCCCCGACCAGCTCCCTGGTTGCATGCGCAGTCCGGACAGGATCGAACCGCACAGCACCGTCTGAGCCTCCGGCAGCCCGGCGAGCAGTCCCGCGACCGCGGCTTCGCCTGCCGGCTTCATCCCCCTGGCGCGATCACCGCCGGTGAACAGGGGCACCCCTTCCTGTCGCAGGGAGAAGTGTTGGTGGGCGCCGGATCCGACGCTGCCCGCGAACGGCACCGGCGACAGGCTGATGCGGAGGCCGTGGCGGCGCGCTACCCGTCCCACGATGATGCGCGTCAGCACCAGCTGATCAGCGGCCGCGACGGGTGACTTGGGCGCCAGCGAGATCTCGAACTGGTTGGCGCCGTACTCGGGGTGCAGCTGTTCGATCACGACACCCGCGGTCGTCGCAGCGTGGGTCACGTCCTTGACGAACCCCTCGAACTCCAGGATCCCGGCGAGTCCGTACTGTGCCCACAGGTGCGAGGGCAGCCGTGCGCCGTCCGGGCCGACGAGAACGAACTCCATCTCGTGCCCGACGAGCGCGTCGAGGCCGGCCGCCGCGAGGCGCTCCTCGATGCGGGCCAATGCGCCCCTGCTGCAGAACGGATCGGGCGAACCGTCCTGGTCGAAGAACGACCCGGGCGCCCACGCCAACCCGTCACCGAGGGTGCTCAGCTCGTCGAGGTCGACTCTGATCCGTCGGTCACCGACGACACCGACCGCACCGCCGACGACGATGCCCGACTGATCGATGGCAAACACGTGCCAGACCGGGCTCGCGCCGAGTCCCGGGTCGGCGAAGGAGCTCATCCTGCGGATCGGCACCGTCTTGGCGTGAACGAGTCCCGCGGGGTTGACCACTGTGCCGATGAGGCTGACGACTCCGTCTGACTCAAGTTGGGCGATGGCCGCCCCTGCAAGTGGTTTGGCTGGCATGGCGCCCATTCTGCACCGATGAGCGCTCGCGCGAAGAGCCGACGGGACCGATGAGCGCTCGCGCGAAGAGCCGACGGGACTGCGGCGCCGTGGGTTACAACGTGATTTTGCAGGACTGGCCGATGTCGAGCGTGCGCAGCATCCGCCCCATGCCCAACCACATCGCGCAGGACAGTGCCAGGTCGGTGAGCAGTTCCGGGTCGAACTGCTGGTTGCAGCGGTCCCAGAACTCCTCGTCGTCGCGCAGACCGGTGTGGTCGCTGGCGAACCTTGCCGCGAACTCCGCGGCGATGCGTTCCTGCGGGCTGTAGCCGGACCACGTCCGCCACTCGGCGGCGTGGTCGTAGAGGTCTTCGTCGACGCCTGCCGCGATGCCGTCGGAGTCCCGGGTGTTTTGGCACACCACGCACTCGTTGTCGAGCGCGATCACCATCCGCGCGATTTCCCGGACCCGCATTGGAAGTCTGTTCTTGTTGTAGACCGCGTGGGTGAAACCAGCCATGGCGGAGCCGATATCGGGCGATTTGACGATCCAGCCGGCCGCGTCGTCGTCGGCGAACTCTCCAATTCGGCTCATGGCCGCATCGTACGCCGGTAACGTCTTTTCTGGAACACGTTCTAGTTCTTCGGTCAGCGCGCGGCGGCGAGTTCGCCCCGGTCGGTCCAGTCCCGCTGCACCAACATGCGGTGCGCAATGCGCTCCAACGCGTCCTCGACCTGCTCACGGTCGGGGCGCCCCTCGAAGCTCGGTGACTGCGCCAACTTGTCGACGATCAGCCCGACGATCGCCGTGGACAACGTATTGACCTGGCTGATACCTGCCTGCGTGAGCCACAACTTCCCTCCGGCACCATTTCCCGAGTCGCTGCGCTCCTGCCCTCCGGCACCATTTCCCGAGTCGCTTCGCTCCTGCCCTCCAGCACCATTTCCCGAGTCGCTGCGCTCCTGCCCTCCGGCACCATTTCCCGAGTCGCTGCGCTCCTGCCCTCCGGCAC
>NZ_JAVROT010000067.1:0-2549 GCF_032162605.1 Mycobacterium sp. | reverse complement strand
CGGGCCATCTCCTCGGCCACCACGGAGAACACCTCGGCAGGGCTTGCCGCGCGTGCGACCAGGATGGCCACCCGCCGCAAGGCGCCTTGCTGCTCGGCAAGAGCAGCAAGCTCGTCGCGGCTGCCCTGCAGTTCGGAACGGGTGTTAGCCCCAAGGGGCCCACCCGTGGCACCGGTGATCCAGGTAGTCGGTCGCATCGCCCCTCCTTCCCACGTCATGCCCGTGCAGCATCGATGCGCCGCTGAACGCGGTCCTGCTCGTCGTCAATCACCGTTTGGCGAACTGGAATCAATTGTGCGCTCTTGGTTCGTCGTGGTGTCGGGGAACCACCTCGTGGCGGTGCGCGGCGGGCGGCTCGATTGCTCGGTGGACTTCACCGAACATCAACTGCTCGACGGCGATCTGATTTGGGTGAAGCCCGGCCAGATACTGCAATTCGGACCCCAACTCCAGACGTCCCAGGGAATCATCGTGCTCTTTGCGCCCGGGTTTCTCGATGACGCCACGGCATCAGCAGCACACGCCGACCGGCCCGATGCGTCCGTGGACCCGCTACGCTCGCCCGCGCTGCTCCCGTTGACCGAAATGCTGGCCGGCGAATACCGCAACCCCAGCGAGCTCCCCGCCGCAATCCACTTCGCAATCCTCCGCCACGTGCTATCGATCCTCCTCCTGCATATCGGCAACCACGCCCACCCATCAAGCCAGCCTGCCGATGCGGCGTTCGAGGCGTTCCGACATGCCGTCGAAGACGGTTTCGCCCGCACGCACCGCGTCGAGGATTACGCCCGCCAACTGGGCTACAGCGTGCGCACCCTCACCCGCACAACGCGTGTCGCCACCGGCTACGGGGCAAAACGCATCATCCAGGAACGGGTACTCTTGGAGGCCAAACGTCTGCTAGCGCACACCGAACTCACCAGCACAGCGATCTCAGCGCGCATCGGCATGCCCGACCCGGCCACATTCGGCAAGTTCTTCCGCCGCCAAACAGGCGAAACACCGGCCACCTTCCGGGACCGCCTCCGCGGCGCGGACGATAGCGGTTAGCACCCCGGCCCGCGTTCGCTCACGTCAACCTGCACAAACCTATGGCTGAAGCATGACCGATCTAGCCGCGCACTGAGCACTGACGGCGATCGCTCCCTAGATTCCAGCTAGCGGAATGGTCAGATTGGGTGTCAGCGGTGACGACATCGGTTTGCTGGAGCGCCATGTCCAAGTCGGGGCGCAGTCCGAACTGTCTCGCCTCAGCGGCGTACGCCAACCCAGCATCAGCCAGTTCCTTTCCGCGAAAGTCGATCTGAGCGACGAGCGACTCGACCGCCTTCTGTCATGCATGGGCTACCGGCTGGAAGTCACTCGCCGACCGGTGGTCCCCGATGACTGTCGCCGGTACCGCCGACGGCGAATGGCGCGCCGAGCTCGAGCAGGGCACCACCTACCTGGCCTGCAACCTCGCGGTCGCGGCCGCCGCCGTCTCCGGGCGGCCAACGAACTGCACGAGGACCTCTCCGCCCCGATCGACGAGGTCATCGAAGAGGCGCGCTCCCAGCAGGCCGCCAGGGTCACCGCCCTCGAAGCCGAACTAGAAGCCGCCCGCAAGGCCCTCGCCGACCTGGACTGAGATCCCTGAACCAAGTCGCTAGCCCGCGTCTGATCCGCTTTGCGCGACCTGACGGCTATCGCTGGGTTATGAGCGAACCGGTCCCAGCCCTTCCTGGTAGCTCAGTGTCACTTCGGCGTTTGAGCCGCACTTTTCGTCTCAAATGTCCGACCGCTCTTCACCACGTTTCGTTCCCTAATCTGTTCCCAAGGCATGGGACTAGATGAGGACGACTGCGTCCAGCACCGGTCAAATTGCCTGCGGAGACTGGCCGCGGCGATTGGAATGTAATTTCGGATCCTCTGCCCCCGTGCGCCGACGATCGAGGCCGCTTTCGGGCGTCATGCGCCATTTCCCCGCAATCCGTCACCAACGTGCCCGCCGCGTCACTGACCTCGGGGAGCAGATGGCGCTCGGTGCGTCCGGCCTCGGTGTGCATCGTGCGCGCCGCTCGCCGTTGCCCATGATCTGCCGGAAGCATTGCGCCGCAGAGCATTTGCCTGCGCCGCAGCCGGTGCAGGGCCGGGCTGGCGACGTGTGCAGCGCTTCGTGATCGGCCTCGTTGCTGAATCGCTGGTGGAGGGACGCCTCGTTGTTGAACCGGCCGCGTGTCACGGCCACGTAGGCCGTCGCCCGCGACGCCCCCTCACTCAGGATCGGCGATCAGGATGAGTGGGGACGAATTACAAGAAAATCGCCTAGGTAGCCAACGGTATGGCGACGTCGTTAGCGTCCGGCTTGCCTTGCGCCCCAAAACCATGGCGCTCAGGGCGGGAGTAAGAGCTTCCCTGCCCCAAGCGCGCGGTCGTTGTCAGCGGTGGTGGTGGTATAGCAGGGCACCCGAGTCCCCGCCGAATGGCTGTTGGTTCTGGGCGGCCTCTTGCGCGGCTGCCCCGGGGGTAGCGACGATTTCGGCATTTCCCGGGCTCTGCTGCACGGTTGA
>NZ_JAVROT010000066.1:0-8227 GCF_032162605.1 Mycobacterium sp. | reverse complement strand
CTGGCGGCGCAGCGTCTCGATCGCCCTCGCCAGGGCCGTCGACTCGGTGGCGGAGATCCCGATGTCGGCGAACACCTCCTCGTTGAGCGTCACCGTGGCGTCCTCGACCGTCGAGCGGCCGAGGTCGGTCAGTCGGACGAGAGTGGTGCGTCCATCGGTGGGGTGTGGAATCCGTTCGACCAGACCGTCACTCTCCAAGCGCCGGACCGCGTGCGTGACGCTGGTGACGTGGACCTGCAAGCGATCGGAGGCCTTGGTGATCGGCAACGCGCCGGTACGGCTGAACGCCAGCAGCCGCAGCAGCTCGTACCGCGAGAAGCTAAGGCCATACGAGCGCAACGCCGTCTCGACGCGGGCCAACAGGATCTGGTGGGCACGCATCACCGACGTGACGGCGACCATGCCGTCGGCGACCTCGCCCCACCCCGAGCGCTCCCAGTTGGCGCGCGCCAGGGCGATGGGATCGCGCTCGGCGGGTTCAGAGGACACGACCCTTCTTACCGCACCCGACGTCGGGGACGAGGCAACTCAGCCCAGGCGACGCGAATCAGGCCTGCGCCACCACCGAAAGCACTGCGCGCGAGGACTGCCGATTGCCAACGGAGATGCGCACGCCGCCATCCGCGTAGGCGCGCACCCGTAGCCCCGTGCCCTCGAATACCTCGCACCACGGCCGGGCGCCAGCGGGCAGGTAGACGAAGTTGGCGTGACTGTCCGTGCTGTACACCCCCATCGCGGCAAGCCGGGACCGAAGGTAGCGGCCCTCCGCAATGATCACCCGGATACGTTGCCGCAGTTCGGTTTCCGCGTCGTACGAGGCGGCGACGGCTACCAGGCCGGTGATGCCCATGCCGAAGGGCAGCTGCATGGTCCACAACCGCCGCGCCAGCTCGGGCGCGCAGAATCCGTACCCGATGCGCAGACCCGCGAGCCCGTAGGCCTTCGAGAACGTGCGCAGCACCACGACATTGGGGAATCGCGCAACCAACGCAGGAGCGTCGATCCATTGCTCGGGCGCCAGGAACTCCACATAGGCCTCATCGAGCACCACCACCGTGTCCGACGGCACGCGGTGCAAGAACCGCTCGACGTCGGCGGCGGATTCGACGGTGCCGGTCGGATTGTGCGGGCGGCACAGCACGACCACGCGCGCCCGAGCGGCGGCGTCGGCCATGGCGTCGAGATCGTGGTGGCCGTGCCGGTCCAGGGCCACCGTCACCGAGTTCAACCGCGCCATCTGCGCGAAGATCGGGTAGCCGTCGAACGTGGGGGACGTGATCACCATCGTGTCGCCGGGATTGGTCACCGCGTGCAGCACCTGCATGACCACTCCCGTGGCGCCGGCGCCGATCACCACCTGGTCATCGCCCACCCCCACCCGGGCGGCGATCAGCGACCGCATCCGCTCCGGTAGGAACTCCGGGTAGCGGTTGGCGGCGTCGATCGAGGCGACCAGCGCCGAGCGCACCGATGGCAGCGGCGGGAATGGGTTCTCGTTGAGCGACAACGCGAATGGGTTCACGGCCTCGGGTAGCGCGTCAACCGCATCGGTCAAGGCGTAGTGCATGGTCATCCGGTGCGTCCTCCCCACTGGACTGCGGCGGCGCCGGCGAAGTCACCGGCGTGCGCGAACGCCGCCATCATGATCACGTCGCCCTTCTTCACCTGACCGTCGGAGATCGCGCGTTCGAGGTTGACCGGGATACCCGCGGCGAAGAGGTTGCCGCACTCATCGAAGGTGTCGAGGTGCCTCTCCTTCGGAAGCTCCAGCGCCTCGCGCCAGTTGCGCAGGAAGGCGCGGTTGGGTTGATTGGTGACCAGAAGGTCGAGATCCTTGGGCTGCATGCCGATTCGGTCGCACACCGCGTATGACACCTCGGGTACCTGTCGGTTGCCCCTGGCCAGCACCTTGGTGATCTTGCTTTCGGTGAACCCGATACAGGCCTCGCCGGGACCTGCCTGCCACCACTTGCGTGGCGGGTCGATGGCGAGTGTCATGTCGCCTGCGTACTCGCCGTAGGTGCGGCATTCGATGTCGAGGATCGGCGATTCGTCGGACAGCGTCACCAGGCCGACCGCGGCGCCATCGCCGGGTACCGCTGCCTGCGGCTTGCGACGTACCCCGGGCTGATCGAAGGCCTGGCCTGCGGCGTTCTGCGCGACAGCGATCAGCGCAGTGCGCCCCTCACCCGACTCCAACAGGTTGCGCGCCAGTTTCAGGCCGAGCACGAACGCCGCGCAGCCGCCGTTGTGCAGATCGATCACCCAATTCGGTTTCATGCCAAGGCGATGCGCCATCCCGCCGCCGCCGCCGTAGAACGGCATGTCCGGCGCCTGGGTGTGGGTGATGAGCACGTCGACATTCGCGATGGCGTCCTGGCCGTGGCGTTCCACCAGACCCGCAGCGGCCCGCTCCACCATGTCGATCGCCGTCTCGTCCTCGGCCACGTGGTGCCGGAACTTGGGTGCGCGGAACATCAGGTTGTCGCGCAGGTCGTCCGAATCGGCGAACTGAGCGTAGTAGTCGGCGCCGATCGGGTCCCCCGGCAGATACGTCGACAGATCGATCAAGCTGACGGTCATGTCGGTCCTCATCTCATCCAAGCCGGTGTCACCGGCAGTCCGTTGCGGTGCCGGTACTCGGCAATTGCCTTGAGGTTCTTCAGTTCCAGCATGTGACCGGCGCCGAACATGTCCCAGAAGTCGCCGACCCATACCGGGCGCTCCTTGGGCGCGGCGTCCGGGTACGGGTTGTGGTCGTAGAACGGGTGATGGCAGTTGGTCCACAGCACCACCGACCCGGGCTTGTCCAACACCACCTGCGCATCGATGATCCGCATCAGGTAGACCATCCAGAGGTGCTTGCCCTGGTCCCAGGCGCAGTGGTAGTCGACGGTGAGCGCCTCACTGTTGGCGACCGTCCGGGTGTAGATCTCGGTCTCTGAGCCGAGGCGGTCGTAGGCCTGCCACAACCCGTCTTCATCCGTCGGCGTGAAGCCCCGCAGGCTGTAAGTCCACTCCTCGAGACTTCGGGTGTCCGACAGGTACTCGAACAGTTCGTCCGGCGGACAGTCGACGTAATCGTTGACGGTGCAGTACTCACCGAAGACTTCGTCGTGCGGATACACCGACCGCATCATCTCCATGATGATCGGCGTGGCCTTCTCCCGTGGCGAGGTCTCGATCCGGATGACCCCGTCGATGGGTTCCGGATTGCCGGTGTGTGCGGTTATGTCGTCAAGCGCTGGCAGCGACATCGGGCATCATCTCCTTCTCGAACGAAAATTGTTGGGCGGCGTCAAGAAATGGTGCGAACGGCGGCATCTCGTCCGCGGAGCATTCGACACTCACGACCGATGGCCCGTCGTGATCCAGGGCGGCACGAAGTGCGTCGGGCAGCTGGCCGACGTCGGTGACATCGACGGACGGGAGCCCGGGGAACATCGCGGCCAGGCCGACGCCGAGGCGGCTCGGCGTGAACCGGTTGAAGCTGTACCGGTCGCCGTAGAACAGCTGCTCACGGGTGACGCACATGGCGTGGGCGTTGTTGTTGAACAGCACCACCGTCACGGGCAGGCCGTACTGGATCGCGGTGTGCAGTTCCATGCCGTGCATGAAGAAGGCGCCGTCGCCCGCGACGATGACGGTCCGCCGTCCCCTCGCGAAGGCCATCCCGATACCGGCACCGAAGCTGTAGCCCATGCCACCCATGCCCAGCGCCACGACGAATCGCCCCGCGCGGCGCACCGGAAGGTGGTGAATCGCCGAAGCCCCGGTGTTGCCCGCGTCGACCACGACGTCCACGCCGTCGGGCAGCTCCGCGTCCAGCACGGTCATCGCGTCGCGGTAGCGGATGCCGTCACCACGATGGACGGGCGGCATCAACTCGGTGCGCGGCATCGGACCGTGAACGCGCAGACCATGCGGCCTGCCGTGGCCGGTCAGCGCCCGGGTCAGCTGCGACAACGACGCACGCAGATCGTTGGTGTGGACGTGGGTGCATGGCAGATACGGCGGCGCCGACCCGATCGACAGCGTCCGCACCCCCGCCAGTGGATCGTCGAGGCCGGTCCGAGCCGTCACCGACAGCCGGGTGCCCACGACCAGGCATACCGCACTGTTGCGGACTGCGTCGGCAACGCCTGGGTGGCCCATCACCCCGGTCACACCCAGCGACGACGACGCGCCGAGGCCTGGCGATCCGCTGACGTCCTTGGCGTCGGGGACGGTCGCCACCCACGCCCGCAGTGCGGCGCGCAATTCCTCGAGTTCGGCGCGTGCATCGTCGCGGGCAACCTGCTCGCCCGCGATGATCGTGACCGGTCCCTGCGCGCGCTGCAGTGCCTGGGCGATCGCACGCGGATCCCCCGGCCGCGATTTCGGATGGTCGGCGGGCACGACGGTTCCGTCCACATCGACGACGGCCTGCTGAACGTCCTTGGGCAGCAGCAGCACCGCGGGCCCTCCGGTACGGGCGGCGGCGATCGCTTCAGGTAGCGCCGTCACGATGTCGGCCGCGGTGAGCAGCCGCCGGCAGTACACCGAGACCGCGGAGAACAGCGCGTGGGCGTCGAGCGAACCGCCCTTGCCGCTGGTGTCCTGAAAACTGCCACGCCCGTCGAGCGCCGTCGGCGGCTGACCCACCAACGCCAGCACGGGAATCCCGCTGGTGAACGACTCCCCCAGCCCCGCAATCAGATTCAGCGATCCGCCACCAGACGTCGCCGCCACCACCCCGAGGTTGGCGGTGGCCCGACTGAATCCGTCGGCCATGGTCGCCGCCGAGAACTCGTGCTTGGCCAGTACTGCGGTGATCCCGTCGCAGTAGTGCGCGGCGTCGTAGAGGTCTTCGATGTTGGCGCCGTCGACGCCGAAGACGTGACTCACACCGCGAGCCGCGAGGCTGTCGACTATGTGGTCGACCACCCGTTGCCTGCTTGCCATTGCTCACCTACTTCCGTTCCCTGCATGTGACACGACTTGCGTGGCACCACGGTTCACGGCGTGGGCGAACTCACAGTTGACGCTCGAGTAAAACCTTCCCGGAGTCCGCCGAAACCAATTGCACGGCAGCGATATCCGTCGCCGCGACGGGTGTGTTCCCGCTCGGCAGCGCAGTTGCGCCGGACATGCCCAGCCACGTCGCGATCTGCGTGTGGGTGCCGTCGCGGCCCACCACCACCATGCCGAGGTTGCTCGGCGGGGCCGCGCTGCCGCTCGACCACTGGCCGTATGTGCAGGCCATGTCGATGCGGGTGCCCCAGGCGAAGCTGTTCAACGCGATGGAGGCGCTGAACGGGGTCGGCACTAGCTTGTCCATCGGCAGTTGCTGCGCCGTCGTCTGATCCGTGCCGCTCTGTAGGCCCACGATGCCGGGTCGCACGCCAATCACCAGTCCGACGGCCAGCAGTGCGGCGGCCAGCCCGACGGCGGCCGACGTCAGTACCCGCGATCGCCGACGACGCCACCGCACCTTGTCGAGCACGGATTCCAACACCTCGGGTCGCAGCGGCGGAACGGGCTGCTCCGCTTCCAGCCCGCGGACGTCATCCGCGTCGAGCATCGCCAGCAGTGCCGGCATGCCGCTGAGCTCTGCGACCGCCGCGCGGCACCGGTCGCACGTCTCGAGGTGCGCCTCGTACTCGTGGCGTTCGGCGCTCGACAGCGAACCAAGCACGTACGCCGCGTCCCACGTCCCGTACCGGTGGCCGTCCACCGCTTCCAAGCCTCGGAAATCATCAGACTGTGTCACCGTGTCACCCCCAATTCCTGCAAGTTGAGCCGAAGGGCGCGCACTGCGTAGTGCAGTCGCGACTTCACCGTGCCCTCGGCGATCTGGAGATCGGCGGCAGTCTGCGCCACGCTCCAGCCCTGGTAGTACGCACGGAGGATCACAGCACGGTGATCCTCCGACAGTTGACTCATCGCCGTGCCGAGCAGTAATCGATCCAGCGCGCCGTCCACCTCGTCGGGGCCTGCATGGTCTGCCACCGCCTCCACGTCGTCGGTCTGAGTTTCGTTGCGGAACCGCGCGCTGCGGCGCTCGTCGATGATCAGGTTGCGCGCGACGGTGAATAGCCACGCTCGCGCCGACCGCTCGGGGTCGTAGGTGACTTCCGGATGCCGCCAGGCACGCAGCAGCGTTTCCTGCACCACGTCCTCGGCGCGGGCGGCGTCACCCGTCAACCGCAGGACGTAACGCCACAGCGCACCGGCGTGCTCGTCGTAGAGAACCCGCATCATCGCGGCCTCCGGATCGTCCATTCCCCAACCCTCCCGACAGTTATTACGCAGTGGACGGTCGCGAAGTTCAGTTAAACCGCTGTACACGGCCCACGCGCACCACTTGACAGTTCCCGTCGGTGCCTGTGAGTTGCCTGTGGAGTGTCCTGTCGCCTCAGAGCGTCAGGATGCGAGGGCCGTCATCGGTGGCGGCGACGGTGTGCTCCCAGTGCGCGGCGCGGGTGCCGTCCGCGGTGACGACGGTCCACCCGTCCTCCAGCACGACGGTCTTCGTCGTGCCCAGCGTCAGCATCGGCTCGATCGCCAGCACCGAGCCAGCCGCCAGCTGCGGCCCGCGCCCCGGCGCGCCCTCGTTGGGCAGAAAGGGGTCCATGTGCATGCTTCTGCCGATGCCATGCCCGCCGTAGCCTGCGACGATGCCGTACTTGCGGTCGTGGCGCGCCTCGGCGGCGTGCGTCTCGGTCTCGATGGCGTGCGACACGTCGGTGAGCCTGTTGCCCGGCACCATGGCGGCGATGCCCGCCTCCATGGCCGAGCGGGTCGCCTCGGACAAGGCCTGATCGGCCCCGATCAGCGGCCCGACGCCGAACGTCACGGCCGAGTCGCCGTGCCAGTCGTCGAGAATCGCGCCGCAATCGATGGACACCAGATCGCCGGCGGCCAGCACCTCGCCCGCCGACGGGATGCCATGGACCACGCGGTCGTTCACCGACGAGCAGATGCTGCCGGGGAACCCGTGATAGCCGAGGAACGATGGAATGCCGCCACCGTCGCGGATCACCGCTTCGGCGATGCTGTCGAGCTCCAGCGTCGAGACCCCCGGCTGGGCGGCTCGCCGCACGGCCCGAAGCGCCGCGGCCACCAAGGCGCCTGCGGCGGCCATCGCGTCGAGCTCGTCGGCGCTGCGCTGCGGAACGACCTTTCGTCCACGAAGCCCCGGCAGCCCGATCATCGGCTACTTACCGAGAGCGCGCAGCGTGCGGGCGAACACCTCGTCGAGAGAACCGACGGCGTCGACGGTCTTGAGCTCGCCCTGGTAGTAGTCCAGCAGTGGAGCCGTCTCGTCGCGGTAGACCTTCATCCGGTTGAGGATGACGTCCTCGGTGTCGTCGGCGCGGCCGCGGCCCTTGAGCCGGGCCAGCAGCTCGTCCTCGGAGACGCGGAACTCCACCACGGCGTCGAGCAACCGATCGCGCTTGGCCAGCATCTCGCGCAGAGCCTCGGCCTGTTCCACCGAACGGGGGTAGCCGTCGAGGATGAAGCCCTCGGTCGCGTCGGCGTCGTCGAGCCGATCGTCGACGAGCGCGTTGGTCAGTGCAGCGGGCACCAGATCGCCGGCGTCGAGGTACTTCTTGGCTTCGAGGCCCAGCTCGGTCTCATTGCTGATGTTGCGGCGGAAGAGATCCCCGGTGGACACGTGCGGGACGCCAAGCTTCTCGGCCAGCTTCTCCGCCTGGGTGCCCTTGCCCGCACCCGGCGGTCCAAGCAAAACGATTCTCACTTGAGGAACCCTTCATAGTTGCGCTGCATGAGCTGGCTCTCGATCTGCTTCACCGTATCCAAACCGACACCGATCATGATCAGCACCGCGGTACCGCCGAAGGGCAGGTTCTGCACGGTGCCCGTGTTGCCGATCTCGAGGAAGAGGTTCGGCAGGACGGCGATCACACCCAGGTAGATCGAGCCGGGCAGGGTGATGCGGCTCAGAACGTAGCGCAGGTAGTCGGCGGTCGGCTTACCGGGACGAATGCCGGGGATGAAGCCGCCGAACTTCTTCATCTCGTCGGCGCGCTCGTCGGGGTTGAACGTGATCGACACGTAGAAGTAGGTGAAGAAGACGATCAAGCCGAAGTAGACCGCGATGTAGACGGGGCTGGACGGGTTGGTCAGGTAGTTCGCGACGAACTTGTCCCACCAACCGGTGCCAGGGCTGGAACTGCCGCTCTGCACCAGCTGGGTGATCAGGTGCGGGATGTATATCAGG
>NZ_JAVROT010000065.1:0-4079 GCF_032162605.1 Mycobacterium sp. | reverse complement strand
ACAAGACCGGTGCCATCCGCGTGACGCCGAAGTTCACCCGCATGATCGTCGCCGGACTGTTCGGTGTGCTGGCACTTATGCTCCTGAACGTGGTTCTCGGCTTCTTCGGCGTCGGTGGCGGCGAGGGCTTCGGACTGCGCAGGGGCGGCCCCATCGCCATCGGCTTCTCGCTGCTGTGCATCGCGCTCGCGGCGTTCAGCTTCCTCATCGACTTCGATGCGGCCGACCAGATGGTCCGCGCCGGTGTTCCGTCGAAGGCTGGTTGGGGCATCGCGCTTGGCCTGACCGTGACGCTGGTCTGGCTGTACCTCGAAATCCTGCGGCTGCTGAGCTACTTCCAGAACGACTAGCAGCCCTCCCCGAGAGCCCGGCACCACGTGTGCCGGGCTTTCTTTGCCTGGGTGCGGCTTTGACTCCGACCGCCGAAACTGCTCACAGATCGCGATTCATCCACAAATTGCGATCTCCCCGCAGTTTCGAGGCGATGGCGGCTGCAGTGTCGAGTGATGGGGAATCTTGGTCGCCGTCCGTTCATCGCAAGCGAGGCTCTGGCCGCTGGAATCGTCAAGAAACATCAGTTGCGGCGCGAGTTCCTGGGCTTGCTCCCCGATGTGTACGTCGATGCCGACGTAGAGCTGACGCTTGAACTGCGTGCAACGGCGGTGTGGTTGTGGTCGCATCGTCAAGGCGTGATCGCGGGACTCACCGCCGCGGGCTTGCACGGCGCGAAGTGGGTCGACGACCCATTGCCGATCGAACTGATTTGGTCGAATGCCAGACGTCCTCCTGGCGTGCGCGTCTTCGACCTTCGTCTCGCGGCTGACGAGCTGACGGCGCGCGGTCTGATGCGTGTGACCACCCCGGCGCGCACTGCCTTCGACATCGGCAGGCGCGGTCGCCTCGATCACGCCGTGGCGCGCCTCGACGCATTGGGGAATGCCACGCGATTCGCTGCGGACGACGTCGTCGCCCTCGCTGCCCGTCATCGAGGTGCCCGCGGATTGCGTCAGCTCCCGACCGCGCTTGAGTTGTACGACCCTGGCGCCGCCTCACCAAAGGAAACGTGGTTGCGGCTCTTGCTGATTCGGGCGGGCTTCCCCCGGCCGCAATCGCAAATCCCGGCCGTCGGCGTGAGTGGGCGGCAGTACTACCTCGACATGGGGTGGGAGGATTTGATGGTTGCCGTCGAGTACGACGGTGACCAACACCGCCTCGATCGGCGGCAATTCGTCAAGGATATTCTCCGATTGGAGGAGTTGCGCGACTTGGGCTGGATCGTCGTTCGAGTCGTAGCGGAGAACAACGAAAGCGAGATCATCGACCGAGTGCATCGCGCTCGAGAATCGAGACTGCGGTGAGATCGCGAATCTTCGAGAAATCGCGATCTCACGGCAGTTTCGGCGAACGAGAAGCTAGCTGAGCCGTTCCACGACCATCGCCATACCCTGGCCGCCGCCGACGCACATCGACTCGATGCCGAACGTCTTGTCGTGCGTCGTGAGGTTGTTCAGCAGCGTGGCCGTGATCCGGGCGCCCGTCATGCCGAACGGATGGCCGAGGGCGATTGCCCCGCCGGACACGTTCAGCCGGTCCTCGTCGATGCCGAGCTCTCGCGCCGAACCGATCACCTGCACGGCGAACGCCTCGTTGATCTCGACCAGGTCGATGTCGGAGATCTGCTTGCCCGCCTTGCCCAGCGCCTTCTTGATCGCCTCGATGGGACCCAGGCCCATGATCTCCGGCGACAGACCGCTCACGCCCGTGGACACGATGCGCGCCAGCGGGGTGAGGCCAAGTTCCTTGGCCTTGGTGTCGCTCATGACGACCACGGCGGCCGCGCCGTCGTTCAGCGGACACGCGTTACCTGCCGTGATGGTGCCGTTCGGACGGAACACCGGCTTGAGCTGGCTGATCTTCTCGTAGGTGGTCCCGGCCCGAGGGCCATCATCAGTCGAGACGGTGGTTCCGTCCGGCAGCGTCACCGGCACGATCTCACGCTCGAAGAAGCCGCTGTTGATGGCCTCCTCGGCGCGGTTCTGGCTGCGCACGCCCCAGTGGTCCTGGTCCTCACGGCTGATGCCGGTGAACAGCGCGACGTTCTCGGCGGTCTGGCCCATGGCGATGTAGACGTCGGGGAGGTTGCCGTCGCCGCGGGGGTCGTGCCATTCGTCGGCTCCTGCGCTCTGCGCCACGGTGCGCTCCTGCGCCGCGTCGAACAGTGCGTTCTTGCTGTTGGGTGCGCCATCGGCAGCGCCGACGCCGAACCGCGACACCGTCTCGACACCCGCCGAGATGAACACGTCGCCTTCGCCGGCCTTGATCGCGTGGAAAGCCATGCGTGTGGTCTGCAGCGACGACGAGCAGTAGCGGTTCACCGTCGTGCCGGGCAGGAAGTCGTAGCCGAGCTCGACGGCCACGGCGCGCGCGACGTTGTATCCGGCTTCACCTGCGGGCTGCGCGCAGCCCATCATCAGGTCGTCGATGTCCTTGGGATCGAGCGAAGGCACCTTGTCCAGAACGGCGCGCACCATCTGGGCGGCCAGGTCGTCCGGACGAATGGTGGCAAGAGATCCCTTGACCGCGCGCCCGATTGGCGAGCGGGCGGTTGCGACGATGACGGCTTCGGGCATGACGGACTCCTGGGTCGTTGGCTTCTCTCGAGAGCGTGAAAGCCTAGAGCGAACCTAGCCCGTGACCGAAGCGACGATAGGCGCGGGTACGCCCGTCGTATGGCGCCAAAGCCGCGTGATCCCGCCGAGGCGTGCCAAAACGGTCTCGGTGCCCGCCCGCGACTGCAACGCGGGCTCGACGTCGGAGTCGGCCGTCCATTCGCCCAGCGCCTTGCACAGCGCTGGCAGTAGCTGCTTGGCGGCCAGCGCGTACCCGGCCGCGGAAGGATGGAACATGTCGGGGGAGAACAGCACCTCGGGTGCTCTCTGAAATTCCGGGGAAAGCAGGTCCGAGAACGGCACGGGAACGCCACCCGCGGCGCGGACGGCGGCGGTCTGCGCGCGTGCTAGGCGCAGCCCGATCGTGCGCGCTACCAGGCGAAGTGGCTGCGGGATCGCAGTGATGACGCCGAAGTCGGGGCAGGTTCCCACCACGACGACGGTGCCGCTGCCCCGCAGCCGACGAACGGCTGCGCCCAGCCGGCGCGCCGACCGACCGATGCCGTTGACCGCCGTCACGTCATTGGCGCCGATCATTACGACGGCGGCATCGGGCGGAGGGCCTGCGACGAACATCGCGTCGATCTGACCGGAGAGGCCCTTCGAGGTGGCGCCGACGATCGCCTTGGTGCTCAATCGGATGCGCTTGCCCGACTGTTCGGCGAGCCCGCGCGCGATCAGCACCCCCGGCACCTCGTCGGCGACGGCGCAGCCGTAGCCGGTGGCCGTCGAGTCGCCGAAGATCATCAGATGGACGTCGAACGGCACGCCGCGATGCCATTTCTCGCATGCTCCATCACCGGGCGCGTAGACGCCGTCGGCGCGTGGGGGGACAGCCCACGACTTGGGGATGACCTGGCGTGCCTGGTCGGCTTGGACGTGCAGCAGGTTCCTGGCCCCGACATATGCGGAACCGGTCGACGCGACCGTGGCGGCTGCCGCCAAGGCAATTGTCGACCGACGCGGCGCACGAATGACCACGCGACCAGTTTAGGGGCGGATCTCGCCGGTCTCCGCGTGGCGGAGACGATGAGCGGTCACATTGCGGTATCAAGTGCGGTACGAGTTTGGATTCTTCGATTGTTGAACCTTCAGTAAGGTGTCAAGCTAAGTTACCCAGTTGGCTGAACGTGGTCGTAAACGGGGTACTACAACGGCGTAGGAAGTGGTGGCGATGACCGCACCGAGTAAGGTCTCGAGATCTGCCGGATCCAGCATAAGCGCTGTTAGAGCCCGTAAAGCCCGCAGATTCCCCGTCAGTGACGGCGCCCCCGTCGAAGTGGTTGAGGACGGCCCGAGCGTCGCAGGCCGATTGTTTGCTCTAGTCGCGATGATGACGATCAAGCCAACAATTAAGGTTGGCGCCCACGTACCGCGGATGCCGTGGCCGTTCGGTTTGGTCGACTTCGT
>NZ_JAVROT010000064.1:0-7429 GCF_032162605.1 Mycobacterium sp. | reverse complement strand
GGGTGCCAAGACTGACACGCTGATCCGGTTTCCACAGTGGCCGGCGAACGCGGCACGCCCGACACTTGGCGAGACCGCGGGGGTTCTCCCTGAGGTTCTACACGCCGGAGGGCAACCTGGACATCGTGGGCAACAACACCCCGATATTCTTCCTTCGTGATGCGATGAAGTTCCAGCACTTCATCCGATCCCAGAAGCGGCGCGCGGATACCGGCATGCGGGACAACGACATGCAATGGGACCTCTGGACGCTGTCACCGGAGACGGCGCATCAAGTTGCGTGGCTGATGGGCGATCGGGCATCCAGGTGAACTGGCGGTTCGTGAACGGCTACGGTTCCCACACCTACAGCTGGATCAACGCCGACGGCCAAATCTCTTGGGTCAAATACCATTTCATCAGCGATCAGGGCGTCGAGTTGCTCACCCAGGCTGAGGCCGATCGGCTCGCCGGCATCGACGCTGACTACCACCAGCGCGATCTGTACGAAGCGATCAAGCGCGGCGATTACCCGAGTTGGACGTTGAAGATGCAGATCATGCCGTTCGAGGACGCGAAGAGCTACCGGTTCAACCCGTTCGACTTGACCAAGGTGTGGCCACACGACGACTACCCGCTGATCGAGGTTGGCAAGTTGACGTTGAACCGCATTTTCACCGACCACCACGCCGAGACCGAGCAGGCGGCGTTCGAGCCCAACAATCAGGTGCCCGGCACCGGACTGAGTCCGGACAAGATGCTGCTGGCACGCGGCTTCTCTTATGCCGACGCGCACCGGGCTCGGCTCGGGGTCAACTACAAGCAGATCCCGGTGAATTCGCCCAAGTCTGAGGTGCACAGCTACTCCAAGGACGGTGTGATGCGGATCCGCAATGCATCCGACCCCGTATACGCGCCGAACTCCTACGGCGGCCCCAAGGCCGACCGGACCGTGCCGCCGAGGTGCACTGATACACCGACGGTGACATGGTGGGTTCGGCATACACGCTGCGCCCTGACGACGACGACTGGGGTCAGGCGAACACGTTGGTCCGCCAGGTGATGGACGAGGCGGCCCGCCAACGGCTGGTCTCGAACGTCGTCGGACACCTTCGCAGCGGGGTGTCAAAAGAGGTGCTGGATCGCGTGTCGAGTACTGGAAGAACATCGACAATGAGCTCGGCGACGAGATCGAGGCCGCCGTGCGCAACCGATCGGCATGATCAGCTCTTCGCCGCTCCCACATGTAGACGTGACGGCTCTCGGGGGATGCCGTGCTGCGAGAGTCGTCGCACCACACAGAATTTGAGAGGCCGCGCCGATCCATCCATCCCGCAACGACCGCGTCACATACGGTGACTTCGTTCCGCGCGGCTTCACCGGATGTGTGCGGCACCACTTCCCGCCTCGATCCAGAGCGCGGCGCAATTTACGTAATTCCTGCGAAATAATCTGTCCGGGTAGATAAATCGGGTTGCGGGCGGCCGATAGTGCGAGGACTATCTAGATATGCGAATCAACCGGAGTTTCGGATCGGTGTTCGTGGCAGGGCTGCCGGAACCCATCTGTGGGCAGCTTTGGCGGCGGCTGCTCCAATGGCGCATGCCGCGGCTGGCACGGCGTCCGCGGCTGGGGTCACTGCGAGCCACCTCCAGGGTTTTCAGCCGAGCACACCTTGACGCTGAGTCCCGGGGGGTCCGGCCGCACTCGGCCGCGGCCGCCATGCTCGCCCACCTGCTGTAGTTGGAGATCGCACGATGATTCGTAGGACGCTTGTACTCGCGATCGGCTCGGTCGCGCTCGCGGTGCTCGGATGCTCGTCTGCTGGACAGTCGCAGGTACCAACCACACCCGTCACGAAAGTGAACGTCGGCAGCGCCGGATTGCCTCCGCCGCTTGTGGTACCGGCGGGGAACAGACTCACCTCGTCGCTCGACGGTTCCGGTGTGCAGGTCTATCAGTGTGTCAAGGGCCAGTGGACGCTTTTGCAGCCCGCGGCCACCTTGACCGAGGGCGGTAAGCCGGTCGGTTTGCACTTCAAAGGCCCGGTTTGGGTCTCGACGGTCGATGGCAGCGAGGTGGGCGCGGCACCGGTGGCGACGGTCAACCATAGCGGCGCCATACCGGAACTGTTGCTCAAGGCTAACCAGAATCAGGGAGAGGGCATGTTCAGCAAGGTGACATACGTTCAGCGGCTACGGACCACGGGTGGCGTGGCACCGGCCGGATCGTGCCCGGAGGGGTCGCAGCAGGCCGTCCGGTACTCGGCGGTGTACCGCTTCTGGTCGGCCGCCCCCTGACCGCTCGAACGAGATCGACGGTCCTCATAGAGACCGGGTTGTCGAACACTGCTCCTGTCGATCAATACCCGCTACCGAAGCAGCGGGGTGGCCCACCGTGGGTCCTGCCGAATTGGCCAGCTAGTTCTACGGCACTTTGAATGAGGAAGTTAAGGCACGCATCGACGCGGGCACGTTTGCTGTCATTGTTGTTGCGGCCAACACCCCGGCCCCTGGGATTCGGGCTCGCGGCCGCATTGGGGTTCGTCGGCGCAGAGACCTTGGCGCTCTACCCTCTCGAACAGCTCGCATACGAGACCGCTTTGTTGGCAGGTTTGGCTACACGCACGACGCGATTCGGCCGCGCCGCCCAGCCTATTTCATGGATACCAGAGATTGTCCATACTCGACGCCTCGTAACTCGGCTGGCTGGGCCGGTACTACTAGGAGGCTAGGCCGGCCGAGTGAACAGATTAAGAGCGGAAACGTGTCTACAGCAACGATTTCAAGCACCGTTGGGCTTCCATGATAGGACTTCTTCGTTGCGGATGAGCTCGCCATAGTATTGGGGGTTGACGGGCTGAAACACCAGATCGAGAAGGGCTACGGTCGGCTTGCGCGGGGGTGGGGGCGTCGCTGACATCCCACCATTCCGCAGAAGTGGGCGTGTTCATCATCCCCGGACACACTGCGGCCAGAGGATGCCTCGGTCGGTGTCCTGCTCATATCGTTGCCGGGCGAGGGTGCGTACAGCACTGACTTGGCCGATCTTGGATGGAATGTTGATGAACCCTGGCCACGCGCCTGCGCGTGCGCTGCCGTCGTTGACGGCCTCACGCCAGGCCGCCACCTGTTCATCGACGTCGCCGAGGGATGCCAGGTCGTCGAATCGGTTGTGCAACACCGGCGCCAGGTAGTGCAGCGTGCCCAGTGAGCTGGCGACGACGATCAGCCTCGCGTTGTCCCGCAGCAGTGGGGCGAAAGCACGCAAAATGCGGGTGGCACTCCAACCTCCATCTGCACATCATCGGCCTGCAGTGATGCGCTGACTGGTTGAGCTCAAGACCACATTCGAGACGTCCCAGACCGGACACCCACGGCGTAGGTTCTGCCAGGTCGTTGATGTACGGGTCTGGGCACGCAGTTTGGCAACACGACGGTTGAAGTGGGAAGCGGACCGGACACGTTGTCGGAGTTCCGGATACGGGCTCCAAAGTTCGCTTCAGTACACTCATTCCGAAACGTATGTCGCTGAGCGATGTGTGGCAATGTTGCGGCGGTTCTTCTGAGACGAACTCTTGAGACGCGATCTAGCCGTTGCCCCACGGGCAACCCGGCGGAATGTAGGTCAGTCCGAATTTTTCGTTGCAGAACCGTTGCAGCGCTTGAGAAACCATCTCCGGACCGTTGTCCATCCGCAGCACCTGGTTGGCCCCATCTCAATAGGGCTACAGCCCGCGAATAACGCGACAGGCTCTCTCGGTCACATGCTCCCGTTCGGGGGCGATCGCTCAGCCCTTGGCTCGCACCGAGTAACGGGCCGTCTGCACGCGGATCAGGCCGTCGCGAAACACAAAAGTGTCGACGCCATCGTCAGCGTGTGTTGCCGCGGAATCAGCGGCCCACTCCAGGAAAAGCAGATCACCATCGAAGATCTGGGTCTTCAGTGCCCAGGATGCGTTCGGTAGATCACTGAGCAGCTGGGTGAACCCCGCCCGGACACCTTCCTTGCCACGCAAGACTCCGCGGGATGTGATGAAGACGGCGTCATCCGCATAATCGGCGACGATCTCGTCAAGATCGCCCGCTCCAAGCGCTTCGGCGTGGTGGGCGAATACCTCCTCCGGCGTGCGGGTCATCGCTCCTTACCTCCTTCGTCGCACGGATGTGATGAGGTCCACTGGCAATCGCCACTTATCATGCTCGTTGCAGCGCGTCGGCGATCGGGCGGGTCTCGGCGACGCCGGCTGGCCCATCACAGCCAGGCGGCCCCTGCGACGAAGGGGTGCGCGGCCTCGGTGCCGTTGGCCTCCTCGGTGCGGGGTTGTTTGGGGTTGATCACGATGCTGTGCGCCGCTCGCATCGCCTCGGCGTCGGTTTCCCACCGACGGGTCGAACCCTCAATATCGGTGAACAAAACGTCACAACCCCCGACGGCGGCACCCCCGCGGACACCCGCACAGGATGTCATACGGTGGCCGCTTCGACGCGGCCAACCGCGACTGACTTTCAAGACTCTCATTACTTGTGAAAGTGAGACTCGGTATGCGCGTTGTAGCGTCTCAGACTCCGTGGCGGAATCTCAGTCGGAATGGCGGGTGGGTGGCGGATCCGCCAAGAAACTGAGACGTGTCGACTCGCCGGTGAGACCACCTTGTAGGTGCCTGCGCTTTACCTGAGGTGCGGCCCGCGGAGTACCTTGTCCCGCGTTGGAATCGGCTTGGGTGGCCAGGGTTTCGAGGCCCGGGTGTTAGTTGGTTCCGGGGATTCTTGAGCCGGGTGTTACCAGGGGTATCTTGTGCCGCTGTCGCTGAGAAATTCGCCACTCGGGCCGTCGGCGCCGATGAGGGCGAGTTGGACGGCGATCTTGGCTCCGTCGGCGGGGTCGCCGGCGCCTGGGGTTGGCAGTCCGCCGTTGAGATCCGTCGCACGGTAGCCGGGGCAGACGGCGTTCACTTTGATCCCGGCGGAGCGCAGGTCCTTCGCATAGAGCACGGTCAATGCGTTCAACGCCGTCTTGGAGGACTGGTAGGCGGCGTTGTTGAGATCGGCGAACTCGAACGCCGGATCGGACATCAAGGACAGCGAGCCCAGACCGCTGGAGACGTTCACGATTCGCGCCGCAGGCGACCTGCGCAGCAATGGGAGCAGCGCGTTGGTAACGGCGACCACCCCAAAGACATTGGTTTCGTAGGTACGGCGCATATCATCGAGGCTCACCTGCGAGGCAGGTTCCAGCCCGCTGGCAATCCCAGCATTATTGACCAAAACATCTAAGCTTCCCGGATCTTGACCGAGCTCTTCGGCCGCTGCCATCACCGAGACCAGGTCGGTCACGTCCAGCGGCAGAGGCCGTACCGACAACCCTTCTCCCGCAAGCTCGTCGACGCGTCCTGGCCGCGCGCGTGATCACGTGATCCGACGAAGACCAGCAGACCCGCCTGCGCCAGCTGGCGGGCGATGTGCCTACCGATCCCCTTGTTCGCGCCAGTCACCAGGGCAATCCTTTGTTCAGTAGTCATGTCTCCACCTTGATCTCGGCGTCTGGACGCTGCAAGGGTCCACAGGTAACTGATCGAGATAACTTGCGCACCCTGGGCGTCGAGCAGCTCGCGGCCGTCAACCTGCAGGTGATGAACAACACCTAACCGGAGCTACCTCCCCTTAAAAACCGCCCCATAAGCGCGAGTTCGGACAGGAGGATCTGTGTCGCAGATCATCGGCCGACCGGTGCGCGCCGACGCCGGGCGCAACCGTGACCGGCTACTCGATGCCGCCGTGCGCGCATTCGCCACCGATGGGGCAACCTCCAGCTACCAGGGACGTTGTCGTAACCATATGAATCTGCCGGCGTGTCGCGTCGCAGGATTCACACTCGATCCGCTGCCCCCCGACGTGGACCTCGACCGCTTCTCCACGCGCCCGCCAACATGCCGGCGGCCCCCGCGATCAGCGCTGCAAGCCAGACCAGGTGGGCCACGATCATGACATTTCGGTGAGGTGCTGCCGGCCGATCGCCGCCGACCCGGTACACCACGAGATCGTCATCCGCATGGGCGATGGGCAACGCCAGCCGTGGCGCGTCCGCACCACCGCCCTCGACGACGACCCAGCCGACGCCTGCCCTGGCCAATTCGGATGCGCCCGCACCGGAGAGCACCAGGCGTTCCACGTCGCGGGCGCGTTCACCCTCGCCGGGTACGGTCTGCCCGCCGATCACCAGGTCGCCGGTGCTGAGCACGTCTGCAGACACCCAGCGCGGCAGCGGCTCGAGCACGGGCGCGTCCCCGGCCCACGGGTAGTGCCGCATGCTGCCGGGTGGCAGCACCGCGACCGGTCGCGGGTCGGCGTTGATCAGCGCAGCCGCCGTCGTCCACGCGTGCGGGTAGCGCACCGAGGTGACCTTCCCTCCCACCCCCCAGGCCAGGTCGGGCAGGACTGCCACGAGCGCGAGGCAACACACCGCCGCCGAGACGCCCCTCGGGACCCTGCGCTGCATGGTGACCACCGCTGACGCACCTGCCATCGCGTAACCGGGCACCGCCAGTGCGACCCACTTCTGGGCGTCGCGCAAAACACCGAGGCCGGGCAGCACGCGAACGACGGCCTCGACGGCCGCCAATCCGGGGCCCGTCGCCATCGCTGCGGGCACCACCAGCGCGATGGCCGCGAGCGCGATCAGCGGCACCGCCCCCGAACACCGCACCGCCGTCGGCAGGCCCACCGCGACCACCGCGAGCAGAACCACGGTGGCGACGACGGCGAAGAGCGTCGTCCGGGAATCCGGTACGGCCTGGCCGTTCCAAATGCCCCCGAGACCGGCAAGGCTCGCCCACGTGCCAAGGCCCGGCTCGGCCCGTGCGGCGAATTGGGGCACTCCAGCTTGGGTCAACGAGAGTGAATCCGCCACTAGGGGCGCGACGAGCCACGGCAGCGCACCGAGCACCGCAGCGCCCAGCGACACTGCGGCGCACAGTCGTCTGGAGCGGCCCGTGCCCGGCGCCGCACAGCTCACCAGCGCCACCGCCGTCGCGAGCATCAGTCCCGTCGGCGTCAGGCCGGCCAGCGCGATCCAGAACAGCACGGGCCACCATGAGGCGTCACCGTCCTGTGCGCGCAGTCGCAGCACCGCGGCAGCTACCCACGACAGGCAGCCGTACCCGACCAGCAGACTCCAGTGCCCCTGCAGAAGCCGTTCTGCGACATAGGGATTCCACACCGCGAGCGTCGCGGCGACGAACTGGCCCGGCAGGCCTGAGGCGGGCATCACGACGGCCGTGAGCCGGGCGGCACCCCAGCCCGCGAGCCACAGACCCGCGATCAGCAGGAGCTTGACGACCACGCCGCCGTCGACGACGTGCGAGGCCAGCGCTACCGCGAAGTCCTGAGGGAGTGCCCGTGGTGCTGCCTCCGTGAGCCCAAGCGCGGCGTCGGTCAGATACGACCGCGGC
>NZ_JAVROT010000063.1:0-4767 GCF_032162605.1 Mycobacterium sp. | reverse complement strand
GCTGGTGATGTTCGGCTACCTCGCCGGGATCACGCGGTCGCTGGAGCTCGTCACCGGCGTGATCATCCTGCCGCAACGCCAGACCGTTCTGGTCGCCAAGCAGGCCGCAGAGGTGGACCTGCTCAGCGGTGGCCGCCTCCGCCTTGGCATCGGAATAGGTTGGAATGCAGTGGAATACGAGGCGCTCGGCAAGAACTTCGGCACCCGAGGCAAGAGGTCGGCCGAGCAGGTCGACCTGCTCCGTCGGCTCTGGACGGAGCAGACCGTGACGTTCGACGGCGCGTTCGACAAGGTGACCGGTGCGGGCCTGGCGCCCCTGCCGGTGCAACGGCCGATCCCGATCTGGATCGGCGCCGCGTCGGCTCCCGGGTACCGCCGCGCGGGTCGCCTGGCCGACGGTTGGTTTCCGATGATGGAACCGGGGCCGAAGCTCGACGAAGCCCTGGCCGAGGTGGAGCGCGGAGCCGTCGCCGCGGGCAGGGATCCGGCGTCGATCGGGATGGAGGCACGGGTGTCCTTCGGCGGCGACTACGACGCGGTCGCCGCGCAGATCGCCGCCTGGGCCGACGCCGGCGCCTCGCACCTGTCGGTCAACACGATGGGCGCCGGTCTCAAGACCGTCGATGAGCACCTCGACGTGCTGGCGCGGGTGGTGCAGGCCCTTCCCACTGCCTGATCGAGGTTGCCTGATCGAGGTTGCCTGATCGAGTCCGGCATCGGCGCGCAACCTTGTCGCGCTTGCCTCGATCGAAGCCCGCCCGCGCCGTGTCCACCGCGAACGTCGTCGTCACCTGCGGCGCGATCGTGGTCGTGGTCGTCACGGGATTCGTCATCGACCCCGACGTCGTCGTGAAGATGCTGTGCGTTGGCATCATCGTCGAGTCGCTGGTCGACACACTGATCGTTCGCATGGTGCAGGCTCCTGCCGCCACGGCAGGGCTCGGCGCCGTCAACTGGTGGACGCCGAACCCACGGGGAGCAGGCACGAGTCTCACGGCGGGGCGTAACGGCGCCGCGGTTAGGCTCGAGGAGCCATGATGAGACGTCCTCTGCTGTCGATCGTGTTCTGCGTCCTCCTGCTCGGCGCGACGAGCTGTTCGCCGTTCTCCAGTCCCGGCCCGGACGACGCGTTTCGCGCGTTCGCCGACGCACTGGGGCGCAAGGACGGCGGCGCGGCCGCGGCGAGCACCGACGACCCGAACTCCGCGACCGCCGCCATCAAGTCGATGTTCGACGGCATAGGCAAGGACGCGGCGGTGAAGGTCGACGTCATCCAGTCGGGCGACGAGTCGAACACGGCCAAGCTGAGTTATTCGTGGTCATTCGGCCCCGACAAGACGCTGCGGTACGACGCCACGGCGATGGCCGCGCAGTCCGGCGACGACTGGCACGTCCACTGGTCCACCACCGTGCTGAACCCGAAACTACAGCCCGGCATGACCTTCCAGTACAGCGACGACAAGAACTTCCTCACCCCGGTCACCGACCGCGACGGACAACCGCTTCTGACGTGGCAGACGATCGGTGTGGTCGGCCTGTCCAGGGGACACCTCGAGTCCGCGGCCCCGCTGGCGTCGGTCCTGCAGCAGTTCGACGGGTCGATCACCGCCGAGTCGATCGCCGGCGAGTTCAACGCCACGCAGGACGGCGTCGTGACGGTCGTCAAACTCCGCCAGCAGGACTCCGCACAGGTCGCCGATCAGCTCAAGCAGATTCCCGGCGTCACGGTCGCGGATCAAGGCGCCCTGCTGACCGCGAACCGCGACCTGTCCTCCCCTGCGCTCGACGGTCTGCAGGCGCTGTGGCAGAAGGCGATCGACGCAGCCGCGGGATGGTCCGTCGAGCTCGTCGACGACAAGGGGCAGCCGACCGAGGAGTTGACCTCCACGCCACCGGGCGACACGCAGCCGATCCGCACCACGCTCGACACCCGGCTGCAGTCACTCGCCCAGCAAGCCGTCGCCGCCGAGGCCCGCCCCGCGGTACTGGTGGCCGTCTCACCCTCGACCGGCGGCATTCTGGCGGCAGCCCAGAACGGGGCCGCCAACGCCCAGGGGCCGATCGTCTTCTCGGGGGCCTATCCGCCCGGGTCGACGTTCAAGACCATCACCACCGCGGCCGCGCTTCAGGCCGGCTTGGCGACACCGGACACCCCGGAACAGTGTCCCGGCACCGTCACCATCGAGAACCGCACCATCCCGAACGAGGACGAGTTCGATCTGGGCACCGTGCCGCTGTCGTCGGCCTTTGCGCAGTCGTGCAACACGACGATGGCCGCGCTGGCCGACAAACTGCCCGCCGACGCCCTCCCGAAGATGGCGCGGCTGTTCGGGATCGGCGTCGACTACGTCATTCCGGGCCTGACCACCATCACCGGCAATGTGCCGAACGCGGACACCCCCGCGCAGAAGGTCGAGAACGGGATCGGTCAGGGCACCGTGACGGTGAGCCCGTTCGGGTTGGCCGTCGCCGAGGCCAGCCTCGGGCACGGTTCGACGATCACCCCCACCCTCGTCGTCGGCGAGTCGACCACCGCCAACACCCCGTCGGCGCCGATTCCTCCGACGATCGTGGACAGCTTGCGGGCGATGATGCTGCAGACCGTGTCCGACGGCACGGCGACCGCCTTGCGTGACGTTCCCGGTCTCGGCGGGAAGACCGGTACGGCCGAATTCGGCGACAACACCCATTCCCACGGCTGGTTCGCGGGCATCACCGGCGACATCGCGTTCGCAACGCTGGTCGTCGGCGGCGACACGTCCGCGCCGGCGATCACCGTGTCGGGCGACTTCCTGCGCCGGGCCCTCGCGGGCTGACCTCGACGCGGAGGACATCGTGTGGCCACCCCGCACGATGGGGAGGTCCGCGCCCCGCACCCGTCGCGGGAGGTCCTGGCCGGCCTGGCCCGCGCACTGCGGTTGACCGACGCCGAGCACGACCATCTGCACCGCCTCGCCGGTGTCGAGCCCGCGCCGCCCCCTGGGCCGCCACGCGTCGTGCGGCAGAGCATCCTCGACCTTCTGGAGCGACTGCCGCAAGCGGCCGCGATCGTCACCTCTGCGACCTACGAGGTGCTGCCGTGGAACGACCTGGTGTGTGCGCTGATGGAGGACTTCTCCGCGCTGTCACCGCGGGACCGCAATCTCGCCCGGCGCGCCTTTCTGGGGCCACACCCGGCACGACAGACGCCTCTACGGAGTCTCCGACGCCGACGAATTCGCCCGCACCTGCGCCCTTCATCTGCGCACCGCCGTCACCCGCTACCCCGACGATCCGGAGACTGCCGAGCTGATAGCGGAACTCCGCTCTGGCAGTGCAGAGTTCGCCCAGCTGTGGGCGGTCCACGACGTGTGCGCATGGCCCACATTGTGCAAGACGTTCTCGCATCCGGCGGTCGGCCCAGTGACCGTGAGCTGCGACGCTCTCGACATCGCGGACCGTGATCAGCGGGTCGTCGTCTACACCGCCCAGCCTGGCTCACCGTCCGAGGAGGCGTTGCGCCTGCTGTCAGTTGTCGGCACCCAGCGGATGGACGTACCCGGCTGACGATCGTTGAGCAGACCCGTACCCGTCAGCCCAGCGCGCTCTTGATCACGCCGTCTTGCTTGTGCGCCAAGGAAACCGCGAAGTCGTCAGGCACGGGATCGCCTGCCGCGCTGTCGAACTGCATCAACACGAAGATAGGCCCCTGGGTGAAGGTCACCACCGTGACGGCCTTTGAACCGTCGGGCGACGTGCCCGAGGCCGCGAGACCATTGGTGCCCACTTCGGCGGGCTGCGGCGACGGATCGGCGATCGACTGATCGAGTGCGGCCACTGCGCCGTCAAGGCGGGCCTTCGCGGCATCGGCGTCCGGGAAGACCACGATGGAATCGGCGATGGTGCGGGTCTGACTCTCATTGTTGAAGACGACGGCGACGCCCTGGGCGCCACCCGGGTTCAATTGCGGCTCCCCAGCGGTGAACGTCTCATCTGGCATGTCGATGTCATAGGGCGTGATCAGCAGAGGGGCGTAGTTGACGGGCGCCGCGCTCTCCGAGGGGCTCTCCGCGCCGGAGGGCGCCGACGACGTTGCCGACGAAGAGCCAGACGAGGACGACCCGGACGACGAGCTCCCACCGCAAGCGACGCCGGTCAGCGCAACGATGGCGATCGCGCCCACCAGACCAGCCGTGGACAGAGTCGACTTCATGCCAATACGCTCCAGTCACCTGCTCGGATGTCAGCCATTCCCCTGCAGACACCCAGCCTTGCCAGGTGCCGCGTGGTCAGCGGGCGAAGATTAACACCGTCCAGTTTGCCCCGTCGCCGGGTTCGGCCCAACGTTACCCATCGCGAAGGCCCTGCCCTAGTGTCTTGAGTCGTTCATTCGTTTGCAGTGGTAGGCGAGGGATTCGAGGATTTGGTCGGCGATCCATTGGCGAATCGATTGCGCCACTTGGTCACGATCGCGCGGGTCACACCCAACTCCTGAGTAATCTGCGTATTCCTCGAATCACGCTCGCAGGCAACAACTATTCGACAGTGTTGCGCTGGGGCGTGTGCGCCACGTCTATTGGCCGATGGCGGGTTGGGGACTCGGGACACCAGAACGGTGGGGTGGTGTCGGGGGTTGCTTGTTCGGCTTCTGCGACTGCTTGTTCGGCTGCGGCTGCGGCTGCGGTTCGGTTGAGTTCGCGTTCGTCGTTGATGCGGCGGGCCCGGTCTTGGGTGCGGGTCGTGCTGCGGCGCGGCATCCTCAACCCGACGGTGTGGGCCGGCCGAGCG
>NZ_JAVROT010000062.1:0-4805 GCF_032162605.1 Mycobacterium sp. | reverse complement strand
CCGCAGCAGCGACGCCGCCGCGCGCTCGCGCCCGGCCCGCCGATAGCTCCAGCTCCGCGGCGACGTCCTCGTCGGGTCCAAGTGCGGCGTTCGCCAGATGCCAGGCTCGCCGATCGGGATCGTGTCGGGCATCGGTGACAGCAGCCAACGCGGCGTGCACTAGTTGTCTTTCCTGAGGCAACGCAGACCCGTAGACCACCGAGCGCACGAGAGGATGACGAAACCGCACTCGCATGCCGAACTCGACGAGGCCCGCCGCGATCGCCGGAGCTGACGCCTCGGCGCCGATCCCCAGCCGCGCCGCGGCCCCCCACACCAGCACCGGATCGCCGATCGGCTCGGCTGCGGCGACCAGCACCAGGCGCCGGCTCGATTCGGGCAGAACGTCGAAACGGCGGCGGAAGTTCTCTTCGATGCCGCCGGACAGCCGCATCGCGCTAGGAAGCCCAAATCCGCCGGCTAACTCTTGCGGAGTTAATCCGCGCGGCAATTCCAGCAATGCCAGCGGATTGCCCTGAGTCTCGGCAACAATCTGATCGCGGACGCGAGTGTCCAATGGCCCAGTCAAGACGGCATCGAGCAGTGCTCGGGCACCTGCCTTTCCCAAACGCTCCACAACAAGGTCCGACAGTCCGGCAATATCGCTGCTGGGCACCCGGGCCGCGAAAACCAATCCGACTGATTCCGCACCCAAACGGCGAGCGGCGAAGCCGAGGACTTGGGCTGAGGCGCGATCGAGCCACTGCTCGTCATCGATCACACACACCAGCGGCCGTTCCTCGGCGACCTCGGACAGCAGACTCAGCACCGCCAACCCCACCAGAAACCGATCCGGCGCCGATCCGGAAGTCATGCCGAACGCAATTTCTAAAGCATCACGCTGCGGCACCGGTAGTCCCGGGAGCTTGTCGAGCATTGGCACGCACAACTGGTGCAGCGCAGCGAACGGAAGCTCCATCTCCGACTGCACACCCGCGATGCGGGCCACGCGACATCCCGCAGCTTGTCCCGCCAGGTACTCAAGTAGCGATGTCTTGCCCACACCCGCTTCGCCGGACAAGACCAATGCCCGACTTTCACCAGCGCGGACAGCGTCGATGAACTGATCGAGCGCCCCGCACTCGGCGCGACGGTCAACCAGCTTCATCGCGCCGCCCCGCACCCGTGAAGTCCGCCGCCATCTGCACCGGAAGTGGCGACAACCTTACCGTCGGAATGGCATCAATTCGACGGGAAATTAGGTGTGCGGGTACGCGGAAGTTCCGTCCACCACGTGTGCCAGCGAAGGGCTGGTTGACTGCGAGTTAGGCGCGCGGATGACCTTCGCGACACCGCAAACATCATCCCGTGGCGCCGAACCGTTCAGGCGGCAGCACCGTGAGGACACGGGTCACGAATACTCCGAAAGCTTCCATGAAATCGCGCAAGAACTGCTCGGTCCCCTTGTCGGTGACCTCCCCCTTGTCGGTGATCAAGCCTGGAGTGAGCTGAACGTAGGCCTCCGGCGCACCCATCATCGGCGAATCACAGAAGTTCAGCGCACTGCGCAGACTCTGCTGCCCGACAGCGGTTCCGATCTTCCCCGGGGAGGCGCCGATTGCGCCCGACGGCTTACGTGCGAATGAGTTCGTCCCATGCGGGCGGCTGGCCCAGTCGATGGCGTTCTTCAGGCCGCCGGGGATGCCCCGGTTGTACTCGGGGGTCACGAAAAGCACCGCATCCACTGCGGCGATCGCATCCTTGAGCGCTCTGCCCGCCGGCGGGTAATCAGTGTCGAAGTCGCGGTTGTACAACGGAAGATCCCGTATCGGTATCTCCACGAACTTCAAATGCTTGGGCGACAACTGAATGAGCGCCTTCGCTAGCGTGCGATTGATTGATTCGGTTGACAGGCTACCAACTATGTAGCCAACGCTATAGCCGCTCATAGGTTTCCCCGCTTCCGCTGTTCTACATGGTCAACTCGAGGGTTCTGGAAGCCGTGGCTCCTGTCGACGTCGACGTACACAACGCCGGCGACCTTTCGTGGTGCTGGTGAACAACGACGCTGCCGTCACATGTCCATTCCGCCGTTGACGCTCCACACCTGCCCGGTGATGTACGACGACGCGTCGGCGGCGAGGAAGTGAACGACCCGCGCGACTTCTTCCGGCCTGCCCGCGCGGCCGACGGGGATCTGGCTGGTCAGCTTTGCCATGACCTTCTCCGGGATGTCCGCGGTCATCTCGGTGGTGATCAGGCCGGGGGTGACGGTGTTGACGGTGATTCCGATTCCGTCGTCGGTGTTCTTGCCGGATTTCGCCAGCTGGTAGGCGGCTTCCTTGGCCAGCGTCTTGGTCAGGCCGAACAGACCCGACTTCGAGGCGGCATAGTTGGCTTGGCCGATGTTGCCCGTCTCACCGACGACGGACGACACGTTGACGATGCGCCCGCTGCCGCGCTCGACCATGTGGGCCAGCGCAGCCTGGCAGAGAAAGAACGCGCCCGAGAGGTTCACGGCCAGCACGCTGTGCCAGTCGTCCTCTGTCATGGCGGACACGGTCTTGTCCATGGTGATGCCGGCGTTGTTGACCAGGATGTCGAGGCGCCCGTGCGTGTCGATGACCTCATCGATCGTGCGGCGGCAGTCGCCGGGGGCGCCGACATTGCCTTGGTGCGCCGAGGCCGAAGCCCCGTGAGGCTGGGTCTTCATCAAGTCGGCGACGAACCGTTCGGCGCTGTCGCAGTCACGGTTGTACCCCACCGCGACGGTTGCACCCTGGTTGGCGAGGCTGTGCGCGATCGCCGCCCCGATGCCGCGAGTGCCGCCGGTGACGAAGGCCACGCGGCCCGCCAACTTGTCCAAAGTCGGCGGGTTCGACTGGCGCGGTGCGGATTCCAGCATGTCGGTCATGTTTAGCTCCGTTCTTGTCAGGTGCTCAGTTGAGTTTCAGTCGGTGCGATGTCTGCGGCATGGGTAACCGGCGGCCGCGTGGTTCAGACTGCCAACAGTGCGCGAGACATCACGATGTGCTGAATTTGGTTGGTGCCCTCATATATCTGGGTGATCTTTGCGTCGCGCATCATTCGCTCGACGGGAAAGTCGCGGGTGTATCCCGCACCGCCGAGCAGCTGCACGGCGGATTCGGTGACGTCCATGGCAACGTCTGATGCGAAGCATTTTGCAGCCGCCGAGATGAAGGCGAGGTTGGGCTCCCCGCGGTGGGCGCGTGCCGCCGCGGTGTACACCATCAGCCTCGCCGCCTCGACCTTCATCGCCATTTCCGCCAGCTCGAATTGAATGGCTTGAAAGCTCGAAATCGACCTGCCGAATTGCTTGCGATCCTTCGTGTAGGCGATCGCGACGTCCAGTGCCCCTTGCGCAACGCCGACAGCTTGTGCTCCCACGGTCGGACGGGTGTGATCGAGCGTCTTCAGTGCGGTTTTCAGACCGGTGCCAGGTTCGCCGATTATCCGATCGCCTGGGATACGGCAGTTCTCGAAATACAGCTCAGTCGTAGGCGAGCCTTTGATACCCATCTTCCGCTCTTTGGCGCCGACGGTGAATCCCTCATCGTCCTCGTGGACCACGAACGCCGACACACCGTTGGCACCCTTGTCGGGGTCGGTCACCGCCATCACGGTGTACCAGGTGGATTTGCCACCGTTGGTGATCCAGCACTTCGTGCCGTTCAGGATCCAGCCGTCGCGTTCGGCGCGGGCGCGAGTTCGCATGCTGGCAGGGTCGGATCCAGCCTCCCGTTCGGACAGCGCATACGAAGCCATCGCGCCATTGGCAATGTCTGGCAGCACCTGCCGCTTGAGGTCCTCGCAGCCGGCAAGGATGAGACCCATGGTGCCGAGCTTGTTCACCGCCGGGATCAATGACGAGGAGCAGCAACCGCGGGCAACCTCCTCCACCACGATGCAGGTGGCCACGCCGTCGGCGCCTTGACCCCCGTAGGCCTCGGGGATGTGGACGGCATTGAAGCTGGACTGATTGAGGGCGTCGAGAGCTTCCTGCGGGAATCGCTCTCGCTCGTCGCAGTCAGCCGCGTAAGGGACGATATCGCGTTCAGTCAGTGCGCGAATCGCGGCGCGTAGTTCCTGATGTTCGTCGGTCAAGCTGAACAGGTCGAATGAGGGGTCAACAGCGGCGGTCATTGGATCTCCTTTGACGGGTTATATGTTTGAAATTCACTGGTTTAGTTGCGCGAGTGCGGACCGGGCGGCATTGGCGCCGCACATGCCGTGAGCGCCCGGTCCCGGCGGCGTGGCCGCCGAGCAGATGTACATGCCCGGGACGCCGATCTCGTAGGGCGACAACGTGACCCGGGGACCGAACGTCAATTGGCGAATGTCCTTGGAGCCGGTCATGATGTCCCCGCCGACATAATTCGGGTTGTAGTCCGACATTTGCGTAGTGGTGCGGACCGTCTTGCCGATGATCCGATCACGGAAGCCCGGGGCGAACCGCTCGATCTGGGCGATGATGGCCTCGGTGGCGTCGCCCGAGAATCCGTTCGGCACATGCGCGTATGTCCACACCGGGTGGATGTCTCCGACAGACCGCTGTGGGTCGGCGAGGTACTGCTGGCCTACCAGCACGAAGGGCCGCTGGGGCATGCGTCCGGCATGGATGTCGCGCTCGGTCCCGGCGAGCTCGGCGTAGCTGCCCACGACGTGAACCGTGCCCGCGCGGTGAGCCGAAGGGGTGGTCCACGGGACGCCGCCTTCGACCGCGAAGTCGACCTTGAAAGCGCCGGGCCCCTGGCGAAACCGTCGATAGGCGCGGGATATCCGGCGTGGCAGGCGGTCACCGAGTA
>NZ_JAVROT010000061.1:0-15800 GCF_032162605.1 Mycobacterium sp. | reverse complement strand
CCGGAGGCGCTGCCGCAGGTGAGGCGCTGAGCGGCGCCGATGTGCGCACACACCGCCGCCCAATTGTCCAGACACCACTGCTCACGATCCGCCGAGCCGGACGCGGCGTGGGCAGTGTCGAGCATGGCGACCATCGCCGCCAACCGGCGGGCACACGCCGCGGACTCCACCCGCGACCACGCATCCACCGCAGCAGCCCCGCAACGCCCCGCGGTGCCAGCCACCAACTCATCGAACATGCATTCGAATCTAACCGAGGACCCCGACCCCCGGCCACCCCCAAAACCCCAGTCCGTGGATGAATCGGCGACTGTGGACAACCCCACCGCCAGACACCGAAAACGTCGGCACCACATGCTAACCGGACACAGAAGCGCCAACTACCGCATCCGAAGAGACGCTCAGGACACTAGCCGAGCAGCCGGCGATCATCCGGCTATGATCTCCGCCAGCAGGGTTGGTTCGACGTTGCCGCCGGACACGATGAGCACGGTCGGTCCCGGCGGCGTCTCCCGGCTTCGATATGCCGCCAGCGCGACCGCGCCGCTGGGTTCGGCCACCAGGTGGGCGCGCAGCGCGATTTCGCGGACTGCCTTGCGAATGTCTTTCTCGGACACCGTGACCAAGCCGTCCAGCACTCTCTGCAGATGGGCGAACGTCAGCTCCGAAGGCTGTGATCGGAGCCCGTCGGCGATGGTGCGGTTGCGGTCGGTGATCGACCAGTCGACGCGATGACCCGCGGTCAGGCCCTCTGCGGTGTCCGCGGCAAGTTCGGGTTCCACGCCGATGACCCTTGCCTGCGGCGCGAGTGCCTTGACGGCGGTGCCGATGCCCGATGCCAGGCCGCCACCGCTGACCGGGACGATGACGCTGGCGACGTCAGGCAGATCCTCGACGATCTCCAGTCCGATGGTTCCCTGCCCCGCGATGACGTCGGGGTGATCGAACGGTGGGATCAGGACGCCGCCGGTCCTGGCCACCAGTTCGTCGGCGACCCTCTCGCGCTCGCCTGCTCCGCACAACACCACTTGTGCTCCGTGGCTGCGGGTCGCGGCGATCTTGACGTCTGGTGTCTCATCCGGCATCACGATGTGGGCCGAAATCCGAAAGGTGGCGGCCGCGTACGCCACGGCCTGGGCGTGATTACCACTCGAGTATGCGACGACGCCGCGCGCGCGGGTGGTCTCGTCGAGCCGTCCGATGGCGTTGAACGCACCTCGGACCTTGAACGCACCGATCGCCTGCAGGTTCTCGGGTTTGAGCCACAGTGGGCGGGCGGGATCACCCCACGGAGCCGGAACGAGCGGCGTGCGGACGACCGCGCCGCGGATCCGGTCGGCCGCTGCGCGGATGTCGTCGATGGTGACTAATTGCATGACGTAGGCCTGCTCACGACCAGGAATCCTAGCGTCGAGGGCCGATTGCCGGGGCAGCCGTGACACTGCAAGGTATCCGGTGTGACCGAAGCCTTCTCGTTGCCGATCGTGCCGCGCTACGCCGAAGTCGACCAGCAGGGCGTGGTCTTCAACGGCCACTACCTGACGTGGTTCGACGAGGCGTCTACCGCGTTCTTCGACCACCTCGGCGTGCCCTTCACCGAGTTCAACGCCTGGGGGCTCGACGTACAGGTCGTGCACGCGGAGATCGACTACGTCGCGCCGGTCCGCTGGCGTGATTCGGTGCGCGTCGAAGCGCGGTGCGAGTCGATGGGCACGACGAGCTTCACGCTGCGGTTCGACGTGCTGCGCCGAGGCGGTGACGGTGTCGAGGTCGCAGCGGCTCGCGGGCGCAACGTGTACGTCGTCGTGTCGACCGATGACTGGGCCAAGCGCGGCATTCCGGCGGGATTGCGGGACGCCCTCACTTCCCTTGCGGGTCAAGGTCGGAACGGAAGTGATGGCGGTACTGTCAGCCGATGAGCCACGACCACGGGGACAACGACTCTCAAGGGCCGCATCGGGAACTTCCACCGGGGATGGCCGAGCAGCTCGACCTGCCCCACTCGGGGCTCGCGACCTTCGGACACCGGCCGTTTCTGACCGAGGTCTCCCAGCTCGACTCATGGCGCCCCGACGTTGCCGTCGTCGGCGCCCCGTTCGACGTCGGCACGACGAATCGGCCGGGCGCGAGGTTCGGTCCGCGGGCGATCCGGGCCACCGCGTACGAGCCCGGCACCTATCACATGGATCTGGGTCTGGAGATCTTCGACTGGCTGGAGGTCGTCGACTTCGGCGACGCGTTCTGCCCGCACGGTCAGACCGAGGTGTCCCACCAGAACATCAAGGAGCGCGTCGCGGCCGTCGCCTCCCGCGGCATCGTGCCCGTCGTCCTCGGCGGGGACCACTCGATCACGTGGCCGTCTGCGACCGCGGTGGCCGACGTGCACGGCTACGGCAACGTCGGCATCGTGCACTTCGACGCTCACGCCGACACTGCCGACATCATCGACGGCAACCTGGCCAGCCACGGCACTCCGATGCGTCGGCTCATCGAGTCTGGCGCCGTGCCGGGTACGCACTTCGTCCAGGTCGGACTTCGCGGCTACTGGCCGCCGCAGGACACCTTCGAGTGGATGCAGGAACAGGGCATGGTCTGGCACACCATGCAGGAGATCTGGGAGCGCGGATTCAAGGCGGTGATGGTTGACGCGGTCGGCGAGGCGCTGGCCAAGGCGGACAAGCTGTACCTGTCGGTGGACATCGACGTGCTCGACCCGGCCCACGCACCCGGCACGGGCACTCCGGAACCGGGCGGGATCACCAGCGTCGACCTTCTCCGGATGGTGCGCCAACTCTGCTACGAGCACGACGTTGCAGGCGTTGACGTCGTGGAGGTCTCCCCCGCCTACGACCACGCCGAGCTCACGGTGAACGCCGCGCACCGCGTGGTCTTCGAAGCTCTCGCGGGCATGGCGGCCAGGCGGCGCGATGCCGCAGGCGTCGAGATGGGACCGCCGGGCCGACGGCCGCCACCGGCGTCCTGACCGAGGGCGCGGAGGAGGTCAGGCCTTCTTGAGGGTGAACTGGCAGACGTCGGTGTAGCCCTTGGCGAACAACTCTGCGCAGCCGGTCAGGTACCGCATGTAGCGGTCGTAGACCTCTTCGGACTGGAACGCGATGGCCTCGTCCTTGCGCGCCTCCAGTGCCGCGGCCCAGATTTCCAGCGTGCGGGCGTAGTGCAATTGCAGCGGCTGAACCCGGGTCAACTCGAAGCCGGCGCTGGTGGCATGCTCTTCGACGTCCACGACCTGGGGAAGATCGCCGCCGGGGAAGATCTCGTCCATGATGAACTTGAAGAACTTGAGCTTCGTCATGGTCAGCGGCAGCGCGCGTTCCTTGAATTCCTCGTCGCTCGGCTTGACGATCGTGTGCAGCATCATCACGCCGCCGGGAGGCAACGCCGCGTACGCCATCTTGAAGAAGTCGTCGTAACGGTCGCGCCCGAAGTGCTCGAAGGCGCCGATCGACACGATGCGATCGACGTGTTCGGGGAACTGCTCCCAGCCGTCGAGCAGAACGCGTTTGCTTCTTGGGGTGTCCGTCTCGGCGAGCAGCTCGGCCACGTGCGCTTGCTGGTTCTTGCTAAGGGTAAGACCGACGACGTTGACGTCGTAGCGCTCGATGGCCCGCTTGACGGTGGCACCCCAGCCACAACCGACGTCCAGCAGCGTCATCCCCGGCTCAAGGCCCAGCTTGCCCAGCGACAGATCGATCTTCGCGATCTGGGCTTCTTCAAGCGTCATGTCATCGCGCTCGAAGTACGCACAGCTGTAGGTCTGCGTGGGATCCAGGAAGAGCCGGAAGAAGTCGTCGGACAGGTCGTAATGCGCCTGCACGTCGTCGAAGTGCGGCTTCAGGTTCTGGTTGTCACTCTTTGTGTTCGGCAAGATTCAGCCTTTGGCGTCTGGTTGAGGATCGTCCGTAGCTCCGCGGTCTGGAGAGCCGCCCCGTAGGTGCGCAATTCTCGCAGACTACCCGAATCACGAAGTCAACAGCCAATCGGTTCGGGGCGTTGCGCAGTGTGTCACCAAGCCGTCATCAATGGGTCTCGTGGGGCCGCTCAGCGCCCGTCCTCTGGCGCTCCCGGATTGCCCGTACCTGTGAAACTCCTGTTTGCTGGACCCTTGGGTCCGCTCAGCGCTGGCAGGGCAGGATCAACACCGTGTACCCGACGTCGGGACCATCTCGAGTGACCCGGTGCTCGCCGACGACCTCGAAACCCATTCGGTATGCGAGCCGCAGGCCACGGGTGTTCCAGGTCTGGATCACCGCCCTGAGCGGTTTGTCCGGCAGGGTCCGGTGAACGTCGTCGAGGACCGCCCGTGCGAACGCCTCGCCACGTCCCCGTCCGACGAGATCCGGGGCCATTCCCATGCCCAGGTCCGTCACCGCGCCGTCGGCGGCGAGGCCGGGCACGCGGGCGTCGTCGCCGACGCAGTAGAAGCCGACCACTCGGCCGTCGTCACCCGAGACGACCGCCCGCCGCGTGATCGGCGTCTCGTGATCGGCCGGCTGGTCGTACACCGACCACCTGCCGCCGTACCGCCAACGGGCCGCGTCCGCCTCGTCACGCAACGACCAGGCGCGCACCGCGAGGCCGGGCCACTGCGTCATGTGAGCGATCGCTGCGCGGCGACCTCGTATTCGGCCACGGACGCCGACATCAGCGCCGCTCCCTCGTCGCTCGGTCCGTCACCCCGGAACGCCTCGACCGCCGTCTGGGATTCCCAGCGCTCATAGACGTTGACCCGGCCGTCATCGAGCAGGTCGCCGGAGATGGCGAAGTCAAGACAGCCTGCGGCCGATCGGGCTTGACGCACCACGTCGACGCAGTCGGCGAGGTAGGCGGCGCGTTCACCTGGATCAACGACCACGTATCCGGCGACGATGACGTGTGCCACGAGAACCCCCGTGTGTTCGGATTCAGCGATCAGTTCTCCCGTGGGAGGAGTTCGGTGGCGAACCGGTCGATGAATTCGTCGATGGCACCTGCCCCCGTGGGTCGGATGACGAACTTGGTCAGCCCGGCTGCGAGGTATCCGTCCAGCATTCGGTGCAACTGCGGCCACCCGTCGGCGACCAACTCGGTCGGGTCGACGTCGGGCCTGCGCTTGCGGATCGCCGAAAGGACCTCGTCGGGCAGA
The DNA here is from genome assembly GCF_032162605.1 of Mycobacterium sp. GTDB lineage: Bacteria > Actinomycetota > Actinomycetes > Mycobacteriales > Mycobacteriaceae > Mycobacterium. The sequence goes on along the minus strand of NZ_JAVROT010000061.1, from coordinate 10,657 downwards.
CCGTTCTCGCCGACGGCGACGTTGATCCCGTAGTGGTCGGGCTCGACGGCGCGCCCGGCCTCGGCCGCGGCTGCCTCGATGAGTTCGCGTCCTCGCCGTGCCTCGTCAGGGGTGAGGAAGCTGCCCAACCAGCCGTCGGCGAGTCGCCCGATGCGGCGGAAGCCCGCGGGCGCGGAGCCACCGAGCCAAATGTCCAGTGGCCTGTCGGGTATTGGGCCGACGGCGACGGACGTGGCGCTGAAGAAGTCACCCGAGAAGTCGGTGCCGTCGGAGGCCAGCGCCGACTTCAGCATGCGCAAGGACTCGTCGAAGACTGCCGCGCGCTGCCCGTCGGGCACGACGAACACCTGCCGCTCGGCCGGTAGCGCGGACCGCAGCCCGAACACGGGCAGGACGCGCTTCGGGGCGAGCGCGGCCAGCGACGCCAGCTGCTTGGCCACCAGCACCGGATGACGTCCCGGCAGTACCACCACCGACGTGCCCACCTTGAGTTTGGTGGTCCTGGCCAAGGCGTATGCCATCCCGATGAACGGGTCGATGGCATCGGTGTAGACCAGCTCCGAGAACCACAGAGAGTCGATGCCGGCTGCCTCGAGGCGGTCGACCACGTGTGACAGTTGCGCGGGGGTACTCTCGGCTCCCGCGCCGAGGCCGACCCCGAACCGGACCTTCATCGAATCAGCTCCACTCACGTCTGCGTCTCGGTGGTCTCTTCGGGTGTCACACGCGCGGGAAGGCCTTCACCACAACCGAAGTCGAGCACCCGATCACTCATCACCCCTCCGATCGTCACTCCGACAGTTAACGCCATATCCACCCGAATGGCAGATCCCCGCGGATAATGTGACTGTCTCCGTTGATTGACCCCACGACGGGACAGCATGGCGTCGACGCTTCGTCGGTGTGCCGTCCGCCACACCGACGAAGGAAAGAGAACCACAGTGAGTCGAAGAAGGAACCGTGTCAGGGCGGTCGTGATCGGTGTTGCAGCCGCGTCGGTCTGCATCCTGTCGCCACTACCCATCGCCAATGCCGACGATCCCTACCTGGTGAGCACCTGGAGCGGGCACCGCGAACGCATCGCGAGCACCGACGGGTACCGCAACGGTGAGGCGACACTCGTCGTCACCGAGCAGACGGGCTTGACGTTCAAGGGGTCCACTCTCGACTACTGCTACTCCGAACACGGCGCCGGTTACCGCACCACGTGTGGTCGGCTTCAGAAGCAGGTCTGAGAGATGCAGGCGTCGGTCACCGTCACCATGGACGCACCCGCGGAGGAGGTCTGGAACCTCGTCGCGGACATCCACAACACCGGACGGTTCTCCCCCGAGACGTTCGAGGCCGAGTGGCTGGACGGCGCAACGGGTCCCGCACTCGGCGCCACGTTCCGAGGGCACGTCAAACGCAACGAGATCGGGCCCGTCTACTGGACGACGTGCCGAGTGACCGCGTGTGAGCCTGGCCGCGAATTCGGCTTCGAAGTGCTGCTCGGCGGCAAGCCGGTCAACAATTGGCACTACCTCTTCGCACCGGGGTGACGGCACCGAGGTCACCGAGTCCTTTCGGATGAACGAAGGCTTGATGACCACAACATCCGTGACATGCGCAAGACCCTGGAGCGGATCAAGGCCGTAGTAGAGACCTGAGTAGAGGCTTGAATCGACGCCCGCCGACGGGAAAGGTGTCGACGGGCGGCAGGTTGCATCGCTAGCGTGTCTTCAGTGGCGACGACCGAGACGGAACTGCACGAGCGCTCGCACGTCGAGCCCTTCGCGGCCCGACCCGTAGTGGTTCTGGCCGTTGTCGTCGGCGTCGCGCACTGCGTGGCAACACTGTTCAGCCGTGGCTACTGGTTCGACGAGGTGTACGTGGTTGCCACCGGACGCGACCACCTGGATTGGGGCTCTGCCGATCAACCGCCGCTGGCGCCGGCGCTGGCGGCCCTGATCGACGCCGTCGCGCCGGGCTCACTGGTCGCGTTGAGGTTGCCTGCCATCCTTGCGACCACGGCCGCGGTGGTGGTCGCGGCACTCATCGCACGCGAGCTCGGATGCGACCGTCGTGCACAGGTTTTCGTGGCCGCGGCGCAAGCCACCGCGCTGTGGACGACGTTGGCCGGGCACTGGTTGACACCGTACGCACTGGAGCCACTGCAATGGATGTTGCTGGTGTGGTTGATGATTCGATGGCAGAGGATACGCGACGACCGGTTGCTTCCGGTCATCGGTGTCATCGCAGGTTTAGCCGTACTGACGAAGTTTCAAGTCATGCTGCTGTGCCTGGTGCTACTCGTCGCCATCGCCGTGTGCGGGCCGCGCGACCTGCTGTGGCGGCCGATGCTGTGGGTGGGCGCGCTGGTCGCACTGGTGATCGCGTCGCCCACCGTGATCTGGCAGCAGGTCCACGGTTGGCCGCAGCTACGGATGACGCGCGTCGTCGCCGGCGAGGCGGATGCGCTCTACGGCGGCAGAGGCGGAATCGCCGTCGAGCTGCTGTTGTTCGCCGGTCTGGCCGACGCCTTCCTCGCGCTCTACGGACTCGTCCGATTGTTGCGCACAGACGAGCTCAGGCCGTACCGGTATCTGGGAGTTGCGTTTCCGGTGCTGTGGGTCGTGTTCGTGATCGCCGAGGGAAGGCCGTACTACCTGGTGGGGTTGTATCCGCCGCGGGCGCCATGGGCCTGCAGCGCCGAAGAGAGTCCGGACGGACCGCACGCCGGTGGCTGCTCTGGCCGGCATGGGTGGCCTGCGGGGCACTGGCGATCGGCGCGCTGGTCGTGTCGGTGACGGTCGCCCGTTCGGACGTCGGCGAGGGCATTGCCCAACGCACCGCGGAGGTGCTTCGCGGCCTGCCCGCCGACCAGCGCGACCGAACCGTCGTCTACGGCGAGTCCTACATCGTGGCAGCGTTTCTCGACGGCTTCGCCGATCTCTACGATCTTCCGGAGGCGTACAGCGGAAACCGCGGCTACGGCTACTTCGCGGAGCCGCCTGCCGATCACGACGCGGTGCTCTACGTCGGCCGGGATCCGAGCTCGTTGTCGCCGTACTTCACGGCCACCAGCGAGGTGTGCGACATCGGCGACGACATGCATGCCTTTCTCCTCACGGGCCTGCGCGAGCCGTGGGCGTCGGTGTGGCCGCGACTGCGGTCGTTGACCGTCTCCTGAATCGGCTCCGCCGCCGCGACCCCTTTGGTAGAACGTCAACATGGGTCAGTGGTCTCGGGAGGAACTCGAAGAGGCGTTCGCACGGCAACAACAGGTGGTCCGCGAGATCGGGCAGAGCTGGGACTGGTCCCGCTACGCCGACCTGTTCACCGAGGACGCCACCTACGTCGAGCACCTGTACGGCAAAATGGCGGGCCGCGAACGGATCCGGGAGTGGATCGTCTCCACGATGAACGTGTTCCCCGGGAGCGAGATGCCGTTCTACCCGGCGTCGTGGTACTCGATCGACACCGACAAGGGCTGGGTCATCACCGAGATCATGAACCGGATGAAGGACCCCGGCGACGGAACTGTCATCGAACGGCCGTGCATCACCATTCTCAAGTACGCCGGCGACGGGCTGTGGAACTACGAGGAGGATGCCTACAACCCGATGAATTTCATGCCGATGGTGCAGGAGTACGTCGAGCGCAGCCTCGAGTGCGGCACGCTCTCCGAGGACGGCGCCGCGTTCGCAAGGAAAATGGGGTGGCAGCCGGCCTGACCGTCAGCCGAAGACGAAGTCGTCGAGATCGGGTTCTCGGGTCCAGGTCCAGTAGTCGACCAGTCGCCACGGGCTCAGCGTGTACACCTCGCCGTCAGCGTTCTTGTAGAACGAGTGCTTGATCGACGGCTGCGACCAGACCATCTTGCGCATCTTCTCCTGACTGCGTCGCACCCAGTCATCCGTCCTGTCCTGCCGTGGCTCCATGAACCGCAGCCCGTCGGCGATCAGCCGGTCCAGGCACTTCGAGATGTAACGCATCTGGCACTCCGAGTGGAAGATGAGGCTGCCGCCGCTGGCGAGGTTGGTGCCAGGCCCGTACATGCAGAAGAAGTTCGGGTAGCCGGGGACGGTGATCCCCAGAAACGCCGATGGCCGTTGCCCCCAGAGTTCGCGGAGATCACGCCTGTCGCGACCCGTGATCGTCATGGGCCACAACACTTCGGTGGCCTGAAACCCGGTGGCGAACACGATCACGTCGGCCGGATGACGGACGCCGTCGTCGGTGACGATGGCGCCGGAGTCGATGTGGTCGATCGGCGTGCGGACCAAGTCGACGTCCTCGCGCGTCAGCGTCCGCAGCCAGCTGCCGTTGTCCTGCAACGTGCGCTTGCCCGTCGCCGGATAGTCCGGCACGACCTTCGCAGCCAACTCGGGATCATCGCCGATCTGGCTCTTTAGCCACTCCGCGAACACGAGCCTGGTGATCTCGTTGATCTCACTGACGGCACGTCGTTGGTCCGGGTAGTCGGGATCGACCCGCGCGGCCTCCAGGCCCTTGTCGCAGCCCGGCCAGAGCAGCAGGAACCGGTACCACCTCCCGTAGAACGGTAGATGGCGCAGCGCCCACCGCACCCCAGGCCCGACCGCCGCGTGGTAGTTCGGGTTCGGGAACATCCACTGGGCGGTCCGCTGAAAGACGGCGAGGTGTGCGACGTCCTCGACGATCGTCGGAGCGATCTGGAAACCGCTTGCGCCCGCGCCGATCATCGCAACGCGTTTGCCGCTCAGATCCACCGAGTGGTCCCACTCCGCGGAGTGAAACGCAGCTCCGGAGAACAGGTCTCGACCCGGGATCGCCGGCAGCTGGGGTCGGTCGAGCTGCCCCACTGCGCTGATGACCGCTCGAGCCTCGAGTGTCGAGACCGCGCCGTCGAGTCCACGCGTGCGGACGGTCCACGTCGCCGTCGCGTCATCCCACGACGCATCGGTGACCTCGGTCTCCCACCGGACGTGCTGCCCGACGTCGTACTTGTCCATGACGCACTGGAAGTAGTCCTGCAGTTCGGGCTGTTCGGCGAAGAAGTGCGTCCACTGATCGGTGGGTTCGAAGCTGTAGCAGTAGAAGTGATTTCCGACGTCGACCCGCGCACCTGGGTACGTGTTCTAATACCAGGTGCCACCGGGCCCGGCGTTCTTCTCGACGATCGTGAAGGGGATGCCGGCCTGCTTCAGCCGGATGCCCGCGAGCAACCCGGACTCACCGCAGCCGATCACGACGACTCCGAACTCGCCGCGTGCGGTCTCCGTCGACGTGGTGACCGCACGGGCATCGGTCCCGTCGAGCTCCATCTCCTCGGGCAACATCGGCACGTACTCGTCGGGCACCGGTTCGCAGACGAGCCACTCCATCATCTCCTTGAGCAGCTCACCGGTGATCGGCTCGGGCTCGGGGCAGCCGCGGTCCCGGTAGTCGGCGATCACCTTCAGCGCGGTTCGTGCGGACTGCGGACTTGTCTTCCTCGGACATGTACCCCTGCACCTCGTTGAGGAAGAGTCCTGCCGGCTTCAACGCACCGCGGATGAGCACGGGATCGCCCGCCATGTGGACCAGTGACAGCATCAACGTCGGGATGCTGACGTCGAGCAGCGCTTCGGCGATCTCCTCGTCGGAGTTCGTAAACGGTTGCCCTGCATGTGGGTTGCGCACCCGTCGGTGCTACCACGGCGAAACGGTCACGCGCAGGCCATCCGCGGAAACCGGCGCCGCGGGTTGGGTCCGCGACCGCTGGGGTAAAACGGTTCAATGACGCACGACACCGACCACCCGGACGAATCCGACGCCCGCCTCGACCGGCGCCCCACAGGCGTCGACGACGACACGATCGCGGCGGTCGGGAAGGTGTCGGAGGCGTTGGAGTACGTCGAGCGCGCCCGTGGCCATCTGTACTCCTTCCATCAGTTGATTGGCCATGCCGACCTGACGCTCGGCGACGCCTGCGACGAGCTGCGGTCGGCAGGTCACGAGGCCGTCGCCGACCGCTTGGAGACGGAACTGGTGGGCCGCAACGTGCTCCACGGTCGCTGGACCTTCCAGATCGTCGAGGAGTTCGACGACGGCTATTGGACTGAGTTCCGGGACCACGAGCGTCGGGTGCGCGACGACCTGCAAGCAGGTGAGCGCCACGTGTTCGAGGCGAAGATGAAGGAGCAGCGACGCACCCACGGCCGAATGGGACACGAGGCCAGACCGTGAGGTTACGCTCGGCGGCATCGCGTTCTCGACGGTGAGGTGAAGCAACGTGGGCATCTCGACGCGGGTCAACGGTTCCCCACCGCCCGACGTGCCGATCTCCGACATCAATCTCGGGTCGTGGGACTTCTGGGCGCTGGACGACGAGATGCGCGACGGCGCGTTCGCCACGCTGCGGCGTGAGGAGCCGGTGTCGCATCAGCCGGAGTTCATCCAGGACGGCTTCGCGCAGGGCAGGGGACACTGGGCCGTCACCCGCTACGACGACGTCTTCCACGCGAGCAGAAATCCCGAGATCTTCAGCTCGGCCGCAGGCATCGTCATAGGCGACCAGACTCCGGAACTGGCCGAGTACTTCGGTTCGATGATCGCGATGGACGATCCGCGGCACACCCGGCTGCGCAACATCGTCCGGAGCGCGTTCACCCCGCGGGTGCTGACCCGCATCGAGGACTCGGTCCGCGACCGCGCCCGGCGCCTCGTTGAAGCGATGGTGGCCGACAATCCCGACGGCACGGCCGAATTGGTCTCCTCGCTGGCCGGACCACTTCCGCTTCAGATCATCTGCGACATGATGGGAATCCCGGAAGAGGACCACCTCCAGGTCTTTCACTGGACCAACGTGATCCTGGGGTTCGGAGACCCGGAGATCACGGCCGACTTCGACGAGTTCGTCAAGGTCGCCATGGACATCGGCGCTTACGCTGCCGCCCTTGCCGACGACCGACGCGCCCATCCGGGTGAGGATCTCACCACCAGCCTGGTGCAGGCCGAGCTCGACGGCGAGCGGCTGACCTCCGGAGAGGTCGCGTCGTTCTTCATCCTGTTGGTGGTGGCCGGCAACGAGACGACCCGCAATGCGATCAGCCACGGGGTTCTCGCGCTGAGCAGGCATCCCGAGCAGCGCGACGACTGGTGGAGCGACTACGACACGGTCGCGCCGACCGCCGTGGAGGAGGTCGTCAGGTGGGCCTCCCCCGTCGCCTACATGCGCCGCACGGTGACCCGCGAAACCGAGCTGGGTGGTGTCAAACTCGTTGCGGGCGAAAAGGTTACGCTCTGGTACGGCTCGGCGAACCGTGACCACGCCAAGTTCGACGATCCGTGGTCGTTCGACGTGCGCCGCCACCCGAACCCGCACGTCGGCTTTGGCGGGGGCGGTGCTCATTTCTGCCTTGGCGCGAACCTGGCGCGTCGCGAGATCACCGTCGCCTTCGAAGAACTGCACCGCAGGCTCCCTGACATCGTCGCCACCGAGGAACCGGCCCGGCTGCAGTCGGCGTTCATTCACGGAATCAAGCGACTGCCGGTCGCCTGGACACCGCCGAGTTAGTCGACTCCCTCATCGAATGCCTCGCAGAATTCGGCCAGTTCGGCTCGGGTCGGCCCGTCGGGCACGGCGGGGCGCCAGCCGTCCGCGAATATCTCTCTCGCCCTTGGTTCGACGGTGTCGAGGCTGGCGGGCAGTGCATCCATCCTGGCGTATGGCTCGACGACGGCGCGAAGGGTGTCATCTGCGGCAGCCGCGGCGACGATGAGGTCCGACGGCAGGCGGCGTGTGGTGTCCACCTCGCCACCGGACCACCGGCGAATCCGGTCGGCGTCGGCAAACCGGTGGTCGTCGAACCAGGGCCGGATGTTGTCGGTGCACCACCGATCGAACTTCCTGGTGACCGTGTCGACGTCGCTGCCATGCTCGTCGAGCGAGCGCACCAGAGCGCCCGCCTGGGCGAGCGCCAGCGTGTCGCCGCGACCGGCCAGCGGCGTGGTGGTGCAGACTGCGTCACCGACCGAGATCATGCCCGGCGTGAGCGGGCGGCCCGCGGCGTCGAGTTGGACCCGGTAGGAGTTGTACGCCTTACCGCCGGGCAGCACGGGCGCGATCGGTCGGGCGCGGCGTGGATCCGCCCATTCGCAGAGGTCGGGAATGGCGCGGACGGCAGCGTCGAACACCTCCCCGTACCGGAGACCGCGCAGGCGGTGGTCGGAGCCGTCGTGGGCGAAGGTGATCGAGAACGTCCGATCATCGTGCTGGAAGGCGATGGCGAAGTAGCCGGCGAAGTTCAACGACTTGCCGATCGGCGAGTTGGTCGGCGCGGGAGGAGCACCGCCGTCGAAGGTTTCGTGCAACCGCTACTGACGGTCGACGTACACCGCTGCACAGTCGCCGCCCTCGGCCGCGGCACGGACGGCGCCGGTGTACCTGCTCACCCGGCCCGACGCGTCGATCACGACGTCGGCCATCAGTCCGCGACCGGTCGCCGTCACGCCGAGGACGCGGCCGTGGTCACGCACCAGGCCGTCGACGTGGCCGGTGTGCAACGTGATTCCAGACTCTCGTGCGGCTTTGCACCGCAATACGGCATCGAAGGTGGCCCGACGGCACAGCAAGGCCACGGGCCTGCCGTCGGGCCGTTGGCGACCGAGGCACCGGCCGCCTCCAGATGCCCCAGCACGTCCGGCATTTCATTGCACAGCGCCTCGACGACGGGACCTCGGAAGGTATGCGCATGGTGGAACTGCATGACGCCCCTGCGACGCCACTGCCCGTGCCGGGGAGGGCCCGGGTCACGGTCGACGAGCACCACGTCCCGACCTCGGCGGGCGAGGGCAAGTCCGGTGAAGAGTCCGGTCGGCCCAGCGCCGACGATGATCGTTCGCATCTATCCCCCATTTGAGGTATCTTGCGATGTAATGAATACTCACCGGGTGGCGTGAATGGTCGAACGTGTCAAGCGTGACTATCGCTCGGAGTTGCGCGCCACCCAGGCTACCGACACTCGGCACTCGATCGTCTCGGCGGCGGCTCGGTTGTTCGCCGAGGCCGGCTACGGCGCGACCACCATCGACACGGTGGCCAACGCGGCTGGGGTGAGTCGCAAGACGGTGTTCACGGCAGTGGGCGGCAAGGTCGAGCTCTTGAAGACGGCGCTGGACTGGGCGGTGGCAGGCGACGATGCTCCCCTGGCCCTCTCGGAACGGCCCGCGATCCGCAAGCTTCTCGCCGGAGGCGATCCGGTGGAATTGCTCGCGGCATGGGTGCGCGCCATTGTCGAGATCGACGAGCGGGCTGCGGGCCTGTTCGCCGCGCTGGAGATCGCGGCCGACGCGCATGACGAGGCGAGACGACTACTGCAGGAGTACCGACGGCAGCGTCTTGCCAGTGGGCAAGAGGTGGTCAGACGGCTCAGCCAGCTCGATGCGTTGGGTGATGGGCTGTCTCGTGCGAAGGCGATCGACGTGGCGTGGTTAGCGACCGATCCCGTGATCTTCACCCGGTTCGTGAAGGACAGGGGTTGGACCGTGAAGGCATTCGAGGCGTGGTTGCAGCGGTCGCTGGTCGCTCAGCTGCTCGCGTGAACTTCGCGCCATCCCTAGTTGACTGCGCGGTGGCGCTTCTCGTCGTGCTCGACGCGGTTCAGTTCGTCCCGCTTGGCGCGGTCCTTCTCGGCCTCGTCACGCGCGTCGTCGGCATCGTTCTCGCGGCGCGGATCCAGACCGTCGGCGCGTTCACTCTCGGCGTCGAGACGTTCCCTCGACGACGCGGCTTCGTCGCGGTGTGTGGCGGCCCTGTCCGCCAGGCGGGCGGCCTCGGCGGCCTTGGCCTCGGCTTCGGCGGCTGCCGCCCTGGCCTTCGCGTCCGTCTCGGCGGCGACGGCCTCACGCTTCTCCACCCGAGTGTTCTCTTCGCGGACCTCCTCACGGATGCGGTCGGACTCGGCCACGCGCCTGCGGTCACGAGCACGGCGGGCGACGAACGCGGATACGAGGATCAAGAGCAGGACCACCGCGACGGCCACGACGATCCAGACGACGGCATTGGTGGCCATCTCGGACTCCTTCGGCTAATGGCACGTCACGCATTTGACGTGCTCGCTGATTCCGCGGATTCCCTGGATGGCCGACCTTCAAACCGTCATAGCGTGATGGCAGACTTACTTGACGATCAGCGTGCCCTTCATTTGCGGGTGGTATATGCAGGTGAAGGGGTATTCACCCGGTTTCGTCGGTGCGGTGAACGTCTTCTGCGCGCCACCGTCGACGTCGGTGTCGAACGTGCCCTTCGGGTCGGAAGTCACGGAGTGTTCGACAGTGTCGGCGTTGACGATGTTGACCGTCGCTCCCGGGGACACAGTGAGCGGAGCGCCGAAGGCCATCCCGGAGATGGTGACCGTCGGTCCGGAAGCCGGCGTCGGAGTTGCCGCCGGACCGCCGGTCATGGCGACGGGCGAGCTGCTCGAGCCGTAGCCCGGGCTGGGAGCTTTGGCGCTGCTGCTGCACGCAGTGACGATGGCACCGATCATCAGCAACGCCCCGAGCAGTGAACCGATCTTGGTCATGTGTCCTTACCTTTCTTGCAGGGTGTTCGGGACCGTCGGTCGTAGGCTTCGGATTGCCCAGGGACGTCGGGTATGGCTTTCATGGTTGTGCTGCTGTTCATGGCCGAGGAGGATTGGCCGCCCGGTGT
>NZ_JAVROT010000060.1:0-4414 GCF_032162605.1 Mycobacterium sp. | reverse complement strand
CGGGCGACGACGTCCAGCCGGGTGACGTCGCCGTGCGCTCGGGAACCATCATCGGCGCAGCGCAGGTGGGCCTGCTCGCAGCGGTCGGACGTGAGCGGGTGCTGGTGCATCCGAGACCGCGGCTGTCGGTGATGAGCGTCGGCGGCGAGCTCGACGACGTCTCGCGGACCCCGGGCAACGGGCAGGTGTACGACGACAACTCCTATGCGCTGGCTGCGGCCGGCCGCGACGCCGGGGCCGAGGTCAACCGCGTCGGCATCGTGGACACGGAGTCGAAGACGTTGCGCGACGTCGTCGAGGGGCAGATCAACCGCGCCGAGGTGCTGGTGATCGCCGGAGCCGTCGGGGGCACGGCCGCCGAGAGCGTGCGGGCGGTGTTGTCCGAGCTCGGCGAGATGGAGGTGTCGCGGATCGCGATGCACCCCGGATCGGTGCAGGGCTTCGGACAGCTGGGTCGTGAGGGCGTGCCCGTGTTCCTGTTGCCCGCCAACCCGGTCAGCGCGCTGGTGGTCTTCGAGGTCATGGTGCGGCCGCTGATTCGCATGTCGCTGGGCAAGAGGCAGCCGCTGCGCCGTGTCGTGCAGGCGCGCACGCTGTCACCGATTACGTCCGTGGCAGGGCGCAAGGGCTACCTTCGCGGTCAGCTGATGCGCGACCAGGACAGCGGTGAGTATCTGGTGCAGGCGCTCGGCGGGGCGCCGGGTGCGTCGTCGCACTTGCTGGCGACCCTGGCCGAGGCGAACTGCCTGGTCGTCATCCCCAGTGAGGCGGAGCAGATCCGCACCGGTGAGATCATCGACGTGGCGTTCCTGGCCCAACGCGGCTAACGAAGTAGATAGACGTGGACCTGTGGCGTTCGACATCCATGCATCCCGGCTGGCCGAAATCGGTCGGACCGCTGCGGGTGGCCGCCGGGCTGGTGCGCCTGCGGCCGATCCGGTTGCGCGACGGCGCGGTGTGGAGCCGCATCCGGTTGGCCGACCAAGCGCATCTCGAGCCGTGGGAACCCGTAGCCGAAGCGAGTTGGGAAGTGCGCCATGCGATCTCGTCGTGGCCATCGATCTGTTCGGGACTTCGCGCGGAAGCCCGCAAGGGTCGCATGCTGCCGTACGCGATCGAGCTCGACGGCGAATTCTGCGGCCAGCTCACGATCGGCAACGTGACACACGGCGCTTTGCGGTCGGCGTGGATCGGTTACTGGGTGGCCAAGGAGCGCAACGGCGGCGGGGTGGCGACGGCGGCGTTGGCGCTGGGCCTCGACCACGGCTTCGGGCCGATCGGGTTGCACCGATTCGAGGCGACGGTGCGGCCCGAGAATGCGCCGAGTCGGGCGGTGCTGGCCAAGGCCCGCTTTCGCGAGGAGGGCTTGCTCAAGCGCTACCTGGAGGTGGACGGTGCCTGGCGCGACCATTTGCTGGTGGCGATCACCCTCGAGGAATTGAACGGGTCGGCAACGTCCTCGCTGGTGCGCGCAGGCCATGCCAGCTGGGTCTAATCTTGTTGCAGTTGTGACATGTGGGGCAAATGTGCTTGTCTGCGACGAGTTACAGGTGTGTAATTAGCCCGGCGCGTCGTCCCCGGATGCGCTGGTCACGGACCTAACCTCACGGGGAAAGGAGCCGGCGACATGCCAAGCATCCCCCAATCTCTTCTGTGGATCTCTCTCGTCGTGCTCTGGCTCTTCGTGCTCGTCCCGATGCTGATCAGTAAGCGGGACACCGTTCGCCGCACCAGCGACGTGGCGCTGGCGACGCGCGTGCTGAACACGCGAAGCGGCGCGCGACTGCTGCGGCGGCGCAAGCCCGCGGCCGGTCACCACAGCGACCCGAACTGGCGTCCGACGCACGACGACCTCGACGAGGACGACGACGAGGACGACGAACCCGTCACCGCGCCACGTAAGACCGTGGTGGTGATGGCGGCCGCGGCGGCACAGACCGAACCCGACTACCTCGATGTGGACATCGTCGAGGAGGACTCCGGCGCCCTGCCGATCGGCGTCTCCGCACGGCTGGCGTTCGACCAAGATCCCGAGCTACCACTGGAATTCGACGACAACACCGCCACGTTCACGGTCGACGACCTCCAGGAGGTCGACGAATCGGACGAGGAAGTCGAGGAGGTCGAGGAGCCCGAAGGAGCCGAGGCCGAGTTCGAGGAGCCCGAGGCGGCCGAGTTCGATGATGCCGAGGGGACGACCGACCAGTTCGCCTCCGAGGACGACACCGACTACGACTACGAATACGTCGACGACACGTCGGGCGTCGAAGAGTTGTCGGATGCCGAACTCCACGTCGCCGGCTCGAAGTCCCAGGCGCGCCGCCAGCACTACGAATCGAAGACCGCAGTTGCGGTCGCGGCGCGCAAGTTCACCTTCCGCAAGCGGACGCTGATGGTGATGTCGGTGCTGCTGCTGGCCTCGGCCGTCGCGGGATACCTGGTATCGCCGACGTTCTGGTGGGTCTGCGGTTCGGTGGGCGCGGTGACGGTGCTCTACCTGGGTTACCTGCGGCGTCAGACGCGCATCGAGGAGCAGGTACGCCGCAGACGCGCCCAGCGAATGAGGCGGTCGCACCTCGGCGTCGAGAACACCGAGGACCCCGAGTTCGAGGTCGTCCCGGCGCGGTTGCGGCGCCCAGGGGCGGTGGTGTTGGAGATCGACGACGAGGACCCGATCTTCGAACACCTCGACTACGCGCCGTTCGCGCGCGAGTACGACCTGCCTCGAGCCGCTGGTTAGTAGTTCGGATTTCTAGCGGGACAGCAGCACTGGTAGCCTGTGCTACCGGCACAAGGGGCTATAGCGCAGTTGGTAGCGCGTCTCGTTCGCATCGAGAAGGTCAGGGGTTCGATTCCCCTTAGCTCCACCGTTTTGACTTGGCATTTCGCCGTTTTCGTGGCTCGGTTGGTTCCATCTGACAGCCGCTTTGACGACCCCACCGGTCACCGAACCAGAGATCCACACCCTGCGCCGCGGCAACACCTACAGTGCCCGCACACCACTTCCGACAGATCCTGGCCCGCGACGAGCGTCCGCACACCATGCACCACCACGCCGCGCATACCCCAGGCCAACAGCTGCCCACTGAGATCCCCGAACCGTTGGCCCGCAACGAAGCACGCCGCATCCGTTGCGGCGCGCTCTGGCGGGAGCAGGCCGCCCGGGTGCGCAGGTATCGCGACGGCTACGAACACGCCACCACCGCATTCACCGCAGCACGGGAGGCGAGCTTCGAAGCGGACGGACTTGAGCTGTGATTGCTGTCGCGAACGGCGCAAGTGGGGAGATGACAGCACACGGGCATTCAGGGACCGGCCGCGACGACGGCGTAGCTCACTCCGCCCTGACCACTGCCCAAGCATCGCACCGGCCCGATGAAGACGATCATCGCGGCGTCAGCCGCACTTGTCGCGGTTTAGACGTCGCAAGGATATCGGCGAGAGAGGTGTCGTGCCTGGTCCGCTCGAAGGCTCGGTTGATTCGCTACTGCAGTGTGCCGTGGGTGATGCGTTCGAGCGGCATGCCTGCCGAGTTCGCGGTACTGATCCCGGGACAACGCAAGACCCCGGTCAAGTCCGACTGCGATGTGCGGCGAGGTTTCGAACTGGACGGGGGTCTTCATCGTGGCCGGCATTGTGTCAGGTCAGTGTGCCGAAGGTGTCGCCGAACATGGGCAGCCCGATCTTGGACTGCTCGGCGGTAGCCTCGCCTGCACCACGTCCCAGTCTTCGGCGATCAGCCCGTCTTCCAGCCGCACGATGTCCACGGTGACCTGTTGGTCTGTAGGCCGCTGCTGGACAACCGGCCGTGCAGCATCACATAGTCACCGTTGGCTATGGCGAGCGCGTTCTCGTAGCGCCTATCCAGCGGCGAGGCCTTGACCAGATTGAACAGGCCGTCTCGACCCGGCGGAATGTGCGCGCTGTGCTGGATGTAGTCAGGCGACCAGAACCGCTGCGCCGCAGCGAAGTCACGCCGATTGGCCAACGTGTCGAACGCCTCGAGCACGAACGCCTTGTTGCGCTCCTCGGCTGCATTCCCGATGGTCGCACCGATCCGATCCGGTGCGGGGTGATGGGTCGAGCACCATGATCGGGATGTCGCGCCCGCCTGCAAGCCGTCGGTATTCGGGAAATGGCGACCAGAACCGCTCGGCGACCGTCCAGTAGTACCGCTTCTCGTCTCCGGTGACCTCATGAGCCTGGAACTCCTTGACAGTGGCGCCGTCCTGAAGTCGCACCCTCGGGTGGGCGACCAGATTGGTGTACCAGGCCGGGTTGGTGAGCGCCCCGCGGTGTGATGCCACTGCCACGTGCCGGTCACCGTCAACGATGCGCACCACCGGATTCTTGCGAACCCGGCCCGATTTCGCGCCCACCGACGTCAGATCACCACCGGCGCCCCTTCCACCGT
>NZ_JAVROT010000059.1:0-5241 GCF_032162605.1 Mycobacterium sp. | reverse complement strand
CGTCGACAACTACGCGACGATTTCACCGTTCCTCAACTAGGACGTGATGTCGGGCCGCCACCCAAGCAGGATGACGGTCCGATGTCAGGAGCGGCAGTCTCAACTAACCGTCATCGCCCAGTTGGTGCAGATCCGCGCCATCTGCGAACTTCGATTCAACCTCGTCTCGTATCGTAGGCCTCACGTTGGCGGGGGCTGTCCCACAGCGCCATTCCTTGGTCGAGCGTGAGATCAGCGGACCGCCCGCTCCAGCGCGACGACATCGCAACCGTCGGCCTTGTCCAAGTGTGCGACCGCAGTCTCGCGGTACAGCGCCCCGAGCGAGCGCAGTTTGCCCCAGACCGAGCCAATCCCGGCAGCGACGCGCAACCTTCACCCGGACAATGCAACTTCGGGTGCAACCTTCACCTGGACAGTGCAGCTTTCACCTGAACGCGACAAGGCCAACGACCCCTAGCCCTCGTCGAGCAGTCACCATCGCTTCCCGCCCCCCTCGTCGAGCACGGTACGGGCCGCAGACGCCCCTTCAGGTCGTACCGAGGGGCCGAAAGGCGCTGCGCGCCTTGGCGTTCGCCCGTCAGCGCTGGGAAAGCGACGCGAACAACCCGTGCACGGCCGCCAAGTCTTCGGCACTGAGCGACCGGTCGGCCTCGGCGGCGTTGATCGCATCGACGGGCACTCCGGCGGCGTTGGCGGCCTCTTCGGCGGTGAGTTCGGCGCGGTGGCGCGCGGCGACCAGTCGTTGGCCGAAGGTGGGCTGTGGTGCGCGGGCGGCGCGCAGCATCAGCTCGCGGTAGATCTTGCGCACGGCGCTGAGCGACATCGCCACGTCTGCGGCCCCCGTGGCGGAGCGGGCCGCGTTGGCCGCGACCGTCTCGAGCTTGCGCAGGTCGGCCAGGATCGGCCCGACGCGTTGGGTGAACTGCTCATCGGGTTGTGTTGGGAGCGAGTCGATCTGGGTGCGGACGGTGCCGAGGGCGACGTCGACGGCTTGCGCCATCAGCGGGGCCTGCACGGTGTTGGTGAGGATCGCGGTGCGTTCCTCCGGTTCGGGGTCGGCTTCCCGGCCCCATCTGATGCGTTCGATGGTGCCCTGTTCCCAGCCCAGCACCTGCTCGAGCCTGGCGAGGGTGGATCGGCGGGGCCAGCTGCGGCCTTTCTCGAAGGCGATCAACGCGCCGGCGTTCATGATCTTGTCCTTGGCCAGGGCACGTTGGGCGATGTCGAGTTCCCGCCGCCGCGCTGCCACGGCTGCGCCCGCCCGGGCGATGCCGGGATCGGTGACGTCGCTTTCCTCGGTGGTCTCGCCGAATCCGTCGGCGAGATATGCGGTGGAGTCGTCGTCGTGGGGCTCGTCGTCGATCCTGACCGAGACCGCCGTCTCCTGGTTCCGGATCACTGGCAACAGCCCGAGGGTGACCGGGATGCCGTCCGCGTTGCCCAGGTGCAGGGTCATTCCGTCGTTCAGGATCACCGACGATTGGCGGGTGCCGTTGAAGTAGACGCCGTTGGTGCTCAGATCCTCGGCAATCCACTGTCCGCCCTTGACTTCGAGGCGGGCGTGGCTGCGGGAGATGCGCGCGTCGTCGATCTGTACCTGTGCGGGGAATCCGCGGCCGATGGTGATCGGGGCGTCGGCCGGGTTGACGGTGTACAAGGCCGCACCGACGGCAATGGTCAAAGCCCGCGGACGGGTGGCCGTCGTGGCAATGGTGACGTCCTCGTTGGCTTCACTCATGTTCATGCTCCTAGATGCACTGCCGTGGCGGCGCCGGATGGTGCGAGACGTTCACCCGGTCACCGCTGGAACGGTTCGGGCAGCGAAGCATCGCGACAGCGCTACGGTTGACAAACCTCAACCATAGCGGTTCGGAGCGGTGTTGAGGCGCACCGGCTCCCGGCGAAATTCGCCAGCAACCAGCCAGAGTCGCATCGAGCGGCCCGAAACCGGCCGTCTGGCCGGCGTCACAGAACTGTTGAACGCTACGGTTCAACAGCCCCCGGGCAGCAGGCATGACTGCCCTGACCCAACCCGTGCCGCCGCCCGCATGTCATCCAATGTCGACGTTCCGCTCAACCATTGCCGAGCCCGCGCACTCCCCAGATCAGGTCGTTGTGATCCGCATGGGACAACGCGTCACCCGTGCCCGGGCCGATCGCGTTGCGAAAGCTCTCGGCACTACTGAAGGTCTCGATCAGTTCCTGCTCATTGGGATGGTCGCCCTTCCACCGGGAGTAGACCCGACCCTGCCCGCCCGCAGCCTCGTGCACGGCATGCCGGTCAGTTCTGGTGCACCAGTAGCCCTTTGGCGACGTGCAGTAGCAGACCTTGGGCGCTGAGCTGAACCAACTCACCCCTTCATTCTGCGCCGCGCCCTGACCAACGCTCGCCCCGACGGTGCTCGAGTGTCGGCGTCCGACGCTAGATTGATGCTCTACAGCATTCGCACAGCAGGGGGTCGGGTCGGTGCGTCCAAGATTGGCCGGTGGGGCGATGGTGATGGCGTTGGCCGTCGCGGCGGCAGCACTATCCGCAGCGCCCGCGCGCGCGGACTTCGGGTGGGCGGCGGCCGCCAGTTCACCGTCGCGTGAGCAGACCGATTGGGCTTGGAGTCCGGCCACCAGCAGCTTCGCCGCGGAGGCGCAGGCGCTGAGGAACTGCACGGTCAAGGAGCAGGCGAGCGATTGCGTGGTGATCGCCTCGGACGCGAATTGCGTTGCGGTGGCGTGGGACGTCGGCGAGCCGCTGAACCGCGCGCACGGTGGGTTGGGCGTCACCCGCGATGCGGCGGTGGCGGCGCCGTCGCGGCGGCGGGCCCGCATGCGAACGATGTGGACGCCCGCTGCAGCTGGGATCCGCGTCCCACGCTCTAGCTTCGCTGACTCAACGTTTCGGTGGGTTCCGCGTCAACTTCTCCGCGGGATCGTCCAAATGTGCTGTGCGCCTCGGTAGTTGGAACGTCCAGCTGCCTTGCGGGCTGATTACGAAGCCGGTCCGGGTGGAGGTGTGATCGCCGTGGTTCTGGGCGAATTGCTTGACGAGGATGCATGCGAGAACCGCGTCCTGCGCTCCGCAGGTGATCTGGTCGCCGCCGTACATGTCCCCGCCGGGGCCGAAGACGATCTTCTCCCCGGGGCGCAGGATCTTGGCGTCGCGAAGGTCGGCGTCCGATGGTTGGGCGGCCTGGTCGAACGCCGCCCGTTGCTCGTCGGCGAAGACGTGGTTGGCGGGCTGATCTAGGGCTGGGATGGGCCCGTAGCAGTCGGCTGACGTGCCTCCGCGGGTCGTGACCAGTCGGCACGACAATCCGTCGGGGGTCTGGAACGCGTCCTCGGGGTAGTAGTGCATGTCCATGTGGTGGTGCTCGGACACGTCGGTGAGTCCGTCGAGGTTCGGGAAGCCCGATGGAGGGGCCAGCACCTCGGTGGGCACCGGTAGGGTCGTCGCGACGAGGTCGGTGCGCGGTGACCCCGCCGGGCTGGCGGGATCGACTCCTTGCTGCGCCGACCGCGGCGGCGGCGGCGACCAGTGCGGCGGCGGCCGCGACGGTGCCTGCTCGACGCCACCCGGCTCCGGTGCGTGTCGGTGTCGTGTCCTGCTCCCGCACGACGATGGACACGAGATCTGTAGCGGCAATCGTGCTGCTCGGTGGCCGACGGCTGTCGCGCCACGGCGTGTTGGGGAGCTTCATGGGTGTTCCTCTTGTCTCGGGCGGTTGGTTACGCGGGGGCCAGAAGTGGTTTTCCGCAAGGGAATTCGGTCAATTGATCGAAGCGGAGCACGCTCGGCATCGTCGGTGGTCAGAGCTGGCCGATCAGGCTGCTGGCGATCAGCATGCCCGCGATGAACGTCCCGATGACCAGCGCCAGCCCTGCTAGCGGCCAGGGCCACGTTTCCCGGCCTGCTCGGGATGCCTTCGTGATCCCACTGAAGGTCAGCCACATCGCCGTGCCCGCGCCACCCCAGGTTGTGAGGTAGGCCAACCCGATCACGCCGCCACCCCCGCACGGACTCGAGGTGCAGGAGTCGCCCACCATCGCGAAGAACAGCGACAGGAACAGCGACCCGCAGCCGGCCAGTATGGTCGCGATGCTGAGCAGTGACGTGGCGGCGGCGCTACCCGCCGTATGGCTTCGCCCGGGCGTCGGCGTGGGCCGGGTCATCGCCGCTGCTCCGCGCCGCGGCGTCCGAGGCCCTCGAACGGATTCCACGACCTGCTGCCCTTGGTGACGTGCAGGTAGTAGGCGTAGTTGGCGGTGGTCAGCGCCAGTGCGGGGACCGCCATGCCAAGCCCGCGGGCCGCCGTGTCGGGGATGGGCAGCACGGTCGCGGCGATGGCCAGCGTCAGCGCGATGCCGAGCAGCGTGGTGCCCTTGCGCCACATGCCCTTGACGTAGAAGTAGAACGGGCTGAAGAAGAAGGCCAGGTAATTCGAGGTGATCACGGTGCGCTTCCCCCAAGGGAGCGCGCGAATGGCCGCCTTCGACTCTGGGGTGGTGCTGGGTGGTCCGTACTCGGCGAAGAAGGCGAACCGTTCCTGCCAGCGCGGCGATAGGTCCACTTCGACGGCAGCGGGGGTGGTCTTCATGGTGGGTCCTTCGGAAGTCTGCGCGCTACAGCTGCGCTACGGTTATGACCCCGCAAACGTAGCACTAACCGTAGCGGTCTGGCAAGCGATGCGCGGCTCCCGGACGGCAGCACACCACGCTAGTTCCATGTATATGCACTTAAAACCCACAATGAATGGCTTTCGCGCTCGTCATGCTGCCGTCTTTGCGGACGACCACGGCCCTCGGCTGAAACGTCGCAGCGCTACGGTTCTGTGTACTTACATCAATTGGCCGAAAGCCCCGCGAAGGGCTGCGGTCTGTTCGTCGGGTCCCACGGGGAGTCGCGCCGCGCGCTGCGGGGATCGACCCCGACAGCTCCGTCGTCAGAAGCCGGCGACGGCCACGTCGTCCCAGCTGCCGCGCCGCGAAAATTTGGTGCGATCGAGGGTGCGAACCGCCGCTTAGGCTGAGTTCACGCAAACTCGTGCCCACTTGCGTTCGGGCACACGACGATAGGGGAACAGTCATGTTGTCAAGGAGACGGGGTGTCGAGGTGATCGCCACGGCGGCGGCGGTCGGAGCATTACTAGGGGCATCGGCCGCCACGGCCGCGGCCTGGCCCATCCCGTTGACCCACGATCAGGTCAGCTACCTCGATGCGACGCGCGGCTCGTTCCCCGGCGACGACGA
>NZ_JAVROT010000058.1:0-32181 GCF_032162605.1 Mycobacterium sp. | reverse complement strand
CGCTCGTTGAACGGGCTGGCATACAGGCCCAGCAGCATGCCGCGGTCGTGGGCGTAGCGGGCGAGTGCGGCGATGCCGTGCGGAAATCGGGTGGGGTCGGGCTGCAGGTCGCCCGCGGGCCCGCGCTGCGCATCCCAGCCCGCGTCGAGGTTGACGTACCGATACCCGGCATCGCGCATCCCCGAGGACACCATCGCATCGATGGTGTCCTTGACCGTCTGCTCGGTGAGGTCGGTGCCGGGGTTCCAGGAGTTCCACCCCATCGGAGGGGTCAGGGGGAGCGACCGGCCTTGATCTTGGGATGCGGCGTCTCGTGGTGCGGCGCACCCAGTGAGCACGGTTGCGACCGCGGTCACACACGCGACGTACGCGCGGAGCGGGATGCGCATTGAAGGTCTTCCCTCCGGGGCTCCGGGTCTGGCCCGGGGGACGACGGCGGCGACGACGTCTCGGGTAACGAGGGTAGTCGCGATCAGTTACCGCAACGATGCGAGTGTCCCAGTGTTCTCACCGCTTCCACACAGGTCCGCCAACGGTGCGGCTGACTAACTGGCTGTGTGACAACGACGTTGGGACCACCCACCACCACGACTGAGACCGCCGAACCGGCCCGCTCGCCCAGGTTCACCCGTCAAGCCTGGGATCGCATCCGATACGGCGTCCTGCTGGCGGCGACGGCGGTCATGTACCTGTGGAACATCACCATCAACGGGATGGGCAACCAGTTCTACGCAGGTGCGGCGCAGGCCGGGTCGAAGAACTGGGAGGCGTTGCTGTTCGGGTCGCTGGACTCCCAGAACTTCATCACCGTCGACAAGCCACCCGTGTCGCAGTGGGTGATGGGCCTGTCCGGGCAGATCTTCGGCTTCGGCAGCGCCAGCATGCTGATCCCCGAGGCGCTCATGGCCGTCGCGACGGTGGCGCTGCTCTACGCTGCGGTCCGCCGGATCAGCGGACCGAACGCGGCGCTGCTCGCCGGGGCGGCGTTCGCGCTCACGCCGGTTACGGCGGTGATGTTCCGGTACAACAACCCCGACGCGGTGATGGTGCTGCTGATGATGGCTGCCGTCTACTGCGCGGTCCGTGCACTGGAACACGCCAGCGGAAGGTGGATCGCCCTGGCGGGCGTCGCGCTGGGCTTCGCGTTCCTGGCCAAGATGCTGGAAGGCATCATGGTGATGCCCGCGATCGGTCTGGTCTATCTGATCGCCGCGCCGACGTCGGTCCGCAAGAGGCTGCTGCACCTGCTCGGGGCACTGGTCGCCTTCCTCGCCTCGGCGGGCTGGTTCGTCGTGCTTACCCTGCTGTGGCCTGCCTCGTCGCGGCCATACATCGCCGGCTCGACGGACAACAACTTCATGAACTTGGTCCTGGGTTACAACGGATTCGCGCGCGTCCTGGGCAAGGGCAACAACAGTTTTCAGCCGAACCCCGACGTCGGGGCGGCGGCAGGCGCAACGTTCGAGGTCAATCACGGTCACCACGGCGGTTTCGGCAGCGACCCACAAGGGTTGACGCGGATGTTCACCGGTGAGTTCGGTTTCGAGATCGGCTGGCTACTCCCCGCGGCACTGCTCGCCTTGGTGCTGGTGCTCATCTCGCGGGGCCGGGCCCCGCGCACCGACGTCGTACGGGCGGGGGCCATCGTGTTCGGCGTCTGGATGCTGGTCGACGGGCTCGTCCTCAGCTACATGAAGTCGATGGTCCACCCCTACTACTGCCTCTCCTTCGTGCCTGCCGTGTGCGGCATGTTGGCGATCGGCGTCCACGAGCTGTGGGGTAAGCGCGACTCCTGGTTCGGTCGCGGTTGTCTGGCGGCGATGATCCTCGGCACCGGAGTCTGGAGCTGGTGGATCCTGGGTCGCAACGCCGAATGGTTGCCTGCACTGCGCTGGGTGATCCTCGCCGTCACCGTCGTCGCGACCGCCGGACTGCTGCTCGCGGTGAGGTCGCAGGCGCGCCAACGGTTGGCGGTCTCGGCGCTGATGGTCGGGCTGATCGGCGGGGTGCTTGGCGGCGCAGGAGCGTACTCGTTCGCGACGCTCGGCCAATCCCACGAGGGCGGTGGTGCCACGGTCGGACCCGCTAGGGCTGATGGGCACCGCGGCGGGGGTTGGGGCCAGGACGACAACGCCCAGCTGGAGGCTTTGCTGCGCAACACCCACACCAACTGGTCGGCGGCCATCAACCGCTCGAACGGGGCTGCCGGCCTCGAGTTGTCCACGGACACTGCGGTGATGGCCATCGGTGGATTCGGCGGAAGCGACCCGGTGCCCACGTTGGGCGAGTTCCAGCAGGACGTCGCCAACCACCGGATCACCTACTACATCGCACCGTCGGACGACCATCGTCCCGGAGGATTCGGCCCTCGCGCGGCGCACACCGACATCACGAAGTGGGTGGCCGCCCACTTCACTCCGATGACGGTCGGGACCGACACGGTGTACGACCTCACGGCGCCTGCCAAGTGAGGACGGTCTCGGTCTAGTGCCGGGGTGGCCGACGAAAGGCGTTGCGGTACGCCGACGGAGTGGTGGAGGCGTCCCTGGCGAGGTGCAGACGCAGGTTGGCCGCGGTGCCGAGCCCGCATCGGCGCGCGACCTCGTCGACGCCGAGGTCGGTGGCCTCCAGCAGACGCCTCGCCTCGAGTAGTCGTTGGGCGGTCAACCAGCGCAATGGGGGAATGCCGGTCTCGTCGCGAAAGTGTCTGGCGAAGGTCCGCGGCGCGTAGCCGGAGTGCGACGCGAGATCGTCGACGGTGAGCGGCTGGTCCATCCGCTCGACCGCCCACGCGCATGTCGCGGCCAAATACGATCCGCTGTCGGGTAGCGGCCGCTGCATGAACTGTGCCTGCCCTCCCGGGCGGTGCACGGCGGCGACCATCCGCCGGGCGACGTCGGCTGCGGCCACCGCGCCGTGGTCGTTGCGGTACATGTGCAGACATAGGTCGATCCCGGCCGCGATGCCTGCGCTGGTGAGGATTCGGCCCTCGTCGACGAAGAGGACGTCGGGCCGGACGTGCACATCGGGGAAGCGCGAACACAACTCCTCGGCGTGCTCCCAGTGCGTAGTCGCCGCGCGACCGTCGAGCAGGCCGGCGGCGGCCAGGGCGAAGGCTCCGATGCAGACCGACGCGATCCGGGCGCCGCGCTCAGCCGCCTGCCGCAAGGCATCCAGGGGTGTTGGATGTGGAGATGACCGAGACGCTGGGGTTCAGCCGGGACACCTTCTCCTTCCTTCGCGGTCTGAAGGAGAACAACGAGAAGGCGTGGTTCGACGCGCATCGCGACGACTACGCGCGCGACGTGCGGGAGCCGTTCGCCGCGGCGCTCGAAGCCGCAGCCGACGCGACGGTCGGCGGCCCCTGGGAGTTGCACGGCGGCCGCGAAACGATGTTCCGCATCAATCGCGACGTGCGATTCGCCAAGGACAAGTCGCCGTACAAGACCAACGTCGGCGGCCTGCTGACACCCACCGGGGCGAAGGGCGAAAGCTCAGGCGTGGCCTACCTCCACCTCGAGGACGGGGGCGGCTTCGTGGCGTGCGGCTACTACCAGCTGACGCCGACGCGACTGCTCGGCGTTCGCGACCGGATCATCGAAGACGCCGACGAGTTCGATGCCGTGCTCGACGGCCTCGCCGAACGCGGTCGGACGCTGTCGGAGGAGGATTCGCTGCGTGCCATGCCGCGCGGCTACTCCGAATACGCCGGGCACCGGCACGCCAAGCATCTGCGTCGGCGCTCGTTCATGGTGTCGCAGAAGCTGACTCAGAAGGATTGGCTGACCGGTGACCTCGTCGACAAGGCCGCAGCCGTGGTTGCCGATGGCGCGGACCTGGTGGCATTCATTCATCGGGCCGATCAGGAGGCGTAGCGGTCGCGTAGCCGTGCCAGCGTCGCCTCGATACCCCGTGCGTTGCTCTTCACGAAACCCGTTCGCTGGTAGTACTTCAGCCACGCCTTGATCGGTCCGGAGTCGGAGTGGTCGAACGTCTCGGTGACCTTGGTGGTGGTGGGCGTCAGCGCGACGAACTCCCAGCGCCAGTGGTGGCCCACGGGATGGCGCCATTCGATCAGTTCGTCCGGTCTCAGGGCGGTGATGACGCTGGTGATGCGATAGGGCACCCCGAACATCTTCATCTTGGTGCAGAACCGTGCTCCGGCAACGAGTTTCGACGGACCGTGGGCGTTGTCACCGACGGTGCCCGAGCCGTCGAGTTCACGATGGCGACGTGGGTCGGCGACGATGGCGAACAGCTCGGCTGCAGGTGCGTTCACCTCCACCGAGCGGCTCACCCGATCCGGTCCGGCGTCGACGGTGGCAACGGGGTCAGCGGTCACAGTGGTCCGTCCTTCGCCGGTGTGGTGGCGATCATGGCGGCGCTGCAGTCCCAGAGCTCGCGGGCCAGTGCGGGGTCGTAGGCCTGCTTGTTGGCCCTGGCGATGGAGTGGCCGGAGTAGTACTCACCGGACGTCCAGTCCTCGCCGGGCGTGGCCGACGCCAACCAGACCAGCAGATCGGAGCCTTGCTCGGGACCGACGAGCGCCAGGTGCTTCAGCGGTGTGCGATAGACGATGCGCACGACCCTCGACCCGGACTCGCTGCCGAAGTTCGAGGCGACACCGCCCGGATGGAATGCGGCGGTGGAGATTCCGGCGGAATGGTAACGCCGGTGAAGTTCCCTGGTGAACAGGATGTTCTCCAGTTTGGCGTCGCCGTAGGCCTTATTGGCCCGGTACCCGCGTTCCGCTTCAAGGTCATCGATGTCGACGTGGCCGAAGAGCCTGTTGCCGATGCTGGAGGTGTTGAGCACGCTGGCCTGCGATTCGACGAGCCGCTCCAACAGCAGCGTGGTCAACAGGAACGGCGCCAGGTGGTTGACCTGGAAGGTCTTCTCGTGACCGTCGGCGGTGATTTCGCGGTTGCCCATCATGCCGCCTGCGTTGTTCGCGAGTACGTCGATGCGCGGGTAGCGCGTCAGCAACTCGGCCGCCAACTCCCGAACCTGCGCGAGGTCGGTGAAGTCAGCCAGCAGGTAGTCGGCCCCGACGTCAGCGGCGACCGCCATCGTCTTCTGCGGTGAGCGACCCACGACCACGACGCGTTCGCCGCTTCTGCTCAATCTCTTCGCCGCGGCCGCGCCGATGCCGTCGCTGGCCCCGGTGATGACGATGGTCCGACCCGGCATGCGAGTGTCCCTTCCGGTCGTTGCAACCGTGCGCGACCGAGCCTATCGAGGCTGCGGTCCGGCCACTACCTCACTCGTGATCGGGACACCATCCTCGGGCATTCGACGGGCTAGGGCAGGGGTCCGACGGCACCTTCGGCGGCGCGAACCAGCTCGCCGGACTGCGCGAGCCTGACGACGGCGGCGATCTCGGGGGCCAGGAAGCGGTCCGGCCCCGGCCCGTCCACGTGTTCGCGGAGCGTCGCGATCACCGCGCCCGTGCCTGGGGATGGTGTCAACGGGCGGCGCATGTCGATGCCGCGCGCGGCGGTGAGCACCTCGATCGCCAGCACCGTGTTCAGACCGTCGACGGCGCGGCGCAACTTTCGTGCCGCCGACCATCCCATGGAGACGTGGTCCTCCTGCATCGCCGATGAGGGGATCGAGTCCGTGCTGGCGGGGTTGGCCAGGCGTTTGAGCTCGGAGACGATGCCTGCCTGCGTGTACTGCGCGATCATGTGGCCGCTGTCGACGCCGGGATCGTCGGCCAGGAACGGATTCAGACCGTGGCTGCGGTTGACGTCGAGGAACCGGTCGGTGCGCCGTTCGCTGATGCTCGCCACGTCGGCGACGACGATCGCCAGGAAGTCGAGCACGTGGGCGACCGGGGCTCCGTGGAAGTTGCCGTTCGACTCGACGCGCCCGTCGAGGGTGACGACGGGATTGTCGATGACGCTGGCCAATTCGCGTTCGGCGACCGTGCGGGCGTGGGCGGCGGTGTCACGGGCGGCGCCGGCGACCTGCGGTGAGCAGCGCAGCGAGTAGGCGTCCTGGACCCGCGTGCAGTCGGGGGTGCGGTGGCTGGCGACGATGGCGGAGTCGGCGAGCAGGCGGGTCATGTTCGCCGCGGCCACGGCCTGCCCGGGGTGTGGGCGCAGACGCTGGAGGTCGTCGGCGAAGACGCGGTCGGTGCCGAGCTGGCCTTCGACACTCATGGCGGCCGCGACGTCGGCGAGCCGAAGCAGGTCGTCGAGGTCGGTCAGTGCGAGGACCAACTGGCCGAGCATGCCGTCGGTCCCGTTGATGAGCGCCAAGCCCTCCTTCTCGGCCAGCGTGACCGGGGTCAGCCCGTGGGCGGCGAGAGCGTCGGCGGACCGCACCATCTCCCCGGTTCGCGTCCGCACCCATCCCTCGCCCATCAACGCCAGGGCCACGTGCGCCAACGGGGCGAGATCACCGGAACATCCGAGGCTGCCGTACTCGTGGACCAATGGCGTCAGCCCGGCCGAGATCAGATCCGCGTATGCCTGCGCGGTGCCGCGCCGAACCCCGGTGCGTCCGCTGGCCAGCGTCGACAGCCGCAGCAGCATCATCGCGCGCACCACCTCACGCTCCACTTCGGGACCCGCACCCGCGGCGTGTGAACGAATCAGGCTGCGCTGCAACTGGGTGCGGCGTTCCTGCGGGATGTGCCGGGTGGCCAGAGCGCCGAAGCCCGTCGAGACGCCGTACACCGGAGTCCGTTCGTTGGCCAGTGCCTCGATCGTGCCGCGGCTGGCGTCGATCGCAGCGGCCGCGTCGTCGGAGATGGCCACCTGCGCGTCACGGCGGGCGACCGCGACGACGTCGTCGAAACTGACCGGTCCGATGTCGACGGTCACGGTCATGTGTGGTGGTTCCCCTTCGACGGTTCGGTGCCGGCCATGGTCCAGTGTGGCAGTGCCGATGTGGGTGGCGCCGGATGGCGGGTAAACACGGCCGATTGTCCTAGCGCAGACGAGGGTCCGGTGCGACCGGCCAGCCGATCTCGGTGCGCCACGCCCCCTCGTCGGCAGTGTCGTACGGCCCGACGAGGTAGGTCTCGTGGACCGGGCCCGCGATGGCGAGCGCGTGCTGGTCGACCCACATGCCCAGGGCACCGTAGGTGACGTCGATGTCGGTGTGGGCGCCGCGGTGGACGGTGACGGCCACGTCGGTCGGCGGGATGACGAGAGGCTCGACCCGTCCGGATGGGGGCGACTCCGCCACGGGCACGTAGACCACCAGACGTCCACGCTCGTCGGTGAACAGCTCGTTGTCATAGAGGCCCCCCGGTGGCCCGGTTGGCACCTGACCGGCCTCGTCCAGCGCAGCGCGTAACTCGTCCATGGCCTCGCCGTACCAGGTCAGCACGTCGGGCACGGCAACGATGTCGCTGATGGCGGCGGCGACGGTCCCGGGGTTGGTCCGCCGCTGGACGTCGATGGTCGCGACGGGGTCGAGCAGGCGGTGCAGCGCGGCCACCGCGTTGCGGGTGTGCTCCAACTGCGATTCGAGACGTTCGAGGTGGCGGCTGATGAGCTGCCCACGCGCATCCGGGTCGCCGGTTCCCAGGAGGTCGGCGATCTCCCGTACCGGCATGCCGAGGTCGCGGAACCGGCGGATCGTCTGCGCGACGGGGATCTGGCCGGCCTCGTAGTAGCGGTAGCCGCTGTGGGGATCGATCTCAGCGGGTTGCAGCAGGCCCGATTCGTGGTAGCGGCGCAGCGTCTTCACGGACAGATGCGTCATCCGGGAGAAGTCTCCGATGCTCAAGCGTCCGTGCATGTCTTCAGAGTCTGCCCGGTCGGTCGCTGCCCTTGACTCTCCCCCGGGGGCAGTGTCCACCGTGGTGTCAGACCGATGACAGCCACCACCTGCGAGGAGAGACGAACGTGACCCAATCCAAGAGTCGCCGAAGAGGAATCAAGCCAACCGCGACCGAACTCGTCGCCCGTTACTTCGAACTGGCGCCACGGGTCGACGCCGAGCCCTACTTCGCGCAGTTCGCCCATGACGCCATCGCGGAGGACGAAGGAGTCACCCACTATGGCATCGAGGCGATCCGGGCCTGGCGCGCGACGGTGCCGCTGGTCACCTATTCCGTCCGCGACGTGCAATCCGTCGGCGACGAGCACATCGCACGCGCCGCGATCACCGGCGAATTCCCAGGCAGCCCAGTCACTCTCGCGTTCGGATTCACGTTCGCCGACGACGGGCGCATCCAGACGCTCGCCATCAGAGTCTGAGACCACCCGCGGCATTCGGCGATGACGGGGCAGTTGCAGCAGATGCGCTTCGCCCGCTCCTCCTGGGCGCGACGACACGTGCGCGTCGCGTCCTCGGGAAAGAAGACCTCCGACGGCAGATCAAGGCAGCGGCGGCGCTGCTGTTAGGTCCACTCCTCGAGAACCGGCCGCGGCCGGTGCGTAACCGCGGCCGTCGCCATCTCGCTGCTCCGCGTGGCCATCATGATCCTCCGATGTCGGGATTCGCCAGTTTGCGGCTCGCGGGCCGGATGGCCCTTCCACGTTCATTCGTCGCCCACGGGGCAAGGACCGGTCCGGATCACCGCGATTCGATGTCTTGTCGACCCTCGACCCGCAAGCGAACATCACTGCCAACCGTCTGTGAAAAGGGGACTGCCGTGAGCCAACCCGGCCCCGCACCGAATTCCGAATCCGCGGAGACCGGCGCGACGTCCACGCCATCGGCCTCGTGGCAGGACACCGTCGGCCGGATCGGCGTCGACTGGTGGGCGACCATCGTGGCGGGCGCCATCGCCGTGTTGGCCGCGACCAACCTGCTGCCGAGGATCCCGTGGTGACGCGATGAGCACCACGACCGTCGACACCGACGAGGAACGCTTCGAGGAGACCTTTCCCTCCAAGAACGTACTGGCGTACGTGCCGGGTGTGCTGCTGCTGATCGGGATCGGACTGCTCGGCAAGTACGGGCAGATCGGGTGGAACGCCGTGGCCAAACACCAGGGCTGGACGGTCCCCGACATCGAATACGTGCTGTGGGCGATCCTGATCGGACTCCTGATCACCAACACCGTCGGCGTTCATCGCGTGTTTCGCCCGGGCGTGCAGACCTACGAATTCTGGCTGAAGATCGGAATCGTCGCTCTCGGTTCACGATTCGTCCTCGGTGACGTCGCGAAACTTGGCGGCTACAGCCTCTTGCAGATCCTGGTCGACATGGCGGTGGCGGGCACGATCGTCATCCTGGCGGCACGATTCTTCGGACTCTCCGGCAAGCTCGGGTCGCTGCTGGCCATCGGCACGTCGATCTGCGGCGTGTCGGCGATCATTGCGTCCAAGGGAGCGATCCGGGCACGTAACTCCGACGTCAGCTATGCCATCGCGGCGATCCTGGCACTCGGAGCGGTCGCGCTCTTCACCCTGCCCGCGTTGGGCCACCTGATCGGTCTCACCGACGACGAGTTCGGTCTCTGGGCGGGACTGGCCGTCGACAACACGGCGGAGACCACCGCCACCGGCTACCTGTTCTCCGAGGAGGCGGGGAAGATCGCCGTGCTGGTGAAATCGGTGCGCAACGCGCTCATCGGATTCGTGGTTCTCGGCTTCGCGCTGTACTGGGCGGCGCGCGGCGAGGCGGATCAGATCGCCCCCGGCATCAAGGCGAAGGCCGCCTTCGTCTGGGCCAAGTTCCCCAAGTTCGTCCTCGGCTTTCTCGCCGTCTCGGCGATCGCCACGGCGGGTTGGCTCACCAAGGGTCAGAGCACCAACCTGGCCAACGTGTCCAAGTGGGCGTTCCTGCTCACGTTCGCGGGCGTCGGCCTCAACACCAACTTCCGCGAACTGGCGCGAACCGGCTGGCGGCCGCTGCTGGTCGCCGTCATCGGCCTCGTCGTCGTGGCGGCCGTCTCACTGGGTCTGGTGCTGCTGACCTCGCGGGTGCTCGGTTGGGGCCTGCACGTCTGACCCGCCGCCAGTCAGCGGGCGGCAGCCCGCTCATGCGCCGTGAGCAGCAGATTGTCGTAAGTGGCACGGTCCACCGGCGGTTGGCGGGCCGCCCCCGTGAAGTCCTGAGTGATCTGGACGGCGACCAGGCGCAGTTTGACGTTGTAGCTCTGCGACTGCCAACGCAAGAGCTCGAATGCGGCGTCGGCGGCGATGCCGTAGACGATCATGAGCATTCCCTTGGCCTGTTCGATGACCGCGCGGTTCTCGGCGATCTCCGCGACCGCCGCGGTGATCTGGTCCTGCGTCTTCTGCGTCGGCGTGAGGTCGACGTAGAAGCCGTGGGTCCCCGCCACGCGACCGGAGTCCTCGACGAGCGTGTCGGCCACTACCAGCACCTGGTGAGTGGCGCCGTGGGTGTCGACGATGCGGTGGTGGGTACCGGCCGGCCGCAGGTGTCGACGGGCGTCCGCCAACGTGGCCGCAACCTCGTGATGGTCGTCGGGATGCTGGTGCGAGAGCACCAATTCGGTGGTCGGGGTGACGGTGCCGGGCGCATAGCCGTGTATGGCCTCGACCTGTGATGACCATTCCCAGCGGTCGTCCTCGAAGTAGTGCCTGAACCAGCCGAGGCGCAGCGACGCTCCGGGCGCGGGGATCCGGCGGCGGTCGTGGCTACGACCGTGGGTGACGCGACCGTCGGTTCCTACGCTCATCATCGTTCCTGCCGGGTTTCTGGGGCACTGATGTTTTTCTACCCCCGGCCGTCAATTGATTCAAGAGGATCGACTAATTAGCTGATGGCAGTCACCGATTGGTCACGGCTGGCGCGCGGCGGCCTGGTCGCGTGCCTGGCAGCGTGCGCACAGGCCCCAGAAGGTGACCTCGGCTTCCCGAACGCGAAAACCTTCGCCATCGCTGGGGGTGAGGCACGGAGCCTGGCCGACGACGCAGTCCATGTCCTGCACCGTGCCGCACGATTCGCAGACCAGGTGGTGGTGGTTGTCACCGATTCGTCGTTCGTAGAGTGCCGCAGATCCCGCCGGTTCGAACCGTCTGATCAAGCCCGCCCGCGAAAGGTCGTTGAGGACCAGGTAAACGGCTTGCGGCGAGGTGCCTGGCAGGTCGCCGGAGATCACCTCGAACACCCGCTCCGCGGTCGAGTGCGGAAAACTCTCCAGTGCCCTCAGGACGGCCACTCGGCCATTGGTCACGCGTAGGGCGGCGCCCTTCAACTCCTGCTTGTAGCGAGTGACCGCATCGCCTGAACTCATGAAGCCAGCTTAGCATGACCTAATAACTAAACGCATTCAATCATTGTATTGATTAGATCAAAACAAGGTGTAGTGTCGGTGGTGTTGTTCGGGTAGGCCGAGACATAGGAGGAATGATGACCGTGACCAATGGTGAAGCGACCAATCGTGAAGCGACCAACCGTGAAGCGACCAATCGTGAAGCTCTCGCAGGCGAGTACGTCGCCTCGCCGGCGCTCGCTCACGACCTGCAGACGGTGCTGGTGGGGCTCCTGGAGCTGCAGAATCAAGCCAAGCAGGCGCACTGGACGCTGGTGGGCCCACTGTTCCGCCCCACCCATCTGCAACTGGACGAGGTCGTCGATGCCGTTCGCGAGTATGCGGACTCCATCGCCGAGCGCATGCGAGCCCTCGAAGCGGTGCCTGACGGGCGCACCCGCACGGTCGCCAAGGACACCTCGCTCGATGACTTCCCCCAGGGAGAGGTCAGTGTCGAACGGGCGGTCGCGGTGATCTCCGAACGAATCCTCGCCGTCGTCAACATCATTCGTGCCGTTCACGACGGCGTCGACGAGCAGGATCCGACCAGTGCGGACATCCTGCACACCATCCTCGAAGAGTTGGAGAAGCAGCGGTGGATGTTCACCGCGCAGCTGCGTCACATCGCCGACTAGCCCAACCCCTCGCCGCGAGCAGACGCAAACGTGCGCGACACGCCGGGGCGGGTTCACATTTGCGTCTGCTCGGCGGAGGCGCGACGGGCCGACGACCCCGCCCTTCCTCTTCCACGACGATTTCGACGGTCCAGCCGGTTCGGCTCCCGACCCGGCGAAGTGGACGATCTCGACGGCTCGCGAGGCCATCAAGAACCCGGTGTTCTGGGACCGGCCCGAGAACATGGGGCAGTACGGCAACGACCGCCGGAACGTCTTCCTCGACGGCAAGTCCAACCTGGTCATCCGCGCCACGAAGGGAGAAGGACAAGTACTTCGGTGGCAAGCTCACCGGCCACTGGCGGGGCGGCATCGGCCTCACGTGGGAAGCGCCGGTGAACTTCGACTGCCTGACGCTGGGCTGCTGGCCGGCGCGGTGGCTGTTGAACGACGATCCCGTTCGCGGCGGCGAAGTCGACCTCGTCGAGTGGTACGGCAACGGGAACCGGCCGTCGGGCACCACGGTCCACGCCCGATTGGACGGGACGTCATTTGCCACTCAGCCGTTCGACGTGGACAGCGCGTGGCACGTCTGGCGCTGCACGTGGAACGACACTGGGATGTACTTCTGGCGGGACTACGTCGACGGCGCGGAGCCGTATTTCACCGTTCCCGCCAACTCGCTCGACGACTGACCGTTCAACGACCCCGGCTGCCTATTGACGCCAATGCTCATCTCACGGTCGCAGCCTCGGGTGGCGGCGACCCCACCGGGGGGTACCTATCCGGCGGACATGCTGGTCGACTGGGTGCGCGTGTGGTGACGGAGCCGTCGACCTGACGGTCGCCGCCACACGGCGTAGATCTGCGGCTCTTCTCCGCGCCCCACTGTCGCCAACAACACCACCGCGCGCCCCTCGGAATAATGCGACCGCTTTCGTCGATGTAGTTGGTGGACTAGTGGAAGTAAAGACGAGGAGTGGCCAAATGCTTAAGTCAAGTAGCACAAAGATGTTCGGCGTTGCCGCCGCGGGCGCGATGGTGACTTTGGGGATCGTGGGCGCGACGATCGCGCACGCTGCACCAGGTGCCGTAGCCGACTCGACGATGTCGACGGGTACCACCAGCACGGTGTCCACCGCGCCGCACGCGCCGCTGATTCCGGTGGCGCAGCCGGCCATCAAGGGTCCCGCGCCGCTTCCCGTCGAAGAGCAGGGGTTGCCTGGCTGAGCCAGTGTGACGACGTGGAACATCGCTGGCTCTGACGCTGCAATGGCGTCAGGGCCAGTTCCATGTGATAAACCGACTGCCCTGACGGTCTCAATGGGATAAAGCGGCTGTGTCACAAAACCTTTGACGCTTTGACGCCTTTGAAGACGTACCAAGCGCAATCGTGCGACGCTCTATCGCGCGTCGCCGTGGTACACGAAGCTGGCCGGCGGCGGGAGCCGCTCCGAGGTGAGTGACAGGTTCCGGGACTTCCTCGGCACGTTGCATCGGGAGGCGGCGGGCAAGCGGGTGCTGGTCGTCACCATTCGGCGGTGAGCGGGTCGAGTTGGCTCCGCGGCTCAGGTACATCGGTACCGAATTGCCGGCACACGTTCGCCGCGCGCCAAGGCCGATACGCGATGAGTGAGCCTTACAGGCACGGGTTGCGGTAAGCGAATTCGCCGAGCGATAGCCGCTTTCGGTACGGCTGGTAGGCGTTGCCGCGCGCGATGCCCAACACAGCACCTATCTCACTCCACTGAACGTGCTGATCCCGCGCCGCGTCCACGGCGCCCTGCAGTTCCCGTTCAGCGCCCTCGATGAGTTCTGTGGCATGCGTGCGCTTCGTCGCGGTTACCCGGTCCATGGCTACGACGATGTCCTGGAGTGCCGTCGTGGGATGCGCACCGGGAACCGAACCCGCGTGTGCCGCGATATCGGACATTTCATAGCCCTTGAGTGTCTGCAAACATTGTCGTTCAAAAACAATCACCTGTCGATCGTTAAGATTGTGAATGAAATGCAGATGAGGGGCGATGTACTCCGTTGAGCGATCTCGATATGGTGTCTTCGGCAATTGGCTGACTGGTTGCCAGATTGAGATGTTGACTACTCGTTTGAGCGGCTGACGGGGCCTTCGCGTATTCGACACCGAACGAAGGTCGAGATCCGTGATCCGCCGAGCCGGGCCGAGGAGCCCGCCCGGTGTGCACGGCGGACAGGCGCGGACGGCACAATCGGTATCCACACGCAACGGGAGGTTCAGGTGCTTGGCGAGGTTCCCGACGTGGTCATCACCGGAGTGGCTATGACCACCGCGCTGGCAACCAGCGCCGAGGACACCTGGTCGGGCCTGATCGACGGTCGCAGCGGCATCCGTGCGCTGTCGGGCCCCTTCGTCGAGGAACTGGATCTGCCGGTACGCATCGGAGGTCAGCTTCTCGAGGACTTCGACTCCGAACTGAGCCGCGTCGAGCTACGGCGCCTCTCCTACCTGCAGAAGATGGCGGTGGTGCTGAGCCGCCGCGCGTGGCTGGACTGCGGGGCGCCCGAGATGGACCCGAACCGCCTGGCCGTGTCGGTGGGCGCTGGATTCGGCAACGGGGAGGAAATGATCCTCGGCTACATCGCGATGCGCGATCGGGGAATGAAGGCAATCTCGCCTCTGGCGGTCCAGATGTTCATGCCCAACGGGCCCGCTGCGGCGATCGGGTTGGATCGAAAGGCCCGAGCGGGGGTCACGGCGCCGATGATGGCCGACGCGTCTGGCGCCGGAGCGATTGCCCAGGCCTGGCAGCAGATCGTGTTCGGTGACGCCGACGTCGTCATCTGCGGTGCCGTCGAGTCCCCGATCGAGGGTGTCCCGATCGCGGCCTATGCCCAGATCGACGGGGTGTTGTCGACGGACAACGACGATCCCGCGGGTGCCTGCCGCCCGTTCGACCGCGACCGCACCGGTATGGCCCTCGGCGAGGGCGGGGCCCTGCTGATCATGGAGACCGAAGCTCATGCCAAGGCCCGTGGCGCACGCATCCTGGCCCGGGTGCTCGGCGCGGCCACCACTTCGGACGGCTTCGACGCGATCGTCTCCGATCCCGACGCCGAACAGGAAGCTCACGCGCTGACGCGCGCAATCGAACTGGCTGGCCTGGCGCCCACCGACATCGATCTCGTCATCGCCAACGCCGCAGGCACCGTCGACGGTGACTTGGTGGAGGCCACCGCACTGCAGAAGGCGCTCGGCGGCCACCGTCCCGCGGTCTACGCGCCCAAGGCCGCCCTCGGCAACACCTTCGGGTCCGCGGGCGCGATCGAGTCGGTGCTGACGGTGTTCGCGCTTCGTGACGGGATCGTGCCGCCGACCTTGAACGTGAGCCACCTCGACGGACGAGTCGAACTCGACGTGGTCACCGGCGAGCCCAGACGATCCGACTACCGCTACGCGGTCAACGACACGTTCGCCTTCGGCGGCCACAACGTCGTCCTCGTCTTCGGGAAGTACTGACGTCCGAATTCGGTCCGAGAACGATGTCTTGAACGTGTGCTCGGGCCTCAGATGCCGACAGCCCGCTCCAGATCGGCGAGCGAATCCTCCAGGTGCATCAGCAGTCGCTGCAGGTGCGGCACGCTGCGGCGACACCCGATCAGGCCGAAGTCCAGATTGTCGGCGTTGTTGGTCATGGTGATGTTCAGTGCCTGGCCATCCAACGCGATCGACAGCGGATAGTTGCCATCGAGCCGGGCGCCGTTCCAGTACAGCGGCTCTGAAGCACCAGGAACGTTGGAGATGACGATGTTGAACGGCGGCGGCGCGGAGGAGACGAACCCGGGCACCAGCCCGAGCGCGATCCCCGACATCAGGAATGCCGACAGTGCGAGCGCCTGCGTCCGCGGCAGCTCGGCGAACACCTTCTTGTTGTCGCGCATGGACGTGTTGATCGCGTCGAGCCGCTTGGCGGGGTCGTCGACGTCGGTGGCCAGGTTGCACAGGATGGTGCCGACCAGGTTGCCGCCGGCGTCCTGCTCGTCCTTCGAGCGCAGGCTGACCGGCACCATCGCCACCAGCGGCGTGTCCGGCAACGCCTCCTGCTCGACGAGGTATGCGCGCAGCGCACCAGCGCACATCGCTAGCACGACGTCGTTGACGGTGACGCCAGCTGCGGACTTGACGGCCCGGATCCGGGCCAGCGGCCACGACTGCGCAGCGGCGCGCCGGGCACCGCCGATGGGGACGTTGAACATGGTCTTCGGTGCCCGGAACGGAAGCGTCAGTTGTTGCTCGACCAGAGCGGCCCTCGCCACCGACAAGGTAGAAGGTGCAAGGGACGCAAGCGAACCGACCGTATCGGTGATGGCCTGCAAGGCCGAGCGCGAGGGTTCTGAGTCCTTGGTCCTCGGCATGGGGCCCAGTGTCCAGGGCACCCGAATCTCGCGGTCATCGGGGTCAGCGGTCATCGACCGGATGGTGAGGCGCTGTGCGGAGACACCATCGAGCAGCGAATGGTGGATCTTCGTGTACACCGCGAAGCGGCCGTCGCTGAGGCCCTCGACGAGGTTCGCCTCCCACAGTGGGCGATGCCGGTCGAGCAGCGTGCCGTGCAGCCGCGAGACGAGCTCGAGCAGGTCGCGCACCCGGCCGGGGCGCGGCAGACCGGACCGGCGCAGGTGGTAGTCGATGTCGACGTCGTCGTCGAACGCCCAGGCGACGTTGGAGATGCCGCCGAGCATTCGGCCCGGGTGCTTGCGGAACGTCGGCTGGAAGTCGTCGTTCTTTGCGATCGTCTCGTACATGTCCCGGATGAAGTCGGGACCCGAGTCTTCGGGCGGCGTGAAGAGTTGCAGACCCGCGACGTGCATCGGGTGTTCACGGGATTCGCCGATGAGGAACATCGAGTCGGTCGGCGAGATCAGCTTCATGGGCGTGACGGTACCCACACCGATCACGGTTCACTCATCTCATCGGCAAAATACACAGGGGAACGTCATGTGGCGGCTGGCTGCCGACTCGGGAGACTTCCCGGGAAGCCCTTGGCGCCGAGAGGAACTGGTCGTCGGCGGCGCGACGTACCCGGGATCGGTCGGCGTGCGCACTCCGGCCACAGCTCCCGTCTCGGCTAATCTGGGCGGGTGGCGACCGAGGATGCGCTGGCTGACCGACCGTTCGGTAGCATTGCGCGCTCCCGACCGCAGCAACGCATCCTGATGGCCGCGCTTGACCTCATCGGCGCGCATGGGGTCAGCGGCACCTCGCTGCAGATGATCGCCGACGCCATCGGCGTCACGAAAGCGGCGGTCTATCACCAATACAAGTCCAAGAGCGAGATCGTCATCGCGGTCACCGAGAACGAGTTGGCGATCCTGGAGGATGCGTTGATCGCCGCAGAGGCCGACCAGCGGCGTCAGCAGGCCCGTAGGACGCTGCTGATCCAGCTGATCGACCTCGCGGTGACGCGACGCAAGTGGGTGGGCACCCTGACCAGTGATCCGGTGATCATCCGAATCCTCGGGGAGCACCCGCCCTTTCTACGGTTCATGAGCCGGCTGTACGGGGTTCTGCTCGACGAACGCGACGACACCCAGGCCAGGGTGGCGGCGGCGATCATGTCCGCGGCCATCGCGGGTTCCGTCGTCAATCCGATGGTCTCCGATCTCGACGACGAGGTGCTGCGGACGAATCTCATCGAACTCATCCCGCGCCTGCTGGAGCTCGATTAGAACAGGTAGATACCGAGGATCGCCACCCATAGGACGGCGAGCCACGCGTCGGTGGATGCCTTCAGCCACCCGGGTGCGGTGCGGACCTCCATGAAGTACCGAATGATCAACCGGCCCTTGACGAACCCCAGCAGTATCACCGCAAGGGTGATCGGAACGCTGGCCACCGCATTGCCCCCGGAGTGCCCGGGTGCCAGCCACCACGACAGAATCGTGATGGCGCACAGGATGATCCAGACATAGGTGATGGGGCGCGTCGACGCCGTCGTCGGCGCAGACTCTGGCACCTCGGAAGCGGTGGTGGGCGTGGTCGTCACCGGGTCACCTCATCAC
The DNA here is from genome assembly GCF_032162605.1 of Mycobacterium sp. GTDB lineage: Bacteria > Actinomycetota > Actinomycetes > Mycobacteriales > Mycobacteriaceae > Mycobacterium. Next base: position 14,343 of record NZ_JAVROT010000058.1, on the reverse strand, counting down.
GTAGAGCAGGCCGAAGATGACGATCCACAGCAGATCGATCATGTGCCAGTAGGTTGCGCCCGATTCGATCATGGACATCCGGCGGCGGCGTGGGTTGCGCAGGTCGCGCACCACGACCCCGAGGATGACGAGCCCAATGCGACGTGGAACAGGTGCACCCCGGTGAGCATGTAGTAGAACATGAAGAACTCGTTGCTCGTGATGGTGTTGCCCCTGGCGATCTCGCTGGTCCATTCGTAGCCCTTGATCGCGATGAACAGCACCCCGCAGAACCCACCGGAGCAAGTGAGTCGCAGTGCCTGTCGGTGTGCACCCGCGCGGGCGGCCTGCACGCTGCGCGCGACGAACCACGAACTGGTGAGCAACACCAGCGTATTGAGCGCGCCCACATTGAGATGGAGGTGCTGCTGGGATTCCAGGAACTGCTCCGGGTGCATGGCCCGGTAGACCATGTAGATGACGAAGTAGGCCCCGAAGACGAAGAGGTCGCCCAGCACCATGACCCACGTGTGGCCGTCGCCGGGAACGTGTGTCGCCCGCGCCGGCGCGTCGTTGTTGGTCGCGACCGTCATCAGTCCAGCGCCGGCTCGTCGGTCGGCTGCATCTCGTTGGCCTTCTTGAGGAACATGATCACGCAGCTCAACCAGACACCGAACACCACCGTGCCCATCCAGAAGGAGATCGAGCCGTTCCAGGCGAAGGGTCCTGCCTTCGAGAAGAATACCGGTACGGCCAGGATCTCGGTGACGATCTGCCAGACCGTCACGTAGGCAAGCCATTTGGGAAAGATCTCGTTGCGATCGTAGAGGATCGCGATGGCGAACGCGAAGTAGGCCGTCGTGAAGCATCCCAGCGATCCGACATAGGACAGCAGGCCGAGGTCGTAGAGCAGCGCCATCAGCTCTGGATCGCGATCCGGTCGCAGTGTCGCGGTGAGGAAGCAGAAGGCACCCAGGAGGCAACCCGGCAGTGCGCCCACCGCCATCGAGCCGATATAGGCATTAGCCAGAACGGATCCCGTCGTCATGCGCTTCATGTGATAGGCCACGATGCCGTTGGCGACCCCCGGCTCCGCCGACGATGAGGATCAGCAGCCCGAAGCCGATCTTGATCGTGGTGGAGTGGTCGAGGAAGAACCGGGTCATCTGATCTTCCGTGATGTCCGGCCGCGGTGGTGGCATCACCCTGGCCAGGGCGAAGAAGATCACGCCGAATGCCATGTAGAACGCGGGCACGATCCAGAAGACCAGCCAGACGTCCCGCTTGCCCGCCTTCGGCGGTTGGACAGGCGCCGAACTCGGTGCGCTGCCCGTCGAGACGACGCTGCTCACGCGCTGACTCCCTCCTCGACGGCCTGACGTTGCAGTGCGCCGCGTACGACGAAGAACATCACGATGATGAAGAGCGCGTACGCGCCGTTGCGGAAGTAGAACGACACCAGCCCGTTCCAGGCCAACGGACCGGTCGTGAAGATCGCCGCGCCCACGGCAGGCGCCATCAGCAGCGCGGTGACGATGCAGAAGTGGCCCGCCCACCGGGGAAACACCGGATCGGGTCCGTCGTCGAAGTATATGGCCAGCGCAGAAGCAGATTCTGCCCGACGAGCATGCCGACCGGGGCGATGAAGATGACCCGCGCCATGTCGTTGAGCAGCATGACGAGCTCGGGGCTGCGGTCGGGCCGGAAGGCGGCGACGAGGTAGTAGATGGCGGACAGGGCGAACAGCGTCGTCCCGCTCACGACGGCGGTGAGGTAGCGGTAGGCGAAGACGTGGCTCTGCGTCGCCATCCGCTTCATCTGGACCACGATCACCATGAAGAACGGCAGGAGCATGACGCCGCACAGATTGAACGTGATCATGCTGAATCGCAGATCCTCGGCCTCGGCAAGTATCTGCATCGTTCCCCGTCCTACGTCCGCACCTAGCCGTTCGGCTAGCAAGCGGTGGTAGCCGAATGGTGTGACCCGCGCCATAGCCGGATCGCAGGCGCGACGTCAGCCGTGCGGCAAGCGCACGACCTGTACGAAGAACTCGTCGATCTGGCGAACCGCGCTCATGAACTGGTCGAGGTCCACTGGCTTGGTCACGTAGGCGTTGGCGTGCAGCTTGTAGCTGCGCAGGATGTCCTCCTCCGCCGCGGAGGTCGTGAGCACGACGATCGGGATGTGGGTGAGGTCGGGGTCGGACTTGATCTTCTCGAGCAGCTGCCGGCCGTCGTACTTCGGCAGGTTCAGGTCGAGCAGAATCAGGTCGGGCGTCGGCACGTCCGCGTAGGCGCCGCGCTTGTACAAGAAGTCAAGCCCTTCCTCGCCATCGTGTGCGACGTGAAGTTTGTTCTTGATCTTGTTGTGCTCGAACGCTTCCCGCGTGATGAGTTCGTCTCCGGGATCGTCCTCGACCAGGAGGACGTCAATGGCTCGATCGGCTGGCGTCATGGTGTTCCTTCCAGAATGGCCGCGGGTTCGTCGTCCGCTGCGGCGTTGGGTGCTACGGGCTTCAGGACGGGCAGGGTGAAGCGGAACCGGGTTCCCGCGGTGTAGGACGTGTCGATCCAGATGGTGCCGCCGTGGTGTTCGACGATCTTCTTGCACAGTGCGAGTCCGATGCCCGTTCCGCCGTAGACGTCGCGGCCGTGAAGTCGCTGGAAGATCACGAACACCTTGTCGACGAACTCGGGTGCGATGCCGATGCCGTTGTCCGACACGGTCAACAGCCACCCCGCGTCGTCGGCGCCCGGTACGCACTCGATCACGATCCGTGGTGACTGATCCTCGGGCCGAAACTTCATCGCGTTGCCGATCAGGTTCTGCCACAGCATCGCCAGGAGCGTGGGGTCGCCGACGACGCGGGGGAGATGCCCACCTGCGCGGACGATCTCGGCGCCGGACTCCTCGACCGCGATGGTGAGGTTGCCCAGCGCGGCGTCCAGCGCGGCATCGAGCTCGATCTCGGTGTATGCCGAGTTGAGCCGGCCGACCCGGGAGAACGTGAGCAGGTCGTTGATCAGCACCTGCATGCGTTTGGCGCCGTCCACTGCGAAGGCGATGTACTCGACGCCGCGCTCGTCGAGCTTGTCGCCGTACCGCTTCTCGATCAGTTGGCAGAACGCGGTGACCTTGCGCAAGGGTTCCTGAAGGTCGTGCGACGCGACGTAGGCGAACTGCTCGAGCTCGGCGTTCGACCGCCGCAGTTCGACCGTCTGCTCGTCCAACTGTTCGCCCGTCGAGCGCGTCGATTCGAGTTCGTCCACGATTCGCTGGCGCATGTTCTCGACGTCGATCGCGATGGCGCGGATGTCCTTGAGACCCTGCGGGATGATCCTCTCGCCGAAGTTGCCTTCGGTGATCCGCCGACAGGACGCGGCGAGCGAGGCCAATGGACGGGTCACAGCCGTTCGCATCACGATTGCGAGGGCGATCGCCGTCGCCAGAAGCACCACGATGATTCCGATCAAAACCACGTTGCGCCAGGTGCGGATGCCGTCGAGATTCACGATGCCCGAGTCCCGCGCCTCGGTGAGATGTTCATTCTGCGTGTCGAACAGCTGACGCATGCCGTCGAATTCGGTCTTGCCGCGATCGGCGACGGCGGGGTCCACGATGGTCGGTGCGCCGGGGATGATGCGGGCGATCAGCGGGTCGGCGAACGACGCCCGCCAGGCGGCAGACGCCTGCTCGATGGCGTCGACGTCTTCGGTGAGTGCGGATCGCTGGCCGGCTCGTTGCCGAATGTCGTTGGCTGCGGTGGCTTCAGCGGTCTTGCCATCGTCGTACGGGCCGAGGAACTGTGGGTCGGCGGAAATGGCATATCCGCGGATCGCCGTTTCCTGGTCGCGCAGGGCGGCCTGCAGTCGGTAGGCCGCCGAGCGCGAAGGCTGCACTTCGTCGATCAGCTCGTGGGACACGCGGTCGTAGCGGTTCAGCAGGAGGGTGCCCGCAATGGCGCCGGCAAGCACGAGACCACCCATGATCGACAGCACCAGGGTCTGCCAGCCCTGCACGGTGAGTGGAGACTCCCTTCGCGGAGTGTACGTCCCGTCCACAATCGGCGGCACCGGCGTCTCCGTGGTCATCGGTCCGTCCGCTCCACCCGCACCACGGCGATGTCGTCGCTGAGCCCGCCGTGCCGCTTCGCAAGGTCGTGGGCCCCGTCGATGATCGCTTCGACGAACGCCGAACCGGGAAGGCTGGCGTGCGACCGCGCCAGTGTGAGGAGCCCGTCCTCGCCGAGTCGCTCATTGCCCACCCCCGAGTGGCCCTCGAACAGTCCGTCGGTGAGCAGCAGGAGACCGTGCCCCGCAGGCAGTTCCAGCTCGTTTATCGGCCAGTCCGTGCCACCGAGGCCTAGGGCGGGCCCGGCGGGCGGCTCGAGCCATTCCACCGAGTTCGGGCCATGCAACAACATGCCGGGATGGCCAGCGCGGACCGCGTTGAAACCGAGGCCGTCGGGGGAGATGGCGATGCTGAGCACCGTGGCGAAGATGCCGCGCCCGGGGCTCTCGGCGCGAAGGACCCGCTCGAGCTGGCGCATGCGCTCATTGCCGCGAAGGCCTGCGAACGTCAGTGCCCGCCAGCCGATTCGCAGCGCCACGCCGAGTGCGGCCTCGTCGGGTCCGTGCCCCGAGACGTCGCCGACCATGACGTGCACGGTTCGGTCGGGGGTCTGCACGAAATCGTAGAAATCGCCGCCGAGGAGCGCGTTTTGGCGACTGGGACGGTACTTGGCGACGATGTCGACGCCGGGGTCGTCGAGAAGTAACGGCGACGGCAGGAGACCGCGTTCGAGACGTGCGTTCTCCTGAGCCCTGAGCTCGCTGGCGCGCAGATCGGCGGAGGTGAGTTCGGCGCGCTTGCGCTCGATCGCATACAGCAGCGCCCGCCGCAGCATCTCGGCTTCGACGCGACCCTTGACCAGGTAGTCCTGGGCGCCGGACGCGAGGGCCGAGACGCCGAAGTGCTCGGCGTTGAGGCCGGTCAGTACGACGATCGGGATGTTCGGATCACACTTGGCGACGCGATCGAGTGCGGCGATGCCGTTGGCATCGGGCAGATTGAGGTCGAGCAGTACGCAGTCCGGCCGCACCAGGGCCAGTTCTCGTTCCGCGTCCGCCATCGATTGCGCCCACGTCAGGTCGATGTCGATGTTGGCGTCCGCGACCAGTTCCTCGACGAGAAGCGCGTCCCCGCGGTCGTCCTCGACGAGCAACAGGGTCAACGGTCGCGTCTGTGCTGCGACGCCGACGCCGACGCCGACGCCGGCCGTCGGGTCGGGGCCGCGCAGGGCGCCCATGGGCAAGCACATCCTTTGAACGTCGCATCAAATCAAACAGTGCACACCGCCCCTGCTTGACAGTCATCCGACAGTACCGGGGTGCTCCTAGGAGACGTCGAACTACCGCCGGATGCCGCCTGTCGTGCGCGGCCGGAGCGAACTAGGAGCGCAGAGCGGCGACGGCCTCATCGACCGTGGCGTAGACGGCCAGGAACTCGTCGAGTTTTGTGAGCTGAATGGGGCGTGCCGTCACCGGTCCGCTGGCCACCACCGCGAACTTACCCGCGCCGCCGACCCTTTCGTGAGTCTCGGCAAGGATCCGCAAGCCAACGGATGCGAGGAAGGACACGGCCGTCAGATCCATGATCAGTCCCGACGGGCGCTCATCGATCAATTGCGTCAGAAGCTCTTCCAGCGGTGGCGAGGTGGCGAGATCCATCACACCGTCCACCGCCAGTACGGTGACCCCGTCTCGAGGCTCGACCGAGGTGGAGATCGCATCGGCTGCTGACAACGGCCATCCCTCCCTAAAAGCGCCCTGGCTCGGCGCGCACGCGGTGCGACACGATGAGCGTAGTGCCCTCCACGTTGGCTGGACATCAACGAGTCGGCGGCTCTCGCGTCACCACTCAGGCTAATGTCAAGATCGGCGGCTCGCCGAGGGGGTGGGCGTCAGCGGGAGTACACATGTCAGACGATGTGATGACGGACCAACCGGTGTCGACCGAGGGACTGCTGCCTCAGCTGGTCAAACACCTGCGCTTCAACCGGACGGCCTTGCGCGAGGAGTGGGCGCGCCGGATCACCGAGGCGCAGCTGCTGACGGCGATGACGCCCGAAGAGATCTTCTCCGAGGCGACCGCGGTCTACGACAACTACGTCGAGGTGCTCGAGACGGGCAGCGTGGAGGCGCTCCAGGCCTACGCGCGCGACCTGTCGGAACGCATCATTCCGCGTGGCGTCGAGACCGACGAGGTGCTCGGCATCGTGCTGCTGCTCCGCGACGTCCTGGCCCGGTCCCTGTTCGAGAAGTACCAGACCGACTTCGACCTCCTCAACCGCGTGCTCGACGCCTATGAGCCCGCGGCCAACCGGATCGCCAACACCGTGGGCGTCAGCTTCGTTCAGGAGCGCGAACGAATCATCCGGCAGCAGCAGGAGGCCATCCGCGAGCTCTCGACCCCGGTCCTTCAGGTGCGCGAGCAGCTGCTGATCCTTCCCATCATCGGCGTCCTGGACAGCCCCCGCGCACGGCAGTTGACCGAACAGCTGCTCCGCGCGATCCGCGCCAACCGTGCCAAGGTCGTCGTCATCGACATCACCGGTGTGCCCACGATCGACTCGACGGTGGCCAACCACCTGGTGCAGACGGTCGACGCGTCCGGGCTCATGGGCGCCAACGTCATCATCACCGGGCTGTCCTCCGACATCGCGTTGACCCTGGTGACCATCGGGCTGGACCTGTCCAAGATGAATGCCGTCGGCGACCTGCAGGGCGGCATCGAGGAGGCCGAACGCCTCCTCGGCTACGAGGTCACCCGCGCCGGCGACTAGGCCGGCCGGACGACGGATTCTGATGCCAGTACCGATCCTCAAACAGGGGACCATCCTCATCGCGACGGTGCAGGCCGCGCTGACGGACTCCGACACCGAAAGGCTTCGTCACGATCTGATGGAGCAGGTCAGTCGGTTTCGGGCGCGCGGGATCATCGTGGACGTGACGGCGATCGACGTGATGGATTCCTATGCGGCACGGTCGCTTCGCACGATCGCCCACATGACCCGCCTGCGGGGGGCCGACACCGTCATCGTGGGGCTGCAACCCGAGGTGGCCTTCGCGATGGTGCAGCTCGGGCTGGTCTTCGACGGGATGCACACCGCACTGGACCTCGAGGAAGGTCTGGCGCTGCTCAACCCGAAGCAGGCACCGCGCCGAAAGCCGACGAACGGGCGAGATGGTGCCGACTGAATTGCCGGACCTGGTCGTCGACGTCAACGATTCCGACGACATCGTCACGGCGCGCCAAGCGGGACACCAACTCGCGCGCGAACTCGGCTTCTCGCTGACCGACGTCACGATGATCGCGACGGCGATCTCGGAGATCGCGAGGAACATCACGAGTTATGCCGGGCGCGGTGCGATCCGGGTGAACGTGCAGGACCGGGAAGGTCGCCGGGCCCTGGTGGTACGAGCGGACGACGAGGGACCGGGAATCACCGACGTCGACCGGGCGATGGAGGAGGGTTACTCCACCGGCCGCGGCCTCGGACTCGGACTGCCCGGTGCCCGCAGGCTGATGGACCGCCTGATCGTCGACTCGGAGCCGGGACGCGGCACGACGATCGAGATGTGGAAGTGGACACCGGAGCAGTGACCGGACGCCATTTCGCCGACGAGGGACGGTTCGGGCCCATCGAGTGGGCGGTCGCGGCGCGCCCACTGCCCGGCCAGGCCACGTCCGGTGACGAAGCGGTCGCCGTCGAGGTCGACGCCACGGCGGCGTTGTTCGGCGTCGTCGACGGGCTGGGGCACGGGCCTGACGCGGCATCGGCAGCGGCGCGCGCCACCGAGGTGATCTCCCAGCACGTCGAGGAGTCACTCGAGGACCTCATCGGCGCCTGTCATCGGGAGTTGGCCACCACGCGCGGCGCCGCAATGACGTTGGCGCGGATCGACTTCGAGGCCAACGCTCTGCACTGGGTCGGCGTCGGCAACGTCACCGCGGCTCTCGTCTCGAGGGGGTCGAGCGGTCTCGAGACCAGCTCCTTCGTCCGGCTCGCCAACGGCATCGTCGGCTTTCGAGTTCCCCGCATCCCCGCTCCTGAAGTCGTCGAGATGCGCCCGGGGCACCTGCTCGTCGTGGCCACCGACGGCATCACCGAGGACCACCTCGACGCACTCGACTTTGCAGATTCGGCCAAGGCGATTGCAAATCGAATTCTGGGGGAACACACGCGCGTGACCGATGACGCGCTGGTCCTGGTTGCCCGCCACAGAGGCTCGACCTGATGCCGGATGGCGACTTCGGGGAGTGCTATGCCGCAGCGCTGCGTCACTACCTGAGCGACGGCGGCGAGGCGAGCCTGGCGGTCGGTCACGACCTGGGCCGCAGGGCACTGCGGGAGCGGCTCAGCATGATGGAGATCGTCGAAGGCCACTTCCGAGTCGTCGAGGAGGCGGCCGCCGACTCTGGGTCGGAGGTGGCGCACGCGACGGCCCTGCAGTTCCTGCTTCAGGCGCTGGCCACCTTCGACATCGCCACCCGCGGCTTTCTCGACGGCACCAAGCGCTACCAGCAGCAACGAGCCAGGGCCGACGACCTCGAAGACCGTGACGCGTTCCGCAGCGCGCTGGTCAACTCCCTGCAGGAAGGGTTCTTCGTCGTCGACCACGAAGGCACCGTCGTCGAGGTCAACGAGGCCTTCGCCGCCATCACCGGCTGCGGTCTCGAGGACCTGCCGTACCGCTGGCCCTACCCGTGGCTGGTCGACGAGACGGAGGCCCGGCATCAACTCGCCCGGTTGGTGCGCGAGGGCAGCCTCGAGTCCGAGACGCCGATCAGGCACCGCGACGGCCACATCTCGTGGGCCTTGGTGAGCATCAACTCGGTCACCGAGGAGGGCGATGACAGCGGCGCGTACGTCGGCACGATTCGGGACGTCACGACCGAGCGTTCCGCCGAGGTGCGCCGCAGAGCCGTCGTCCGGCTCGCCACGGCGCTGGGTGTGGCCACCAGCGTCGCGGAGGTGCTCGACATCTTGCTGGCGGTGGTAGCTGCCTCCATCGAGGTGCAGCGGGTGGTCGCCGTGATGTGGACCCAGGCGGGCTCGGACCCGTCGGTCCAGGTGGCAGGCACACCCGGGGTGGCCGCGTGGCGCGACCTCGATCCGCGACTGCGAAGCGGTTTCTCCGGCGCGCGAGACTGGCCACCGCTGGCCGTCGAGGCCGTCCCGTCCCCGGATGGGTCCGGCCGGGCGGCGGGGATGTCGGGGGGGATGTCGGGGGGGATGATGACGGTGCTGTCCGGCGCCGACGCGGTGCTGTGGTTCGAGTACCCCGAACCCCGGGTGACGAGCGACGAGGACCGCATCCTGGTGGCCGGCCTGATCGGGCACCTCAGCCTCGCCGTACAGCACGTCCGTCAGTTCGAGATTGCCAGAGAGGCGTCGCTGACCCTGCAGCGCACCATGATGCCCACCACGAAGCCCCCGGTGGGGTTTGCGGTCCGCTATGAGCCTGCCGTCTCACCGCTGGAGATCGGTGGCGACTGGTACGACGTGCTCGCCATCGGCGACCACCGGATCGGCGTCGTCGTCGGTGACTGTGTGGGAAGCGGACTTTCGGCTGCGGCCGTCATGGGACAGCTTCGCAGTTCGGCCCGCGTCCTGCTGATCAACGGCACCGCCCCCGCCCGACTGCTCGAGGAACTCGATTCGGCCGCGGCGCTCATCCCTGGTGCCTACTGCACCACCGTCTTCGTCTGCACCATCGACACCGAGACCGGTGAGATGACGTACAGCAGTGCCGGCCACATCCCGGCACTGCTCGCAGGGACGGGCGTGCCGCCGGAAACGCTGACCGGTGCCACGTCCGTGCCGCTGGCCGTGCAGAAGACGGGCCCACGCCCCCAGGCGTCGAAGTCCCTACCGCCGGGCTCGACCCTGATGCTGTACACCGACGGACTGGTGGAGCGGCGAGACGGCATGATCGACAACGGAATTCAACGCGCAGGCCGGGTGCTGGCCGACATGATCGAGTTCCCGGCCGAAGCCGTTGCCGACGCCGTGCTGAGCCGGCTGGCGCCGACGGAGGGGTTCGATGACGACGTCGCTATCGTCGTCTACCGGCGGCCGCCCGCTCCGCTGCAGCTCGAGGTGCCGGCCACGCCCGATCAGCTGAGTGACATCAGGGGCCAGCTCGGCAGCTGGTTGCGAGCAACCGGCATCCCCGACGACCTCGCCGGGGACATCGTGCTGGTCGTGAACGAAGCGTGCACCAACAGCATCGAGCACGGCTATCGCGCCAGGGCGCCGGGACGGATGCTCGTCGACGTCGAAGCCAAGGGACGCGGGATCCGGATTCAGATCACCGATTTCGGCTCGTGGAAGCTACCGGATGCGAACCCGCGGGCACGCGGTCGCGGCGTGCCGCTGATGCGCGCGGTGAGCGGTGACGTCAACCTCGACGGCACGTCGACAGGCACCACGGTGACGATGAACTTCGAGCTCGTCTGACTCAGGGCACGCCGAGTGCGAGGACGGCGGCGTCGTCCTCTACGCCGGTCCCCAGTTCCTCGATGAGTGCTCTCATCGCCGCCACGACTTCCGTTGCACTGCAGGGTGATTGCGCCGCGGCGAACCGCAGGAGTGCGCCGTCGTCGTCGAAGCGTTCCCGGCCGGTGCCGGTGCGTGCCTCGGTGAAGCCGTCGGTGTAGAGCACCACGGTGTCGCCCGCCGACAACGAGATCCGGGCCGACGAGAAGGTCGGTTCGGCGAACAGTCCGACGGCCTGTCCGCCCTCGGTCGGCACGTAGCCGGCGGTGCCGTCACCGGCGAGCAGCAGCGGGGGAGGGTGCCCGCCGCTGGCGACCTCTATGTCGAATCCGTTTGCGTGCCTGCTGATCACCCCGAACAGCACGGTGCAGAACCAGCCGCGTCCGGCATAGGTGTCCTGTTTCAGCACACTGTCGAGGGTGTGCAGGACCCTGACGGGATGATCGTCGTTGACCGCCGCCGCGCGCAGGGTATAGCGGGTCAGTGACGTCAACGTGGCGGCCGCGACGCCCTTTCCGCAGACATCGCCGAGGAAGAAGCCGTGTCTGTCCTGGGACAGCGGGAACAGGTCGTAGAAGTCGCCGCCCACGTCACCGGCGGAGGGGCTGTGGTACAGGGCGGCGGCGTCCAGGCCCGCCGGCGGCGACAGCGAGGGTGGCAGAAGCGAATACTGAAGTGTCTCTGCCAAACTCACTGCTCGGCCGCGCTCGTCCTCGGCTCGGCGACGCTCCTCGAGGAGCTCTCGCTCGTAGGACCGTCGATCGGAGGCATCGCTGGCGATGATGCGGATGAGAACGGGGTTTGCGTCGGCATCGAGCTTGACGCTCGCGGTGACCAGAACCGGGATCCGTCGGCCGTCGGATGCGACCAGGTCGACCGTGATGCCACCGAGGCTGCCCGACGCGAGCAGCATCGGCCCGAAGTGAGTCTCGTAGTGGATGCGACCGCCCTTGGTGAGCAGATCGGCGAAGTGCGTCCCGAGGAGGGAGTCCCGCGGACGACCGAGCCACGATGCCAGCGTGGCGTTGACCGCCCTGATCACACTGTCGGGGTCGGTGACCGCGTAACCACACGGCGCGTTGTCGAAGGCATCGCGCAGACTCGTCAGTTCGTCGGTCACGGCCGGCCCGCGAACGCGGCGATGGCCGCCGCGGTGTCGTCGGGAGCGCTCAGCTGGGGGCAGTGGCCGGTGGCCTCGATCGTGATCAGCTCGCTGCCGCGGACGTGCCGATGGGTGTATTCGCCGACCGTTCGCGGGGCCAGCGTGTCGTGCGCGCACTCGATGACCAGTGTGGGCACGCCGACGCGGCTGAGATCGTCGCGGTTGTCCGACAGGAAGGTGGTGCGGGCGAACACCCGGGCCTTGGCGGGATCGTTGCGGCAGAACGCGTCCGTGAGCTCCTGCTCGAGCTCGGGCCGGTCGGGCGTGCCCATGACCGTTGGCGCCATGGCCCGCGACCAGCCGAGGTAGTTGCTCTCCATCGATTCGAGCAGTTCGTCGATGTCGGCACGCGAGAACCCACCGGTGTAGCCGTCGTGGTCCAGGTAGCACGGCGACGGGGTCAGCAACACCAACTTTGCGAACCGGCTTGGATCGGTGGCCACCGCGAGCACGCCCATCATCGCGGCCACGGAGTGTCCGACGAAGACCACGTCGGACAGGTCGAGTTCCTCGACCAGTTCGCCGATGTCCTCGGCATAGCCGTGAAGCGAGGAGTAGCGGTCCGCGTCCCAGGCGCCGGGATCGGACCGACCGGATCCGACGTGGTCGAAGAGGACGAGCCGGAAGTCCTCCTGCAAACGCGGGATGACGAGGCGCCACAGATTCTGATCACACCCGAATCCGTGCGCCAGCATGATCGTCGTCCCCGACTCCACCCCGGCGAGCGTCACGTTGTTCCTGATGCGTACGTCCACTGGCGCATCCTCCCACCACTCGGCGGCGGCGATGCTTCGCATGGGCGAACCCGGGGTAATACGCGGCCATGACGAAGAAGGAATTTCACGAGGGCGACCGGGTCGAATGGGACAGCCATGGCGGCACGGCAGTCGGCGACGTCGAGGAGGAGATCACCGACGACACCTTGGCGGCCAAGCGAACCGTTCGGGCCTCGCCGGAGGATCCGCAGTACCGGGTGCGCAGCGACAACAGTGGCGGTGAGGCGGTCCACCGCCCCGAAGCGATTCGCAGACAACAGGATTGAGGGAACAGGGTGCGGCTTCGCAAGAGCGTGTTGACGGGTCCTGGCGTTGCGCGCATTCGTCGCGGGAAGGGATTCTCGTATGAGGGGCCCGACGGCGAACCGCTCGGTGACGAGAAGGCCCTCCACCGCATCAAGGAGTTGGTGATCCCGCCGGCCTGGAAGAAGGTGTGGATCAGTCCGTACTCCAACGGGCACATCCAGGCCGTCGGGACCGACGTCGCCGGCCGCCGCCAGTACCTCTATCACCAGGCCTGGCAGGACGACAGGGCCGAGGAGAAGTTCGAGCGTGCCCTGGAGATGTCGAAGGGGCTCCCGGCCTGGCGTGCGCAGATAGCCGAAGATCTCGGGGGCCGCGGCTTCAAGCGTGAGCGCGTGCTCGCGCTGGCACTGCACTTGGTGGACCTCGGCTACTTTCGCGCAGGCGGCGAAGAGTACGCGCAGGAGAACGAGTCCCACGGCCTCGCCACGCTGCTGTGTGAACATGTCACGGTGCGGCGCGGGGCGGTGGTATTCGACTTCCCCGCGAAGAGCGGTGTCCGGCGAACCATGGAGATCGAGGACCCGGCGGTCGTTGCGGCCGTGCGATCGCTTCTGCGCCGGAACTGTCCCAGCGAGCGATTCCTGGTGGTCCGCAGGGCATCCGGGTGGTCCGACGTCCACGCCGACGACCTGAATGCGCGGTTCAAGGAACTCCTCGGCGACGACTACACCGTCAAGGACCTACGGACCTGGCACGGAACGGTGCTCGCCGCCGAGGCGTTCGTCGACGCGGACCCGCCGGTGTCGAAGATGGTGATCAAGCGGGTGGAGTCGGCGGTCATGAAGGAGGTGTCCGAGGAGCTGGGCAACACGCCCGCGGTGGCGAGGTCCTCGTACGTCGATCCGCGGGTGGTCAGAGGCTACGAGCAGGGCTTGACGATCGCCACCGCGGCCAAGCGCGCCGCCCGCGCCAATGAGGTGACCGAGCGGCAGGCGATCATGGAGAAGGCCACCAGGACGCTGATCCAGCGGGTCGACAAGTCCTGAGGGATCAATCAGACACCCGGTGTCTCGGCGGCCCACTGTCCGATCATTGAGTCGTCCAGGTGATCCACCAGGTCGAGGGGGTTCTCGAAGACGGCGACCGCGCCCTCGGCGAAGAGCAGTCGACGATCGATGCCCCCGCTCTCGAGGCAGATGCACGACACCCCGGCGCGGGCCGCGGCACGGATGTCCCACACGGTGTCGCCGACGAACACGGCCCGATCGGGTTCGACGCCGGCTTTCTTCAGCGCCACCTCGACGATGCGTGGCTCGGGTTTCGCGGTCTCGACGTCTTCCGACGACGTGACCGCCGAGACGATGTCGTCTCTGTCGAGCACTCTGCGCAACTCCTTGAGTTCGTCCTCGGGGGCGGAGGTCGCCAACACCACCTGCAGACCCGACGCTGCGACCACGTCAAGAAGGCGAACTGCGCCCGAGAGCGGCCTGAGCAGGCCGGTGCTTTCCTGGTAGTAGCGGGAGTGCAGGTCCTTCAGGCGGTCGGAGACGTCGTCGGGAAGGTTCGGCACTAGATCGTCGAGCAACGCCGAACCGTCCATGCCGATGCGGCGG
>NZ_JAVROT010000057.1:0-3844 GCF_032162605.1 Mycobacterium sp. | reverse complement strand
GCCGTTGTGCACCATCTTCGCGTAGTGGCCTGCGCCGACCGGGCCGACGTGGACGAAGGAGTCCGCCCTGTCACCGTCCTGGCGCAACGCGTCGAAGACCGGCATCAACCGGTCGATGTCGGCGGCGTTACCGCCGGCCATCAACGCATAGCCGTTCTGTCGTCCCCACACCCCGCCGGAGACGCCGCAATCGAGATAGCTGATGCCGTGTTCGGCGAGGATATGCGCGTTGACCGTGTCGTCGGTGAACCGGGAGTTGCCGCCGTCGACGACGATGTCACCCGGTGAGAGAAGGCGAGAGAGCTTCCCGATCACCTGGGGGTTTGGTGCCCCGGCGGTAACCAACACCCACACCGCTCGCGGGGTGGTAAGCGACTCGACCAACGCTACGAGACTATCCACATCGCTGTCGGCGACGTGCGGGTCGTATCCGATCGCCGCGAGTCCCCGTTCACGTAGACGCCCGCGAATGTTCAGGCCCATCATTCCCAGGCCGACTAATCCCAGTTCCATAGTCACCGTTCCCCTTTCGGTTTTCAGTGTCGTGCTGTTGTCTATGTATACGGCGGTTTCGAGGCCGCCCCACCTAGCCGGACGGGGAGCTGTCACTAGCCGCTCGGCCAAGTGCATTCGCGCTCAGAGCTTTCGACACTGGTATCTGCCGCATGTCTGAATGCGCCAGCGAGAGACGGGGTGCAACAGAGGTGACGGTGTCTGGAGTACAGGCGACCAGGATCTTCACGGCCCGCCGGTGGGCATCGCGGCCCGCCGGTGGGCAGGAGGTGTGAGTGTGAAGGATCTGATCGACACCACGGAGATGTACCTCCGGACGATCTATGACTTGGAAGAAGAGGGCGTCCGCCCACTTCGAGCACGTATTGCCGAACGACTCGAGCAGAGCGGTCCAACGGTCAGCCAGACTGTTGCCCGGATGGAGCGTGACGGTCTCCTCCTGGTCGCCGGTGATCGCCGCCTGAAATTGACGGAGAAGGGCCGTGGACTCGCGGTGTCGGTGATGCGGAAGCACCGCCTCGCCGAACGACTGCTGGTCGACGTCATCGGCCTCCAGTGGGAAAGGGTTCATGCGGAGGCGTGCCGGTGGGAACACGTCATGAGCGAGGAAGTCGAGCGGCGCCTGGTGAAGGTGCTCAACAACCCCACCACGTCGCCGTACGGCATCCCGATTCCGGGGCTCGGGTTGCTCGGGCTGGACCACCCGATCGGCGACCCTGAGACACTCATCCGGCTCACGGACGTGCCGCCCGGCAGGCCGACCGCGGTCGTCGTCCGGCGTCTCGCGGAGCACGTGCAGTCGGATCCGGACGTCATGGGACAGTTGCGGGCGACGGGCGTCGTTCCGGACGCGCACATCACCGTCGAGACCAGGCGCGGTTCGGTCACCATTACGGTGTCCGGCCACAGCGGGTTCGATCTGTCCGAGGAGATGGCACATGCCGTCCAGGTGAAGCAGGTTCGGGAATAGTCATCTCGGCCGGGGCAGCGGAGAAGTGGTAACAACTGTTGGCTGGATAGTGCGTGTTAGTGATCGATACTGTGTTCTAGCGGGTACGGGTTGTGGTGTGAATTTGGTGGAGTGGGCGCAGTCAGAGGGGGTTCATCCGCAGACGGCGTATCGCTGGTTTCGGGAGGGCGTCTTGCCGGTGCCGGCGGGGTGGGTTGACCCCCAGGTGGCGACGGTGGTGGTGGAGCATCGGGATCGATTGTGTTGACCTCGTGGTGCGCCCGGCTCTGCGGGCGTCGGTCGGTCAGCCCGCAACCCGGGCGATCAAGGCGCTGCGCTGCGCCCGGCGTGATGTCGGCCCGACCGTGTTTGTCGGTGCTCTCGGTCAGAATGTCGGTCATGGCGGATGAGCGCCGGGCGTTGCGCCGGATCGGTGTCCGGTGCTGGTGGCTGCGCCTGCGGGGGTGCGGATCCGGACCCGGATTCACCTGACCGAGGCCGAGGTGACCGCAGTGTCCCCCTCCCGCTGGGCAGGGGCGATCACCCGCGCAGTCGAGGACCAATACCAGCTGGGTATGCGCGGCCTGAGCGCCCACGTCGGCGATCTACGCCAAGCCGTCGATGTGCTAGAGCAGCGGTGCGCGCTGCGCCCCGGTGAGCAGGATCTGGCACCCGCCACAGCGGGCCGCCGTCGGCGTGGTTACCGCACGGCTCATGAGCGGCTCGCCAAGACTCGCCGCCTTGCGGTGCTGCGGTCCCGACTGGTTGCCGCCCAGGATGCCCTTGCCGCTGGGCGCCCGTCGATCACGGTGGGTGGAAAACGTCTGTGGCGCAACCGCAACCACCTCGATGATACGGGGCTGACCGAGGGCCAGTGGCGAGCACGCTGGGATGCCGCGCGGATGTTTGCGACCGCCGATGGCGAATCGGGCAAGGCTGGCGGCAACGAAACGATCCACGTCGATGAGGCGGGCCGGTTGCGGGTCAAAGTCCCAGCCGCGTTGGTTGACCAGCACGGCACGCATCTCGACATCGAGGCGCCGGTCGCTTTCATCCACCGCGGCACCGAATGGGCTACGCGGGTCGCGGGCCGGTGTGCGGTGCGCGACGACATCAGCTACGACTGTTCCCGTGGGCGTTGGTATCTGGACGCGTCCTGGAAACAGGACACCGTGGTGGCACCGTCGATCGACGAGTTGCGCACCGGCCCAGTGCTCGGTGTCGATCTCAACGCCGATCACCTCGCCGCCTGTGTGCTCGACGGGTCCGGGAACCCGGTCGGGGACCCGATCACCATCCCCGTAGACACCGCGGGCCTTGCCCGCCACGCGCCGTGATGGGCGCGTCCGCGCCGCGATCACCGCCCTACTCGATGCCGCTACCTACGCCGGGTGCACCGCGGTGATCATCGAGAACCTCGACTTCGCCGATGCCCGCGCCACCGGCCGCGACACGATGGGCCGCGGGAAACGGGGGAAACGGTTCGGTCGCACGTCTCCGGCGCTGACCATTGACGACGAAAGTCCCCGAACACCACCGTGTTCGGGGACCTCCGCGATTTGCGGCTACCGGGCGAGAGCTTGCTTGAGCGCCTTCGCCGCCGCTGCGGGGTCCGCGGCGCTGTAGATGGCGCCACCGGCGACGGCGACATCGGCGCCGGCGTCACGGACGGCGGCGATGGTGTCGACCTTCACGCCACCGGCGATCGAGAACGGGACACCGGCGAGCTTGCCGTCGTCGAGGAGGGCCTGAATGGAGTAGCCGGGCTGGGCCTGCTCGTCGAGACCGGCGTGGATTTCGACGAACGCGACACCGAGCTTGGAGACCTCACGGGCTCGCTCGACGCGGTTCTCGACGCCGATCAGGTCGGCGACGACCTTCTTGCCGTGCTTCACTCCTGCCTCCACGGCTCCCTTGATGGTGGCGTCACCGGCGACACCGAGGACGGTGACCAGGTCTGCGCCTGCCGAGAAGGCGATATCGGCCTCGAGGAAGCCGGCGTCGGCGGTCTTGAGGTCGGCGAAGACCTCCTTGTCCGGGTGCGCAGCCTTGATTGCGCTGATGGCGCTAAGGCCGGCGCTCTTGATCAGCGGGGTTCCGAGTTCGATGATGTCGACGTACGGGGCCACCTTGTTGGTGAGCGCCAGGGCATCGGCGGTGGTGAGCAAATCGACTGCAACCTGCAGTTTCGTCATGTGCTTCTCCTGTCAATTGTCATCTATTTGGGGGTTTAGCGGTGTGCTATTCGGGGGTTAGCGGTGTGCCGGGTCAGCCGATGTTGGCGTGGCGTTCCCACAGCCGCTCGGCGGTCTGGTCTTCGTTGCTCCACAGCGCCTGGAACAGCGCGTCGAAGGCGAGGAGCACGGACTGCTCGAACAGGCT